>VFFD01000007.1 GCA_018882745.1 Candidatus Nanopelagicaceae bacterium
ACCTTCTATTGATTCACCGTTACTTAGTTCAACAGATATGCCGTCTTCAATCTCTTTGACGCCAGAAACGCCAGACTTAACAACGCGAATTCGGCCCGAATCAATTGCAAGTCTAACTTCCTCCGCGATCTCAGGAGCTAGGCGATGCCGATGGACATTCCACCAACGCAGATCGTGATCCAAAAAACTTGCTTTCATTTGTTCGCTCCAACGATGCCAAATGTCAGGCAGTTGATGCCTAATCCCATCTTGGGCGGCTCTCCAATCATCAGCTTCTTCAATAAAGCGACGCATTTCTTCTGGATTCTCGCGGGCAATCGCAGGAACTTCCAAAGGATCTGCACGATGAGCTAGATGAGCTTCTGGTATCAACCCATTACGGGATATCCCAGTAACTGTGTTCGTTGAATTTCGTCGTATATGCGTAAGAGCATGATCAATAAAAGTTAAACCTGTGCCAATCCCAATCAAGTGACCATCTACTGCACTTACAGTAAGTCGCCATGGGTCAGCTAGATAGCGCTTGGAAGTTAGATCCTTTCCAACGCCCGGAATTTGAAAAGATTCACCGTGACCGATGGCAAGAACTACAGCATTAGCGAAGAGCTCTTCTCCGCCTGCAACGACAACTTTCCACTCCGCACCTTCTTGCGCTAAAGATATTGCCTTGTCCTGAATGTGTCGCAATTTAATTTTGCTAAGGTCTAATGATTGAAGAGTTTCTTGAAGATAGCGAGCGTAAGCTCTTCTCGGCGCAAAGGTGTTCTTGTCGCATCCCATCCATTGCATGAAATGCTCAGGATGATCCATGAATGCCGACATTCGCCCTGCCGGAACATTTAGCACATGACCTTCATCTTGTGTGCTGTATGCAATGCCCTCGCCCAAAACGTTTCGCGGTTCAACGATGGTGATGTAGAGGCTGTCTTGAGATTTCCGGGCCAAATTGAGGGCAACAAGAAGCCCTGAAGCACCTCCACCAACAATCGCAATCTTTATCACAGGACCCCTAGAAACTTCGCTACTTTTGATTACATCAGAATAGTCAAAGTTTGAAAAAGTACTCGCCGACTCATCATCATGTCGCCAGTATTAATCCTGAGAAATGATTTAATCGCCGCGTGAGTGCCAATAACCATATGCCGTGCGACTTCTGTGGCAAACCTTATGACCCTGTTTCGACCCGGTGGTTATGTCCAAACTGTCATATGAAGACAAACTGTTGCGATGGCGCCCCTTGTGCGATTCCAGAAAACGTTATCCCAGAACCAACTTCGAGTTCTGGGAATTAAAGAACTTCTCCACGGCGCGCAAGAAATTCTGTAAGAACTTCAATTCCTAGTAAATGATCTTCAACTTGAGGTAGTCCTGAAATTAGAAGGATCCCCGCAAACCCCGAATCTTTAGTGATGAGTGGTAAGCCCCCTCCGTGGATAGCATGGGTCTCGTTCGTCACTCCATTTTCAATATGCCAATCAATCTCAGTTTCTTCGGCCTTTACTCGTTCGTACATCGTGGAGTGATGCTTCAGTTCAACAACGCGAGCCTTGCGGTTTATCCAACTATCATTTTCGGGCTTACTTCCGGAGAGACATGCTCGATAAACCACCCAATCCCCAATTCGAACTTCGAGGGCTATAGGCAACTTCCGTTCTATGCCTATTTCGGTGGCAATCTTCCCAATCTCGATAGCGTCGTGGTTTGCGAGTGAAGATAACTGAAGCGTCGCTTCTTCACGTAGAAGATCTGCTGAACTCAATCCACCAGTTGTCATGCAATCACGCCGAAATTGTTCCAGAAGCTAACAGCGCTAATAAAAGTACTCCCAAGGCGATTCGATAGATTACAAAAGGCATGAAGCTCTTTGTTTGGACAAACTTCATCAACCACGCGATAACTGCATATCCCACCAGGAAAGCCGTGATTGTTGCTGCAAATGTTTCGGGCAGGGAGAAGTTGTTTGTCGGCTCGGACAGTGAATTGAACAACTCGTAAGCGCCGCTTCCTAAAACCGCAGGAATCGCAAGTAAGAATGAATAGCGCAGCGCATCTTCTCTGCGATAACCAAGGAATCGTCCCATCGCGATTGTTGCGCCAGATCTTGAGACTCCAGGAATAAGCGCCATGGATTGGGCTAATCCATAGAAAATGCCGTCGCGAGTGTTGAGATTGTCGATGGTCTTCTCTTTCTTTCCTTTGTAATCCAGGTAGCCCAACAAGATTCCGAAGCCAATGAGAGTAACGGCAATCAACCAGAGGGATCTAAAGTTGCTACGAATGTATTCCTGGCCGAGATATCCCAGAATAAATATAGGGATCGAGCCCAGAATGATGAGTCTTGCGAGTTTGCCACCTCGCATGATTTCTTTGATTTGCTGGAAGAAGAAGAGCAAAACCGCCATCTCCGTACCAATCTGCATAATTGCAGTAAAGGTTGCTCCGGGATCTTGAGCTGAAGGTAGAAACTCTCCGAGGATTCTTATATGTGCGCTTGAAGAGATGGGAAGAAACTCAGTGAGCCCCTGAATGATTCCCAGAAAAATTGCCTCTAACATTGTTAAATCGAACTTTCTTTATGTTCGGCACGAGCAGCATCCAGAATATCTCGGGCTGAATCGGCATTCATGATGAATATAACGGCGCCCACCACCAAGTCTGGAATAGCACTCACCCACACAAGAGTAATCAATCCAGCCACAATGATGAGAACGTTTGAAACGGCGTCATTGCGCGCCGAGAAATATGCTGCCTTTGCCAATCCACCCTTGATTTCTCGGAACTTCTTCAGGATGAGTGCGCAATAAAAGTTCACAGCAAGAGCCCCGGCGCCCACGATGCTCATGCCCCGTCCGACTGGTGCTTCTGGGTTTGAAATCTGTTGTAGAGCATTGAAAATGAAGCTAATTCCAGGAAGTAGAAGCAATAGAGCAAATATGTAACTTAACCGCTTTCGCCATCTTACTGAAAGAGAGAATGCGAGAAATATCAAGATATTAACTGAGGCATCTTCAAGAAAATCAAGGCTATCTGACAATAGCGCCACGGAATTAAATCGGTGCGCAAAATAGAATTCCACAACAAAATAACTGAGGTTGAGAATGGCGACGCGGACAACAACTGGTTTCAGGGTTTCAGTCATTGTGAAGTAAGCCTCGGCGACGGAGCAGTGGTTCAATTTCTGCATCTCGACCCCTAAAGTTTCGAAACATCTGCATCGAGTCCACAGATCCACCACGACTCATTAATGCCTTTCTAAAGTGATCGCCATTCTTGCGATTAAGCCCACCATTCTCTTTAAACCATTCAACTGTGTCAGCATCGAGAACTTCGCTCCAGATATAGCCGTAATAGCCAGCTGAATATCCACCCGCAAATATGTGCGAGAAATATGTCGATCTATACCGCGTGGGAACCGGCGAATAGTGCAAGCCGTAATCTCGAATGGCATTTTTCTCGAACTCTTCAACGCTCGTAATTTCTTGAGAGCCGTCGAGCGAGTGCCAGGCTAAATCCAAAACCGCTGCAGAAAGGTAACTGGTAGTTGCATGACCTTCATTGAATGTCGCTGATTCATGGAGCTTGTCGACCCATGCTTGCGGAAGTCGCTCCCCCGTTTGATAGTGAATTGCATAGTTATCTAGAACTTCTGGCCAGAGAATCCACATCTCATTAACTTGTGATGGGAATTCAACAAAGTCTCGCTGCACTGCTGTCCCCGACACTCGTGGGTACGTCACATCTGAGAGAAGTCCGTGGATGGCATGTCCAAACTCATGAAAGAGCGTCGTGGTTTCATCATATGAAAGCAGAGTTACTTCTCCCTGGGGCGGTTTAGAAACATTCATGTTATTTACAACCACAGGCTTCTGATTAAGGAGTTTGCTCTGTTTCACAAGTGAATTCATCCAGGCTCCACCGCGCTTTGAATCGCGGGTATAGAAATCTCCAATGTAAAGGCCTACCGCTGAACCATCCTCATTAAATACTTAAAAAACCCGAGCCTCAGGATGATAGGCGACTAAATCTGGGCGTTCCTTGAAAGTGAGGCCGTATAACTTCTGCGCTGCAAAGAAAACGCCATCTTTGAGAACTCGCTCCAATTCAAAATAGGGTTTCATCGCAGCGGTATCAAGGGAGTATTTCTCAGCCCTTACTTTCTCGGTATAGAAACCCCAGTCCCAACTTTGTAGTTCATCAGAGGAATCCCGCGACATGATGGCCTGTATATCTTTTCCTTCACGTTGCGCATTCTTTACTGCAGCAGGTGCCAGCTTTTTTAGCATCGCATGAACATTTGAAGGGTTTGCCGCGGTCTGTTCTTGGAGGACAAATTCAGCATGTGTCTTGAGACCAAATAGTTTCGCCCGCTCGGTCCTTAAAGCCACCATGCGAAGCAAAACTGTTTGGGTGTCATTCTCGTTTTGGCGCCCACCTTTAAGGAGAGAGTTCTTCATTACTTTCTCTCGCAGCGCTCGATTCTTCAGAGAACTCAGCAAAGGATGGCCAGTGAAATTGACCATAGTTATCAACCACTTGTCCTTCAAGCCACGTGATTCTGCAGCTGCTTTGCATGCTGCAATTTGGTTGGGGGTTAATCCATCAAGATCGGCGACGTTATCAACCACAACTGCTAAATCATTGGTGTCAGCGAGAAGCTTCTTGCCAAATTGGGTCTGGAGAGACGAAAGTTCCTCGTTGATCTCCTTAACTCGATTACGACTTTCTTCGCTTAATTCCGCGCCAGCATGGGAAAAGTCCCGGAAATAACGTTCGACGAGCCACGACTGCTCTTCGTTTAAGTCAGAAGTGTTGCCTCGCAAAGTCTTAATCCGCAAGAACAAATGAGGATTGAGTCGAATCGCATCCGAATGGGCCGCGAGCTTAGGAGCAATCTCCGCCTCGATTGCATCAATTTGATCATTAGTATCACTTGAAGACTTGTTGTAAAAAACATTAAGCACACGATTAAGAATTGCGCCGCTGCGCTCCATGGCCTCGATAGTGTTTTCAAAGGTCACATTGGGATCAGCCAATATCGCATCAATTTCGAGCAATTGCTCATTCATACCGGCATAGAACGCTTCGAGGTAGTGATCCTCAGTAATCAGCGAGAAGGGCGGGAGTTCATACTCAAGTGAGGATTTTGTCAGGAAGGGGTTTGAGCTCATCGACTTCTCTCCTCGATAAAGATCCTCGCATTTTCGAAGATCGTTTCTGCGTCATAATCCAACGTTGCAACGTGGTAGCTATTGGTGAGCTCAATTCGTTGTTTATCCGATGACCCTAATTCGCTCATGATTATTTCAGTGTTGGAGACAGGCAGGACATGATCGTCAACGCTATGAAAAACCAACGTTGGTACCTTTATTGTCGGCAACAACGAGCGAGAAAGTTTCAGAAACTTGTACAGTTGCGCAACGCCTTTTAATGGCAAAGCATCGTAGCCCCATTCCGTAACGCCCGGCTTCTTGATGTCATCTCCTACAGAGGCCCGTGACTTCTGAATCCTGGAAATTATGTGCACGAATTTAATTTGAATTCCAGGAATGTGAATCATGGGGTTAACGAGAATTAACCCATCGACGAGATGTTGATTCTTCGCTGTGACATACAGAGAATTCCCACCGCCCATCGATAGAGCGCAGATGAAGACCTTGGAGCACCGTTCTCGTAATTTTTTTAGTTCACTTTCAACTTTTGCTGGCCAGTCTTGCCACTGCACATGATTCAGGTCGTGCCACGTTGTTCCGTGTCCCGGCATTAGCGGGACGGAGACGGTGTATCCGCGTTCATTGAGGTAGTGAGACCACGGCCTCATTGAGGCTGGAGTTCCCGTGAAGCCATGTACAAGAAGCACGCCGATTTTCTCGTTGGGTCCGGTACCGGCGGCAAAGTAATCCTTAATCCAGCCTTCCGGGGCGCCCTCAATACTCACATACGAACCCTAAGCACAATCACCGTAAATGTCATTCATCCCATCTACCTTTACCTACGTGAGTGATCAGAAATCTTTGAAACGTGGTGCAGCCCTTGGATGGCAGCCCACTTTCGACGATATTGGGCGCGCTCTCATCGATACCACATTTGTAGTTGTTGATCTAGAGACAACCGGTGGCTCGCATTCCAATTCTTCTATCACCGAAATTGGTGCGGTGAAAATTCGTGGCGGAGAAATCATCGGAGAATTCCAAACTCTTGTAAACCCAGAATCGCCCATTCCGGCCTTCATCACTGTGCTGACTGGCATCACTGATGCCATGGTCATTGAAGCTCCCAAGATCGGTGAAGCGTTGTTTTCGTTCTTAGAGTTTGCTGGTTCTCCGGAAGAAACAGTTTTGATTGCACATAATGCGCCTTTTGATATCGGATTTCTAAAAGCTGCGGCACTGGAGTGCGCAACGCCGTGGCCCAAGTTCCAGGTCATCGACACAGCGCGCGTGGCGCGTTGTGTCGTTACTCGTGATGAGGCGCCAAATTGCAAGCTTGCAACACTTGCAAATTTCTTTGGCGCGGCTACAAATCCAGATCACCGTGCGCTCTCTGATGCGCGCGCCACAGTTGATGTTTTTCATGGGATTCTGGATCGATTGGGTTCCTTTGGCGTCACAACATTGGAGGATCTCAAATCATTCTCAAATCGCATTACTGACTCACAACGAAAGAAGCGTTACCTAGCAGAAGGTCTCCCGAACAGTCCTGGCGTCTACATCTTTAGGGATGAACAACGTGAGCCGCTTTATATCGGCACTACTCGCAACCTTAAGAATCGCGTTCGTTCCTATTTCACTGCCGCAGAAACACGTAAACGTATACATGACATGATCACTCTGGCCCACTATCTCGATTACATCGAGACTCCAACCATTATTGAAGCAGAAGTCCGCGAACTACGTCTTATTGCAGAAAAGCAACCGCGCTTTAATCGTCGCTCGAAATTCCAAGAAAAAGCAGTATGGGTCAAAATTACAGAAGAGAATTTCCCAAGATTGGTTTCGGTCCGAGGCCAGCGCGGACTCTCCGATGATCTCGGATGGTGCGGACCATTCAATGGCCGTGATGAAGCAGCTCGCGCGATTGAAGCAATCTATGAAGTTACTCAAATTCGCCAATGCTCCCCTCGCATCACACTAAATTCCATGAAAAGTGCAAGTCCCTGCGCCCTCTTTGATATGAAAAAGTGCGGCGCTCCCTGCGTGGGTAAGGAATCAGTTGACTCTTATTCATCTCATGTCTTAACCACTCAGATTTCGATGCATCATGACGCCACCACAATCCTTAACTCCATCAATCAAAGAATGAAGGAGTTGGCTCATCAAGAACGTTTTGAAGAGGCCGCTGAATTACGTAACCGACTTAGCTCATTTATTCGCGGTACTGCACGCGGGCAGCGCATTAGATCTCTCACCCGAGTTCCACACCTGATTGCAGCTCTTCCAGTTTCGCCACGGCAATGGGAGTTCATTGTTATTCGTTATGGTCGGCTAGCCGGAAGCGCCCAAGGTAGCTCTGCCAATTATCGCGATGTCATTGAAAGTCTGATTCTCACAGCAGATGTCGTTGTCGATAATGGCGAGATACTTCCCGCATCTCATCATGAAGAGGTTGAAGTTCTGCTTCGCTACCTTTCGCACGACGGAATCAGACTTATCGATATTCAAGGTGAATGGTGCATGCCCACTTTCGGCTCTGGTGCAGCGCGAGAGAATTTGGAACGAGTTAGGGAAGTTTCAGATTCCCTCCGCTATAAAGAGGACTTTGCTAACTCGTTTGAAAGATCTGCCCAACGCTCCACAAGGTGAAGTGCAGCTCCACTATCCACCGCTTGTTTAGCAAGAACATATCCGTTGGCAAATTGTTGCTCTATACCGAGATGAAAATCACCTTTGAAGGCAGCAATCGCAGCAGCTGCATTAATCAGCACAGATTCCCGATATGCCCCTAATTCTCCGGCAAAAATCCCACGAGTAATCTGGGCGTTTTCATCGGGAGTTCCGCCTTTGAGAGCGCTCAATGGGAACTTCTCTAATCCAATTTCGCTCGGATCAAAAATTTCACGGCGAAGGACGCCATCTTTGATGATCAAGACGGTTGTGGTTGTGCTGAGCGAAACTTCATCAAGACCATCATCCCCCCGAAAGACAAAACCTTCGCAGCCTCGTTTAGCTAGAACTTCGGCGACTGTCTCCAATAACTCCGCCCTTGCAACGCCAATTGCTACGCACTGTGGCTTGGCTGGATTAGCAAGAGGGCCCAAGATGTTAAATATTGTCGGTACTCCAAGCTCTTTCCGAGCCTGTGCGGCGTGCTTCATGGCCGGATGAAATGTTGGGGCAAACGCAAAACCAATTCCAATCTTCCGTACGCACTCTGCAACGCCTTTGGCTCCTAGCGTGATGTTGATACCAAGAGATTCGAGAAGATCTGCTGCGCCACTTCTTGATGTTGCAGCGCGGTTTCCGTGTTTGATAGTGCGCGCGCCGGCAGCCGTAGTAATGATGGCCGCCGTCGTTGAAATATTGATTGTGTTCGCGCCATCTCCACCGGTTCCGACAATATCGACTGCACGATCTGGAATCTCGATGAGAGATGCTTTGCGATACATGCAATCGACAAGAGAATTAACTTCATCTGCTGTCTCGCCTTTTTCTTTGAGAGCGAGGAGAAACCTCTTTGTGTTCTCAGTAGAGCTCGCGCCTTCAAGAATCTCATTCATCGCCCATTCGATCTGGGGAGCACTTAACTCAGATTTTGTGGCAAGGGTGGCAAAAACGTCCTCCCACGAAGGAGAAGAGGAATTCATGATTTAGGCCGTGACGCGTGATTTGCGGAAGATATCCGCAACTGTTGTAGCAATTGTGAAGGGATCTATTGGGTGACTGATAACGCCTTCAGCGCGTGACCAACCAGCTAGCCAGGCATCGGATGCTCGACCAACCAGAACAATGACAGTTCCACAATTGAAAACTTCATCTTTTAATTGCTTGGCAATCCCCAATCCGCCTTCAGGAACTGATTCCCCGTCCAAGATATAGAGATCGAAGTTCTTGCCGCCATCCACGCGAGCGCGCAAAGCAGGACCTGTCGCAAACTCAGAAATTGTGTGCGGCGGTAGATCGGGAGCAATGCGAGAGCCCAGCGCTTTTTTCACGGTTTCGCGCACCGATGAATCGTCGGAAAAGAGGGCGATCCCTAATGTTTGCTCTGATTGAGTTCCCATGATTCAGGCAATTCTAGGGGCTGATTTTCACCTTTGTTTGCTCTTTCTGCGCGTGATGCGTTTCACCGCACCGACCTATCTTTCTGAGCTATCAACGGCTGAAAATGAAGGCTTTTCGGGAATAATCCCCCCTATGAGTAGCGCGGTAGCCACCCCACCTCGACTTAATCGACCAAACATCGTTGCAGTAGGAACGATCGTCTGGCTCTCAAGTGAGTTGATGTTCTTCGCTGCGCTCTTCGCAATGTATTTCACGACGCGCGCCGTCCAAGGACCAGAGAAATGGACTGAAGGCGTCGGATATCTCAATATTCCATTCTCTGCGCTCAACACCACCGTTCTCGTCCTCTCTTCTGTCACATGCCAGTTTGGAGTTTTCGCTGCCGAACGTTTTCAAAATGCGCGCACTGGAACGCTCCTTCAGATTTCGAAGTGGGGAATGCGCGAATGGTTTGCTCTTACTTTTGCTATGGGCGCTTTCTTTATCGGTGGCCAAGTATTCGAATATGCCGAACTCGTTCATGAAGGTCTCTCCATTTCTTCTTCTCCGTACGGTTCCGTCTTTTATTTGGCAACGGGCTTCCATGGCTTACATGTAACCGGCGGCTTGATTGCTTTCTTAATTGTGATGATCCGAGTTTCAAAAGCCCGACGTTTTGGCCACTCTCAAGCAACCACTGCAATCGTGGTCTCTTATTACTGGCACTTCGTTGACATTGTTTGGATTGCTCTCTTCTCAGCAATTTACTTGGTGCAATAAATGAGGTTCATCTCCAGATATCGCCGCCACCGATTTGCGGGACCATTCCTTCTGCTCGCAGGATTGCTCTTTGTTGGAATTAGCTACACCGTTGCACAGGCAGCGTCAGAGAGTGCAGTACTGAATACATCCGACAAGGCAACTCTCATTGCTGAAGGAAAAGAAATCTTCGCGAGAGGTTGCTCATCGTGTCACGGACTTAATGCCGAGGGCGCTGGGATTGCACCGTCGCTTATTGGAGTTGGAGCAGCATCAGTTGATTTCCAAGTAGCAACAGGTCGTATGCCAATGGCTGATATGAGCCATCAGGCAATGAGAAAAGAACCGGTCTACAACGAGGAAGAGACTGCTGCTCTTGCGGCATACGTTGCTTCCCTTGCTCCTGGCCCTGCTGCAGTAACTAATGAAGAATTAGCGTGGGAACGAAGTGGTGATACGGCTGAAGGCGGAGAGCTTTTCCGCAATAACTGCGCCATGTGTCATAACTTTGCCGGCCAAGGTGGAGCTCTTACCCAAGGAAAATATGCTCCAACTGTTATGGGTGTTGAACCTAAACACATTTACGAGGCGATGTTGACTGGACCGCAAGCAATGCCAGTCTTCTCAGACTCAGTCCTAACTCCCCAGGAAAAGCTATCCATCATCAAATGGATTAAGCATGCTGAAAACGAACCAGCCCTTGGCGGCGCAGCTCTTGGTCGCGTAGGTCCTGTAACCGAAGGCTTGCTTGCGTGGACACTCGGACTTGGTTTACTCATTGGCGTTGCTGTGTGGCTTACAACGAAGGCTCGATAAAAATGTCAAATGAAATTGCACCGTTAACCGATCCAGGTTTACCTGAACATATTCATCGAAAAGCAGATGTGGATCCTCGCGCGGCAAAGAGAGCTGAACGCCAAGTTGGAATTCTCTTTCTACTTTCTGTCTTTGGAACCCTGCTCTTTATCTATGCCTATGTAGGAATCGACGAGTCAATCTTCATATTTCTTCCCATCATGGGCACTACCAATGCGCACCAACTTTTCTTGGGACTTGGCCTTGCCATGTCACTCTTCTTTATTGGAATGGCTGCTGTTCATTGGGCAAAAACGCTCATGCCCGATCACGAAGTAATTGATCACCGTAAGGAGCAGCGCTCCAAAGATGAAGATCGATCGGCATTTGTGGCAACCGTCAAGGAGCGCGCTGGTGAAGCAGGTCTCGGTCGCCGCCCTTTCATAAAGCGAACCATGGGACTTGCACTCGGTTTGGTTGGCCTCTCCCCGATTCTCTTGCTTCGCGATCTTGGACCGCTTCCTGAGAATGAATTAAACGAAACAAATTGGAAAGCTGGAACGCGCCTTGTTACAGATCCAGGCGATCGACCACTCAAACCTTCAGATCTAGAGGTCGGTGGCGTTGCTCAAGTGCAACCCGAATTCCCACCAGGAAAAGAACGCCACCTAGATGACATCGCAAAAGATTCTGTGCTTCTCATTCGCATTCGACCTGAGGAGTTCAATCTCGATCCCGAGCGTCTTTCTTGGACCTATGAAGGCATCATCGCCTTCTCGAAGATTTGCTCACACATGGGCTGTGCCGTAGCTCTCTATGAACAGACCACAAAACATCTTCTCTGTCCTTGCCATCAATCGACTTTTGATGTGACTCGTGCCGCCAAAGTTATCTTTGGACCAGCGGCCCGAGCACTGCCACAATTAGCAATCACTGTAGACAGTGAGGGTTACATCGTGGCGAAGGCGCCATTTAATGAAGCCGTCGGACCTAGTTTCTGGGAGCGTGATTCCAAGTGAGCGCACGTGAACGCGTAGCGGGACAAGTAGCGAACTATGTGGATGAACGCACTGGCTCAGCAAAGTGGCTAAAGAAGACGCTCACAAAAGTCTTCCCTGATCACTGGTCCTTTATGTTGGGTGAAATAGTTCTTTATTCATTTATCATTCTTTTGCTTTCGGGGACATTTCTAACTTTCTGGTTTGATCCTTCAATGCGTGAAGTTGAGTATGAAGGCTCATACGAACCGCTCTCAGGCTTGAAGATGTCTGCGGCCTACGCATCTACGCTACATATTTCTTTTGATGTGCGTGGTGGACTGCTAATGCGCCAGATTCATCACTGGGCAGCTTTGATCTTTATGGCGGCGATGGTTGCTCACTTGATGCGCGTTTTCTTTACCGGCGCGTTTCGTAAGCCACGCGAGTTCAACTGGATCATCGGAGTTGGACTTCTAACTCTTGGAATCGTTGAAGGATTCCTCGGTTACTCACTTCCAGATGATCTACTCTCTGGAACCGGTATCCGCATCGCAGAAGCAATTATTCAAGCGCTCCCTGTAGTGGGCTCATACCTCGCGTACTTTATTTTCGGCGGAGCATTCCCGGGCGAGATGTTTATCCAAAGAATTTATGTCGTCCATATTCTCTTAATTCCTGGAATTTTCCTGGCTTTGATTACAGCGCACTTGATGTTGGTCTGGTACCAGAAACACACTCAATACCCAGGTCCAGGTCGCACCGAAAAGAATGTTGTTGGTTATCCATTGATGCCGGTCTATATGGCAAAAGCTGGCGGGTTCTTCTTTATTGTCTTTGGCGTGACTGCTTTCCTCGGCGCCTTCGCCTCCATAAATCCCCTCTGGCTCTACGGCCCCTACACGCCTGGGCAGATTTCTGCCGGATCACAGCCAGACTGGTACATGGGTTGGCTCGATGGCTTGGTTCGTATGGCGCCACCACTTGAAACTTATTGGTTTGGCTACACAATTTCCTGGAACATTCTCATTCCGGGATTAATCATCCCTGGAATCATCTTTACTGGAATGGCGCTCTATCCGTTTATCGAAAGCTGGATGACAGGAGATAAGCGCGAGCATCACCTTCTTGATCGTCCTAGAAATGCACCCAACCGCACCGCCCTCGGCGCAATGTCCATCACTTTCATGTTGGTCGCTCTCATTAACGGCGGAAACGATCTCATTGCAACGCACTTTGATCTTTCGATTAACCAGATCATGTGGTTTACCCGCATAGGAATTATCGTTCTTCCTCCGTTGGTCTTTGTTATAACCAAGAGAATCTGTCTCTCGCTGCAGCGCGCAGACCGCGAATTAGTACTCCATGGTCGCGAGACCGGACGCCTTGTCATGTTGCCACATGGCGAATTCATTGAAGTACATGAACCGCTCTCACCTCAGAGGGCTTACTTGCTCACTCAACACGAACAACTTCCCGCGCTCGAACCGGTTGCGGCTGATGCCAATGGCGTACGAAACCCTAAAGGTGCGAAGGCAAAAATACAGGCTCGCCTATCGCGCGCGAATCAAGAGCAGATCGCAAAGCCAACACCTAAAGAAGTGTTGGAAATCGAAGATCACCACTAATTACCGTCGCGGTTAATTAGCTTCGCAGTATTCCTTTAAACGCACTAGCGTTTTCGCTACAGCTTTTTGTGTATAGGGATATGCCTTGCGGACCTTCAACCATAAATTCAATGGCGTCGTCGTGCCATCAAAGCTTTCAATAACTACGGTCTGAGTGGGAGAGATTTCCTTCAATTCATAACGCCAGATCCAGCGACCAAGGTGACGCCACGCGATGAGTTTGTTCTCTTCAAACTCAACTACGGTATTCGTGATTCGATACTTAATCCCAATCTCCATATTCATCCCGAATTTAGATCCAAGGGCTAATCGTTTAGGACCTTTGATAACGGAGCGGACAGAATAGGAGCCGTCAATGATGGAATGCATCTGTGGGTTTGCGATGACATCAAAGATCTTCGAGGCCGGCGCATTGATGATGATTGATGCAGATTTAATTTTGGGATTGCCAGTATCAAGAATCTCAGCGCGAAGGGTCATGTCTTAAATCTAACCAAAAAATTGCGGGAATTTAATGAAGAGAATCAGAGCCGTATGGTGAGTTTGATGGACGTTCGTATTCGAGAACAAACCCCATCACCGCAATGATGAGCGCCCCAGCGGTAATAAGTGTCAACCACCAACCAATCACGAGGCTGAGTCCGAGAGCTGTGGCTGCAAGTCCTACTGGTAGCGGCCACCAAGAATGCGGGCTATAGAAACCTAGTTCACCAGCGCCATCCGAGATAAGAGCCTCCGGATTATCTTCAGGAAGGACTCCCCCTGTGCGACGATTAATAAACCAAAAGTAGTAACCGATAATCAGAGCAAGTCCGGCGCTGAGAAATATTGCGGTAACTCCGAGAGGCTCTCCACCTAACCACCAATAAATCGCGCCGACGATGGCGTAGAAAGCAAAAAGAAAGAGAAAGAGGCGGTAACCAGACTTCATTCTTAATGACCTTCGATCTTTGCGTGATCTGGGTGGTGTAGATCAAAGGCTGGACGCTCTGAACGAATTTCTGGCATGCGATGGAAATTGTGTCGAGGAGGTGGACATGACGTCGCCCACTCAAGTGAGGATCCATAACCCCACGGATCATCTGAAGTCACCTTAGGAGATTTACGGGTAATCCAGATATTGATTGCAAATGGAATCATCGAGAGCGCAAGTAGAGTCGAACCGACCGTTGAAACCATATTCATGATGGTAAATCCATCTGTAGCGAGGTAATCCGCATATCGACGTGGGAAGCCCTTAATTCCCAACCAGTGTTGAATCAAAAATGTGGTGTGGAAACCAACGAAGAGGATCCAAAAGTGAATCTTGCCAAGAGTTTCATTGAGCATGCGTCCGGTCATCTTCGGCCACCAGAAATAAAACCCAGCGAACATCGCAAAGACGACTGTGCCAAAGAGAACGTAGTGGAAGTGCGCGACAACAAAGTAAGAAGCAGATACCGCAAAATCCAGCGGCGGGCTAGCCAAAATAACGCCAGTTAAACCGCCAAGTAAGAAGGTGATCAGGAAGCCAAGAACCCAGAGCATGGGCGTATCAAAGGTGATCGAGCCACGCCACATTGTTCCGATCCAGTTAAAGAACTTCACACCAGTGGGAACTGCGATCAAGAATGTCATAAACGAGAAGAATGGCAAGAGAACTTGCCCCGATGTGTACATGTGGTGGGCCCACACTGCAACAGAGAGCGCTGCGATTGCAATTGTCGCCGCAATGAGTCCTTTATAACCAAAGATTGGCTTACGACTGAAGACCGGCAAGATTTCTGTTGCGATTCCAAAGAATGGAAGCGCAAGAATATAAACCTCGGGGTGTCCAAAGAACCAGAAGAGATGTTGCCACAACATCGCACCACCATTTGCTGGATCGAAAATCTGAGAACCGAAGAGGCGATCGGATTCCAATCCAAGAAGTGCGGCGGCCAACGGCGGGAATGCAATGAGAACGAGGATTGAGGTCAGAAGTACGTTCCACGAGAAGATCGACATACGGAACATCGTCATGCCAGGGGCACGCATAGTGAAGATTGTGGTTATGAAGTTAACGCCACCAAGAATTGTTCCAAGACCGCTTACTGCAAGTCCAAGAATCCAGAGATCTGCACCGATTCCAGGCGAATAGATGTCGTTAGACAGCGGCGCGTATGCAGTCCATCCAAAAGAGGCTGCGCCTCCCGGACTTAAGAAACCTGCGAAGGCAACAATTCCACCAAAAAGATAAAGCCAATAAGACAACATATTCATACGCGGGAATGCAACATCTGCCGCGCCAATTTGAAGAGGCATGATGACGTTTGCGAAGCCAACGAAAAGCGGCGTTGCAAACATCAGCAACATGATCGTGCCGTGCATTGTGAAAACTTGGTTGTACTGTTCTGAGCTTAAAAATTGCATACCGGGGCGCGTTAACTCAGCGCGAATTAGAAGCGCAAGTATTCCGCCAATCAAGAACCAAGCAAAAGATGTCGCAAGGTAGAGATAACCGATGGTCTTGTGATCGGTCGATGTCAAAATCTTTACGGCCAGTCGGCCTTTTGAGGTAGGGGCGGGACGCTGAGGGGTTGCTTCATCAGAAATGGGTCGTGTTGCGTACGTGGTCATCCGTTAGCACCAGCCTTGAGTGATTGTATATATGCGTCGTACTCTGATGGAGTCACAACTTTGACGGTAAATCTCATCTGCGAATGTTGGCGGCCACAGAGAATGTTGCAGAAACCGCGATATTCACCGAGCTCATTAGCAGCAAACTCAAGCTTGTTGGTTACACCTGGAATATTTTGCATTTGAATCATGAACTCAGGCACCCAGAAAGAGTGAATCACATCAGATGCTGTAAAGGTGAAGCGAACTTTCTCCCCCAAAGGCATATAAAGGATAGGAGGTTGCGCTGGCGTTCCCGTAACAGTGGTTCCTGGACCTGCTTCTTCGTACGTGAACTGCCACGACCATTGAATGCCATTGACTGTCACATCATGAACTTCAGTACTTGCTGGCGAAACCCTGACGATCTCACTCTCTGCCTTTGCGGTGTATCCAAATAAAACTGCGACGATGATGAATGGGATGACGGTGTAGGCAATTTCCGCAGGAACGTTGTACTGAAATTGGCGAGGAAAACTTTCACCTTCTTTTCTACGGTGAAAAATAGCGGGCCAGAGAATAAGGATGAGAGTTATGACGCCAACAACCGCTGCAGCAAGCCATGCGCCTTGCCATAGTCCAAAGGAGGATTCATTGACACTCGTAACGTTTCCTTCAAAGCCAATGCCTGTGAGTTCCTGATTGGAGCATCCCGTCAAGAAGCCCGAGGTGGCCAGAAAAGCCAGAACCGAAACGCGGCGCAGCATGCGCTAAGGATAGTCCGACCTCGCATCAACGCCCATTAGCGGGTACCGTTCCAAGGGTGTCCCCTATCACAGAGAACACTCCCTCAATTCGCGACTTTCAAAATGACCTGCCGCTGCATCCTGCGGCGCGCGATTTATTGGCGTATTTCTTTGATTCTGGCTGGGTTGACCCAAGCAAACTGCATCACCAATCTGCTCAGTTACGAAATCTGATTGGAACAGCGCGTGAAACTATCGCTGACAATCTTGGAATCAAGAATTCCGAACTCGAAGTGGTGGGCGAATTGGGATTTGGTTTTCAAACAGCGCTTGGTGGTCTTCTCAAAGATCCCTCAGAAAAGTTTTTCTATTCGGAGATTGACCGCCAGGTAGTTCATGCTTTCGCTCGTTCTCATATCAATTCGGGTGGCTTAGCTACGTCGCTCAAACCTAGCTCGACAGGGCTCGTTGATTTTCAAAGCGCGCTCGCGCAGGAAAAGTCATCGGTAGTTTCCTGGCAAGCAACCAATCGTGAAATGGGCGCTATCCAAGAATTACCTAAACTCGAAGATAACCACTCGCTCTTTGCCGATATGACCGCGTCATTTCCGCTGAATCGTCTCCCAGAAAAATGGGATAGCGCACTATGGGACCCTCGAAGTTTTGCTGGACCTCAAGGAATTGCTCTAATTGGTATTTCACATCAGAGTAAATGGCGAAATCCTGGACCAGAATTGGATAACCGCCGAGTTTTTGGATCTTTCTCTAAACCGTTGCTCCTAGCTACGGCGGTCGCGCTAGAAAATTGGGTGAAAAGCGCTGCTGAAGATTTTGCTCACTTGAGGAAACTCAACACTTTCACTCGAGAACTATTGCGCTCCAAAATTAAGGGTGTTCGCGTAGTCGGAGATGACCAGAAAAACGATCCGCGATTCATTGCGCTCGTTCTAGCTGATTCAGTTGCTGAAGAAGTTCTTCGCAAAGTTGAGCATGCAGGATTCCTCATTGACGCAGGCTCGGCCTGCGGCGCCGGCGCTTTATCTCCTAGCCATGTACTTACGTCCATGGGCTTCTCAGAGAATGGAAACGTGAGGTTAACCCTCAAGCCAGATCAGAACGAAACGGTAATAACAGAGTTAGTTGAAAGAATCGCCGCAAGCGCATGAACCCTGGGCGTTGGGATTGTCGATAGTAAAGCCTTGTTTCTGGATGGTATCCACGAAATCAATAGTGGCGCCCATCAGATAAGGAGTGCTCATCTTGTCGGTCACAACTTTAACGCTGCCAAAGGCAGAAACAGTGTCGCCATCAAGAGCGCGATCATCAAAATAGAGCTGATAGCGCAGACCAGAGCAACCACCCGGTTGGACTGCAACGCGAAGACTTAAATCATCACGGCCTTCTTGCGCCAACAGCGCAGCAACTTTTTCAGCCGCTCCAGAAGTTAGATTGATACCAGTCGTTGTTGACTCGGTCGTTGTCTCGGTTGTCATTTTCACTCCATCTACCCAATTGTGCTCGAACTACGATGCTGGCCCAATCGAGCTAGCTCTCACTTTGTATGAATCGCAACGCCTACTTTACTCCCCGCATTCCCATTTTTCGCGCGATAATGACCGAGTGATGAGATCCCTAACAGATTTACTCCTTTTGGGGCGAGAATCTGACCTATCGAGCGAACGCGGCGTCTCATGTACCGGCGAACTCCCATCCCCCAGCGATCCTGATCTCGTTGAACGTGCCACCAAGGCGCGTCTCGCTCTTGGCTCGCGGGCAATGGTCTTGGGCCACCACTATCAAAGAGATGAAGTAATTCAATTTGCCGATATCACTGGTGACTCTTTCAAACTCGCTCAAGCTGCTGCCGAAAATAAAAAAGCTGAATACATCTTCTTCTGCGGCGTTCACTTCATGGCAGAAAGCGCGGATATTCTTACTAACGACCAACAAAAAGTAATTCTCCCAGATCTAGCCGCTGGATGTTCCATGGCTGATATGGCCACCGCAAATCAAGTCTCGGATGCATGGAAAGTATTTCAAAGACTGGGAATCGCAGATCAAACAATCCCAATCACATATATGAATTCCTCCGCTGCCATCAAATCCTTTACTGGTGAAAATGGTGGCGCGGTCTGTACCTCTTCGAATGCGGAACGAGCGATGCGTTGGGCTTTCGATAAAGGCGAGAAAGTCTTCTTCCTTCCTGATCAGCATTTAGGTCGCAACACCGCAGTTCTTAAACTTGGTTTGGAGTTAAGTGATTGCGTGCTGTGGAATCCATGGAAACCTAATGGAGGATTATCTGATCACGAGATTATCAATGCGAAAGTAATTCTCTGGCGTGGGCATTGTTCGGTGCACGGTCGCTTCTCCCTTGATAACATCAATGAAGTACGTCAGAAAGTTCCAGGAATCCAAGTACTGGTTCACCCTGAATGCCAGCATGATGTTGTGAGAAATAGCGATGTTGTTGGCAGCACCGAGATGATCATCAAAACGGTAACTGAATCGCCTTCTGGCTCAGCTTGGGCGGTTGGCACCGAACTTAACCTCGTGAAGCGTCTTGCTGCCAATAACCCAGACAAGTCTGTGATCTTCCTGGATAAAACAGTCTGCTATTGCTCCACCATGAACCGGATTGACCTGCCACATCTTGTTTGGGCGATGGAATCACTTGTTGAAGGTCGGTTGGTGAATCAGATCAAAGTCGATCCAACAACAGCCAATTTTGCCCGAGTTGCGTTAGAGCGAATGCTGGCTTTACCGTAACGCTCATGGCCGAGAAGAAACCTGCAGAGAAAAAAGGACGCCCGACTCCTAAGCGCAAAGAGGCTGAACAGCAACGCGTTGTGAATCGCTTGGCTCCCGCCGCAACAAAAGAAGCGAAGAAGCTTCAAAAAGCACAAGCTCGAGTTCTCCGCGCCCAACAACGCGATGCATATATGCGCGGTGACGAAAATGCGCTGCCACCTCGTGACAAGGGACCCGTAAGAAAATTCATCCGCAACTACGTAGATTCTCGTCGCTCTATCGGCGAATTTTTCTTACCAATCATTGTTCTCGTTCTTTTTATGACTCTGATTCCCGTCGTCTACGTTCAGTTCGCAGCAATCGCCCTAATGTATTCCGCGCTTCTCTTTTCAGTCATCGATGGCCTCTTCCTCACGCGCCGAATCAAACGCGAAGTTGCTCAGAGATTTCCCGACGCACCACTAAAAGGACTGGGCATGTATGGCTGGTTGCGCTCCACTCAGATTCGACGTTTGCGCGCGCCATTACCTCAAGTTAAGCGCGGCGAAAAAATCTAAATTCGCGTTGCTACGCGCGAGGCTTTGGGCTAACAGTCTTTGATGGATCTTTCTCCGGCAAATTTCCAAGAGCGTTATCAATTGCCTTCAGCGTTTCTGCACTTAGCTTCACGCCACTTGCCTTCACGTTCTCTTTAATCTGTGCAGGTTTTGTGGCTCCAATAATCGCACTCGACACATTTGGATTTTGCAGTACCCAGGCGACTGCTAGTTGGGCAAGAGTCAAGCTCTCCTGTTCAGCTATTGGCTTTAGCCTTTGAACTGCGTTCAGCACTTCGTCATTCATCCAACGTGAAATCATTTTTGCGCCGCTCTTCTTGTCGGTAGCGCGAGAACCTTTGGGTGGCTTCTTTCCTGGAAGGTATTTTCCAGTCAACGCACCTTGGGCGATTGGAGACCAAACTATGTGACCAATTCCCTCTGCTCTACATACTGGATCGACTTTGCTTTCGATTACTCGCCACAGCATTGAATATTGTGGCTGGCTCGAGACAAGCCTGGTGTAGCCCTTGGCATCTTGAATTTTAAGAGCGCGGGAAATTTCATCAGCGTTCCACTCGGAAAACCCGATATACATAACTTTGCCTTGACGAATCAGATCATCAAAAGCCGAAAGGCTCTCTTCCAGCGGTGTTTCATAATCAAAACGATGAAATTGATAAAGGTCGATGTGATCGGTTTGTAATCTCTTCAAGGAGGCATGAACTGATTCCATAATGTGTTTACGCGAAAGGCCCCGATCATTCTTCCCGGGACCAGTCGGCCAATAGACTTTGGTTAGAAGTTCATACGACTCACGTTTGACGCCTTTTAACGCTTTACCAAGAACTGTTTCAGCGCGCGTGCCCGCATAGACATCTGCGGTATCGAAAGTGGTAATCCCGGAATCAAAAGCGGCTCGAACACATTTAAAGGCTGCGTCTTGCTCGACCTGGGAGCCGTGGGTAATCCAGTTCCCATAAGTAATTTCTGAGACGTACATACCTGAACTGCCGAGGCGTCTATATTCCATAAGGGCGAGCGTAGCGCCTCCTTGCAGGGTGGTCACTTTGATGGTTTATTTCGCACACAACTTAATAGCCTCATGGATTGGGGAAGCCGGTGAGAATCCGGCGCTGACCCGCAACCGTAAGCCTGCAACTTGTTTTGCATGTAAGTCGGATTACCAACCGTGAAGCATTGTTACCACCCGTCGAGGTTTGCGGGGCGGAGATTTTTTTCGCCATCGTGAATCCCTTTTCTCATTTGAAAGGTTCACATGTTTAGCAAGATTGCTCGTCACTCAATTCTTTTATCACTACTCATCATCACAAGCTCTTTATCCATTTCATCTTCACACGCCGCTACTGGATATCGCTACTGGGGTTACTTCCAAGCTCAAGGAGGAGCCACGTCATGGACTGCGGCAATGACGGGTCCATCTGTTGAAGTCAAAGATGGCGATGTCGAAGGATGGACATTTGTCTTTAGCAATAATGACATTCCTGCGGTCGCACCCATGATGGATCCCGATTTTGCAACGCTCTGCGATGGCATTCCAGAAACTGCTGGAAAAGTGCGCGTGGGACTGGTCGTCGATTTTGGCGATGCCAATATCGCTCCGGAAGGTGAGACTCCTATGGAGTTCTTCTCTGATTGCGTTGTTGTTCCAGCAGGTTCAGTTGGCCTTGATGTTCTCAAAAGCGTGCTTGATGTTCGCGCTGGTGATTCCGGCTTGATTTGCGGCATCGCTGGATATCCGGCTCAAGAGTGTGGTGCTGAAATTGAGGCGCCAACAACGCAAGAAGCGGTTACTACTTCAGCGCCTATCGAGGACGCTGAGCAGTCCAGCCAATCCACACCACTACTCATGGCGGTGCTCGCCGCCCTGTTGCTAGTTGGCTTTTTCTTTAATCGACGCCGGAACAGATAGTTGCAACCTAAAGCTCGAGCCACGCACAGCAAATATCACCCGTTGCTGTGGTGGCTCTGGGCTGCCCTCACCACGATCATTCTCTTTTTACAGAACAATCGATGGACATCGGTAGCGATCATCACTGCCACCCTCTTTGTGGTTTACTGGAATAGAAGTTCTTCCTATTGGTTCCAAACTATGCGTTGGGCACTTCGCTTTGCACTCATCGCTTTCACTCTTCGCATGGCCATCGGTTTTCTTATTGGCGTTCCGATGCCAGGAACTGTTCTCTTCAGCCTTCCCCAAATCAAGCTTCCAGAATTTCTAGTTGGCATCCGCGTAGGTGGAGATGTCACAAGCCAGCGCTTGTTGAGCGCACTTGATGAAGCGTTACTTCTTGTCGCACTCATTCTGGTCTTTGCCGGAGCTAACGCTCTGAGCAATCCCCATAATCTGCTTCGCGTTCTTCCAAAGAGATTTTACGGAATTGGATTAGCAAGTGTTATTGCAAGTTCAGTTGCGCCTCAGGCCGCCCGAAGTATCACCAGGGTTCGCAATGCAAAACGATTGCGAGGCCAACCCTCAATTGGTATCAAGTCATGGCGCAGCGTTGCACTTCCTGTTTTAGAAGATTCCTTAGAGCGTTCGATCGATCTAGCAGCCAGTTTGGAAAGTCGAGGGTATGGATATTTTGATAAACCCACAAAATATCGACCTGAGAAATGGGGGCAACGCGAACTCTTTGCGCTAAGTGGGCCTCTCTACGCAATCCTTGCAATTGTGACCCTCAATTTCCCACCAATGTGGTTGGCACTCCTTCTTTTTATCTGCATCTCCACGCCGGTGTTGGCCTCATGATCACATTCAGAAACGTCTCTCTTATCTACCCAAATTCAGAGCGCACCATCGTTGAAGATGCCAGTTTTGATGTACATGAGGGTGAGTTTGTTCTTTTAATGGGCCTTACTGGCGCTGGAAAGAGTTCAGTGCTGAAACTCATTAATGGTCTCGTGCCGCATCACACGGGAGGAATTCTTTCGGGTGAGATCTCTGTGGCGGGTCGATCCACGCGCGCTCTTAAACCTGGTGAATTGGCTGATGTTGTTGGAATCGTTGGTCAAAATCCCGTTCATGGTTTTGTCTCGGACATCGTGGAAGAAGAGATTGCATTTGGCCTCGAGACTCTAGGCATTGCTCCTGAAGTTATGCGTAAGCGGGTAGAAGAAGTTTTAGATCTTCTTGCCCTCACTCCCCTGCGCAGACGAGTAATCTCCGAGCTCAGTGGCGGCGAACAGCAGCGCGTTGCTATTGCTTCTGCGCTTGTCACAAATCCCAAGGTGCTACTTCTCGATGAACCAACGAGCGCTCTTGATCCAATCGCTGCTGAAGAAGTCCTCTCTATTTTGCATCGATTAGTTCACGATCTTGGATTAACAATCATCGTTGCAGAACATCGCTTGGAACGTGTTATTCAATTTGTCGATCGCATTATTCTGGTGCACGGTGATGGCACTTTGGAACTAGGCAGTGCTGACGAAGTCCTCAAAGATTCACCAATCGCGCCTCCTCTTGTCGAACTAGCGCGAATACTCAAGCTTCCTGCGATTCCGCTAAGTATTCGTGAATTTAGAAAGATTGCGCCCACAATTCAGGCAGCGCTCAATGTTTCCACCGAGCAGTTGCAGAAAGTTGGAGAGCCTGTCTTGCAGGTGAAGAATCTCAGCGCTTCATATGAAGATTCACACAGTATGTACGCACTCTCAGATATAAATCTTGATCTTCACGCGGGCGAAGTTGTTGCCTTGATGGGTCGCAATGGCGCCGGAAAAACTACCTTGCTCAAATGTGCCGTGGGGCAAGCGCCAATCATCAGCGGATCGATTGAAGTATTGGGTCGCGACCCTCAAAGCTTTTCGGATCAAGAGCTCATTGCTTGTGTGGGATATGTTCCACAAGAACCAAGTGACCTGCTTTACGGACAGAGCGTTGAGGAAGAGTGCGCCCTTGCCGATCGAGATAACAAAGTAGAGAGCGGCAGCACCTTAAGGATTTACTCCGAGCTCATGAACATCCCCAGCCTTAGCGCACATCCGCGAGATATCTCTGAAGGCCAACGCCTGGGATTAGCGCTCAGCATCATTCTCTCTGCGCAACCGAAGATTGTGATCTTAGATGAACCCACTCGGGGCTTGGATTACGAAGCTAAAAGAGTTCTGGTGCAAAATCTAAAAGAGGTCGCACACCGACAGAAGCGAGCGGTCTTTATCTCAACGCATGATGTTGAACTTGTTGCAGAGGTAGCAGATCGAGTGGTCTTTCTTGCTGACGGTGAAGTTATTGCCGATGGAACAACCCGCCAGGTACTAACGGCCTCCCCAGCATTCGCACCGCAAGTCTCCAAAGCGCTGCCACAATCAACATGGCTAACGGTTGCTGAAGTAGAGAGCTACGTTAATGCGCAGAAATAGAAGAAGCTCTTTCGTGCTACTCCTACTCGGTTCACTTCTAGGCGCTATTTCTTTCTCATGGCCGCTCTTTATTCCAGAAATCAACTTCTTTATCTTTCAGCCTGACTCAGCACGCGCATTTGCAATTTTGATTGCGCTAATCGGCATAGGCGTCGTGTCACTCGATATTTCACAGGGCGCTCTAGATAGCAAAGCGGTCGCACTCCTTGGAGTTCTCGCAGCGCTCATCGCAGCACTTCGACTTGTTGGCGCAGGTGCGGTTGGTATTGAGCCGATGTGGTTTCTTCTGATTATTTCGGGATACGTTTTTGGAGCCAACTTTGGATTCGCACTTGGAGTTGTATCGATGGGGATATCAGCCCTTATGACTGGTGGCATTGGCCCTTGGTTGCCATTTCAAATGTTGGCGGCGGGTTGGATTGGACTCTTTGCGGGAGCAGTCGCGCGACTCACACGAAGAGTAAAAATGAAAGTTGAAATTCTCTCTTTGGTTATGGTCGGACTCTTTTCATCTCTTGCTTTTGGGTTTCTCATGGATCTCCAGCTCTGGCCGTGGATAACGAGCACCGATACCCAGCTATCGTTTATCGCAGGTGGGGCAATTCTGGAGAACTTCCAACGATTTATGGTCTTTCATCTGGCGACCGCGTTGGCGTGGGATATCCCGCGAGCAATCACCACTTCCGTTCTCATTGCTCTCACCGCTAAACCACTTCTTAATTCACTACGTCGGGCTCAGAGCCGTCTCAATTTCACTTTACGTGCGATGCAACCAACGGTAAGCGCGCGATAACGCCTGAGCTCTGACGACCACGGACATCAATCACTATCTTTGAATCAAGTGGAAGTTTTTGATTGAGTAATGCGAGTGCGATTCCAGTTTTGAGCGAAGGCGAGAACGTCCCACTCGTTACTCTCCCAATCACCTCACCTGATTCATTCAGAACATCCATACCTGCTCGCGGGATTCCACGGTCGCTGATCTTGATGGCTTGAAGAACTCGATGGCTTTTTTCGGAACGCTGCTTCATGAGAGCCGCTTTACCCCAGAATTCCTTATCCCATGTAACTGCCCATGAAGCGCTCGCTTCTACTGGTGAAATATCCAGCGACAATTCGTGACCATGGAGTGGGTAGCCCATCTCGGTTCGCAAGGTGTCACGCGCTCCAAGTCCTGCAGCTCTGCCACCACATCCATGAACTTTCTCAAGGATTACATTCCAAATTTCCATGGCATCACTCCAAGAAGCCAGAATTTCATAGCCCCGTTCGCCGGTGTAACCAGTTCTACAGAGCACTATCTTCTTTGAGCTAATAGTGGTCTCAGTAAAAGACATGTAATCAAGATTTGCTTGAATTCCCAGATCATTAAGTACTTGGTCTGATTGCGGACCCTGTAGTGCGAAGACTGAATAGCTCTCATGAAGATTTTCAATAGTAACTCCAGAAGGTGCTTTTGCCTTTAGTCGAGAGACAACCTCAGATGTATTTGAAGCGTTCGGTATCAGAAAGACTTTTTCGTTTGAGTAGCGATATGCGATGAGATCGTCAATCACGCCACCACGTGCAGGGTCGCATATGAGTGTGTATTGAGCTTGGCCATCCTTGATGCGGTTCAAATCATTGGTGAAGGCAGAATTCAAATACTCCAAGGCGCCAGCACCCGAGACCATAGCTTTACCAAGGTGCGAGACATCAAAGAGTCCAACCGTTTCGCGAACTGCGCGATGCTCATTGAGAACGCCACCACCGGAGAGTGCGGGATATTCAATAGGCATCTCCCAACCGCCGAAGTCTGCAAGTTTGGCCCCAGCGTCAAGGTGGAATTGGTGTAATGGCGAATATTTGCTCACTCCAATAACCTAGCCCAATGCCCTCAATTCGTGCGACTGATAGCTCTGTTATTGATGATGTCCTTGTCATCGGATTTTCGAAATCGTCAGGAGGTTCCAAGAAATCTCCTCAATTCAATCTTCACAGTGGTGATCTCAAGGTAGATGTCTCATCACTTCTTGAAGCACTTGACGATTTAGGTGCTTCTGGCGCTGCTGATGAAGTAATTAAATTGCCAGGCCGCGCCTCGAAATTGATCGTTCTTACTGGACTCGGTCAGGCGCCATCCAACAATCGATTTGCGCACGAAACGCTACGTCGAGCTGCCGGCGCAGCTGCGAGAAACTTAGCGGGACACTCATCTGCAACCTTTGCAATTCCACACGCCAATCTTGAAGAGTTTGCCGCAATCTCCGAGGGAGCGCTTCTAGGCGCATATGCCTTCGATGAGTTCCGCGGAACTTCAAAATCCGATCGAAAGTCTCCACTCGGAAAGATTTCGATTTATAGCAAGAGCGCAAAGAAGAGCGAATACACCAAATCTCTTCGTCGAAGCGAAATCATCGCAAAGTACACATTCATCGTCCGTGACCTCATTAACACTCCTCCAAGCCACCTCACGCCTGATTCATTTACACAACGTTTCAAGAAACTTGCCTCTGGTTCTGGAGTGAAAGTTGAGATTCTCAACGACACGCAGCTGCGCAAACTTGGTTACGGTGGAATTATCGGAGTTGGACAAGGCTCAGCTAATCCACCTCGTCTACTTCATCTCTCCTACACACCAAAGAAGAAGAATGTAAAACGATATGCACTTGTCGGGAAAGGCATCACTTTTGATACCGGTGGATTGGCGCTAAAGCCAGCACAAGGCATGGAAGCGATGAAATCAGATATGAGCGGTGCTGCTGCAGTTTCTGCTGCAGCCCTTGCGATTGCAGAATTGGGATTGCCCATCGCAATTGATGCTTGGGCTCCACTTGCCGAAAACATGGTGAGCGATACTGCAACGCGTCCAAGTGACATCATCACTATCTATGGTGGAAAGACTGTAGAAGTTCTCAATCCCGATGCCGAAGGTCGCCTTGTTCTTGCTGATGCGATGATGAAAGCCGCAGAGGTTGGCAAGAAAGCTGGCGGACTTGATGGACTCGTTGATGTTGCAACTCTCACTGGTGCTCAAGTTGTTGCGTTAGGAACTCGCACGAGCGCAGTCATGACAAATAATCAAGAATTTTCAGATACATTCCTAGAAATTGCGCAATCAACTGGCGAACAATTCTGGCCGATGCCGCTACCCGAAGAGCTTCGCGCTTCTCTTGACTCACCTGTTGCAGATATCGCAAATATTGGAGATCGCATGGGTGGCATGTTGGTTGCTGGACTCTTCCTCAAGGAATTTGTGACTCCAGAACTTCCATGGCTCCATCTCGATATTGCAGGTCCCGCATATAACGATGCAAAGCCTCACGGATATACCCCAGTGGGCGGAACAGGTGTCGCACTTCGCACTCTCGTCGCGCTGGCGGAGTCCATGGCATCTCGCTGATGCTGGCAGGATAGGACCATAGAAATTTCAATGATCTGCGAGGTTGATTGTGGCGAACTTTGATCTAGTAGTACTCGGCGGCGGAAGCGGCGGTTATGCGTGTGCGCTTCGGGCGGCTCAACTTGGTCTCAGCGTTGTATTGATTGAGAAAGACAAGTTAGGTGGCACCTGCTTACACCGCGGCTGCATTCCCACAAAGGCCCTCCTCCACGCAGGTGAAATAGCAGATGGCGCTCGTCATGCCTCCGAATTTGGAGTGAAAGCTGAATTTCATTCTATGGATATGGTCGCAGTTAATGCCTATAAAGATGGTGTTATCACCAAGCTTCACAAAGGACTGCAAGGCTTAGTGAAGTCCCGCAACATCACTTATGTCGAAGGTTCTGGAAAGTTAGTCTCGCGCGACACCGTGGAAGTCAATGGTGAGAAATACACCGGAAAGAATGTGGTTCTTGCAACTGGCTCATATGCAAAATCTCTGCCTGGTCTCGAGGTTGATGGAAAAACCATCGTCACAAGTGATCACGCCATGCACATGACTCATGTACCTAAATCTGTCATTGTTCTCGGCGGTGGCGTTATCGGATGCGAATTTGCATCGGTTTGGAAATCTTTTGGCGCGGAAGTCACGATCATTGAAGCGCTTCCTCATCTTGTGGCGTTAGAAGATGAATCCTCAAGCAAGCAGTTAGAGCGCGCATTCCGTAAGCGCGGTATCAACTTTGAACTTGGCACAAAGTTTAAGAGTGCCACAAAGAGCGGTAAAGGTGTCACCATAACTTTGGAAGATGGAAAGAATTTCGAAGCTGAACTACTTCTCGTTGCTGTAGGTCGCGGACCCGTTTCAAATGGCCTTGGCTATGAAGAGCAAGGCATCAAGATGGAGCGCGGATACATTCTGGTTGACAATAAGTGCCGTACCAATATCCCAGGCATTTGGGCGGTCGGAGATTTGATTCCAACGCTACAGCTTGCTCATGTCGGATTTGGCGAAGGCATACTTGTCGCTGAAGAAATTGCAGGTTTAAATCCTCGCCCAATTAATTATGACGGCGTTCCACGTGTCACTTATTCTGAACCTGAAGTTGCATCGGTGGGACTCACGACTGCTGCGGCGAAAGCACAAGGTTATGACGTTGTTGAGTTGAATTATGATTTGGCTGGAAATGGAAAAGCGCAGATTCTCAAAACTGCTGGATCTGTAAAACTGGTCTCTCAAAAAGGTGGGCCCGTTCTGGGAATTCATATGGTGGGCTCTCGAGTTGGCGAGCTACTTGCCGAAGCTCAACTCATCTTCAACTGGCAAGCAGATGCCGCTGATGTTGCACCTCTTATTCACGCTCACCCAACACTCTCAGAAGCCATGGGAGAAGCGCATCTCGCGTTGGCTGGAAAACCACTTCATGCGCATGGATAATCGGGCCTTGTTCATCACTGACGAAAACGGATCGGAGAAATAGCAATGACTTTCTCAGTCAAGATGCCTGCTCTCGGTGAGAGCGTTACTGAGGGAACCGTTACGCGTTGGCTCAAAGCCGAAGGCGATCATGTCGCACTTGATGAACCATTACTCGAAGTTTCAACGGATAAAGTCGATACCGAAATTCCATCTCCTGCGGCGGGCGTTCTACAAAAGATTCTGGTTGCTGTCGATAGCGTTGCGCCAGTAGGAGCAGAACTTGCTCTTATCGCTGATGGTGCATCCGCTCCTGCAACACCTGCTGCCCCACAAGTTTCAACACCAGCCCCAACTCCGACTCCAACTCCGACTCCAACTCCAGCACCGACTCCAGCACCAGTTGCTGCTGCACCTGTCAGCGCTCCACAACCCACAACGTCATCTGGAAACGCAACACCCGTGGTTATGCCAGCACTCGGTGAATCCGTAACGGAAGGAACAGTTACCCGCTGGTTGAAGAAAGTTGGCGAAACGGTCAATGTTGATGAGGCGCTACTTGAAGTTTCAACAGATAAGGTTGATACCGAAATTCCATCTCCTGCATCAGGAGTCTTGCTCTCTATCGATGTTCCCGTGGATTCCACTGTTGCAGTTGGAACTCGACTGGCATCCATTGGCGCCTCTGGATCTGCGCCGGTTGCAGCTCCGGTAACTCCACCTGCTCCACCCGTTGCTACACCAGTTGTCACTCCAGTTGCCACACCTAAGGCAGTTCCAACTCCGCCACAGACACCTCCACCACTTCTTCCAAAGCCTGTTGCGGCAGCTCCGGCTCCTACATCGGCTAAAGGTTCATCTGTTCTTGATGATTCATATGTAACACCCATCGTGCGCAAACTTGCTGCGGAAAATGGCGTTGATCTTTCACGGGTAAAAGGAACTGGCGTCGGAGGAAGAATTCGCAAAGAGGATGTTCTCGCTGCTGTCGTACGCCCAAGTGCACCTGCATCTGCTCCATCGGTGTCATCACCGTCGACTCCAAGTGCTCCTCGCACTGCAGCACCGGTAGCTGTATCACCACTTCGCGGCACAACCGTCACGATGTCACGTCTCCGTAAAGTCATTGCAGCGCGAATGCTGGAATCTCTACAGGTCAGCGCACAACTCACCACGGTTATTGAAGTCGATATCACCAAGATTGCGCGTCTGCGTGAAAAGGCGAAAGCAAGTTTTGAAGCACGCGAAGGCGTGAAGCTCACATTCCTCCCATTCTTTGCAGTTGCAGTGTGTGAAGCGTTAAAACAACACCCTGTTGTTAATGCCTCCGTTGAAGGCGAACAGATCACCTACCACGGTGCTGAACATCTAGGAATCGCAGTCGATACCGATCGTGGACTTCTTGTTCCGGTTATCAAGGATGCCGGCGATCTCAATATGGGCGGTATCGCTCGTCGCATTGTTGATGTTGCAACACGTACTCGCGATAACAAGATTTCACCTGATGATCTTGGCGGTGGAACATTCACCATCACAAATACTGGATCTCGTGGTGCGCTCTTTGATACTCCAATCATCAATCAACCCCAGGTTGCAATTCTTGGAGTTGGCGCAGTCGTCAAACGTCCAATGGTTGTTAAAGGTGAAGATGGTGGAGAAACGATTGCTATTCGCTCCATGGTCTATCTCGCACTTTCGTACGATCACCGCATCGTTGATGGCGCAGATGCTGCTCGATTCTTAGGAACGCTCAAGGAGCGACTTGAAGAAGGTCGTTTTGAATCTGATTTAGGTCTCTAATGTCTCTCCCCCAAAGAATTGCCGTGACCGGCGCCTCGGGACTTATTGGAACTGCGCTGATTGGCCATCTCAAATCCGAAGGTCATACCGTCCAGAAATTAGTACGACGCCCCGTCGTCTCTCCTGATGAAGTCTCGTGGGATCCACGTGCGGGAAATGTAGATCTTTCTCCTCTTGAAGGAGTCGATGCGATCATTCATCTTGCTGGCGCAAATGTTGGAGATAAGCGATGGACCAAGAAATACCGCGCTGAAATTCTTAATTCACGACTATTAGGCACAACTGCAATCTCTCATGCGGTATCCCAACTGAAGCCACAAGTATTCATCTCATCCAGCGCGATTGGTTGGTACGGAGAAACCGGCAACCGAGCCGTAACGGAAAACGATCGCCCAGGTGATGATTTTCTTGCAGCAGTCTGCAAAGAATGGGAAGCGGCTGCTGATCTCGCTACCGATACGCGAGTAGTAAAGATTCGTACCGGTCTTGTACTTGATCCCACTGGTGGCGCGCTCGGAAAGATGTTGCCACTTTTTAAGTTCGGACTTGGTGGAAAGCTAGGAAATGGCAAGCAGTGGTGGTCGTGGATCACTTTGCATGATCACATCCGGGCAATCTGTTATCTATTGGAGAAACCGATCGAAGGCGCGGTTAATTTAACTTCTCCTAATCCTGCAACTAATCAGGAATTTACCTCGGCGTTGGCGCGCGCCATGCACCGACCAGCGCTCTTCCCGGTTCCATCATTTGCTCTCAAGATTGCATTGGGTGGTTTCTCAACTGAAATTCTTGGCTCAAAGAAAGTTATTCCACAAAAACTCAATGATGCTGGTTTTACTTTTGATTACCCGCATATCGCTCCGGCGCTCTCTGCGCTTATTGATCAGCAATAATTGCTTCCGCAACGAGACGACCGCTTAATAACGCGCCTTGTTGAGCGGGAAAAGCTCGATCGTCCCCAGCAATAAATAATTTCTCAGACAAACGCTGTTGGCCCTGTAATCCTTTGCCAGGCAAGTGGCGCGGCAGTGAATGCGGGATTTCATATCTCGCCACCACTTCCATCTCTCTTTCACTGATTCCCCAAAGTTCGGCCACTGCGCTATCCGCCTCGGAGGCTGTGATGTCGCGGAGAGTGGTTGATGAGATCAGAGATTTACCGTGCGGCGCGTAACTGGGGGCGACATTAGAAATCACAACAGAGTTGATTAATGGTGGTTTCGTCGCCACACGTAGATGTTTGCTAGGGATGAGATCGCTATCAATTGCGTGATACCACGTTGCGGAGTAATTCATTGCGACGTTATCTCCACCCAGCAACTTCCTGCTCTGAATCGCATCAGTAGCTACCACTATAAAGTCGCCTTTTAACTCTTCAGTGTTGGTCCGTACCGATCCATCACTTACATGAATGACTTCAGAATTGAATTGAATCTCTAGATTCTTTTGCAGTGCGGTTGGAAGAGCCGCAACTCCATTCTTCGGTACTCCTGGAGAACCTTGGACAAACCATCTCAGAAGTTCATGAGCCATCTCAGAAGACACTAGATCAGCGTCAGCGAGAAATACCCCATCAAGAAATCCTTTCAGCACTCTGCGATAAAAACGACCAGAACTCCCCAGCGCTTCACCTAAAGGTCGATCTTCGCCAGGAAAAGCGAGGAATCGAATGAAGTTGAGTTTCTCTCGCATACTTCCTGTCTGTGAGGATAGATCGCCAGGAAGATAGCGAAGGTGCTTTCGAAAATCCCCAACTCGAAGTTCTCTGCCATTAATCGAGATGTCGAAACCCTTAGGAAGGGATTGCATCTGTAATTCGGGCACTACTCCCGTTTTCTGTAATTCTGAATACTTCGTATTAATGACTTGGAAACCGTGATCACAAGTAAAGCCATCAATGTAATCACTCTTGATGCGTCCACCTACGCGATCAGAGGATTCGAGAATTGTTACGTGATAATTTTTCTTGCTAAGGACTTGGGCGCAATTGAGACCCGCAAGTCCAGCACCAACGATAATGACCGAGCGCATTAGCGAGTAGAAATCTCCCGAGCCTTATCGATGATACGAGCAACGCTCAAAGCAAAGTCACGAGATACCGGCAGTTCCGATCCAATCTCCAAACTTTCACGAACTTTGGCGTAGAAGGTTGGATGCGAGCCTGGCTCACTTGAATAGCTGAATGAGTCGGTGCCTTTGAAGATACGTGCTTCGCTCTTAATGTCATCGCTCGGTAACCAGATTCCAGGCTGAGCTTTGAATCCTTTGCGAAGAAGCTCTTCTTGGTGATCTAACTCGCTGATAACAAGAGAACCTTTATCGCCGTTGAGCCGGAGTTTTGGACCAGGTGCTCCCACAATGGCGCTTGCTGATAGATATGAATCAACTCCAGAA
>VFFD01000008.1 GCA_018882745.1 Candidatus Nanopelagicaceae bacterium
CGCGGGGCGTAGCGTAGTGGCTAGCGCGCCTGCTTTGGGAGCAGGAGACCGTGGGTTCGAATCCCTCCGCCCCGACCAGATCTAATAAATAAGTCAGGAGTCACGTGAAAAGCGCTGTCGAAACAATCTCAGCTACACGAGTTCGAATTTCAATCGATGTCGATTTCACTGATCTTGAACCACATGTAAAGCAGGCTTATCAATCAATCTCAGAGCGAATTGTTATTCCTGGTTTCCGTAAAGGAAAAGTTCCTCGCGCAATGATTGATCAACGCGTTGGTCGCGGAGCCGTATTGGATGAAGCAATCAATAGCGCTCTTCCTGAGTTCTACACACAAGCTGCTCGTGAGAACGACGTTCTCGTTGTTGGTCGTCCTTCAGTTGATATTAAAGAATTGAAAGATAATGAGCTTGTTAAGTTTGAAGTGGAAGTGGATGTCCGCCCTGAGATAAAACTGCCTGATTTCTCCAAGATTGAAATTAGCGTTGATGATGTTGTTGTCTCAGATAAAGACGTCGAAGAACAAGTTGAAGCGCTGCGTATTCGCTTTGGCACTCTCACGACCATTGAGAAAGATGCTGCATCCGGAGATTTCGTTTCAATTGACCTTGTTGCTCGTGTGAATGGCAAAGATGTTGAAGGCGGAAGTGCTAACAATATCTCTTACGAAGTCGGCTCAAACCGAATGATTGATGGCCTTGATGCTGCTCTTGAAGGAATGAAAGTCAACGAGTCTAAGAAATTCAACACTCAACTTGTTGGTATGCAAGAAGGCGAAACCGGAGAGGTTGAAGTTACCTTGAAGGCTGTTAAGAAACGCGAACTTCCTGAACTCAATGATGATTTTGCAAAACTTGCTAGCGAGTTCGAGACTCTCAAGGAACTTGAAGCAGATGTGCGTGAACGCTTAAAGCGCTTAAAAGCAATGGAGCAAGGATCACAAGCACGTGACAATCTATTGAAATTGCTCCTTGATACAGTTGAAATTCCTGTTCCTGAGAACCTTGTTAGTGATGAAGTTCATGACCATCTTGAGAAGGAAAATCGCCTCGAAGATGAGACACATCGCAATGAAGTCACGGAGGAGATAACTCGTTCTGTACGTGGCGATTTCTTGTTGGATGCGATTGTGAAGGCGGAAGAAGTTCAAGTCTCAGAAGCTGAACTCACTGAATATTTGATTCGTACCGCAGCTCGCTACCAAATGACTCCTGATCAATTCGCGCAACAGATCACTCAAGCTGGCCAGGTTGCAACGTTGATGGCAGAAGTTGCTCGCACAAAAGGACTTGCAATCGCTCTCGAACGCGTCAAAGTTAAAGATGCATCAGGGAATGTTGTGGACCTCTCGGCCCTTGCACCAAAGAAAGCCGAAGAGCCTCAAGCCTAAATTCGCTCCGCCCTGAGCGAACATCACGATTTTCCCCCTTTTCGAGGAAGCATTTTGGTCCGTTGAGCGTTAAGGTCACTACATAACTTTTATCAGGAGGAATTTGTGGAGCTCATTACCCCACGCCTAGCGACATCAGGTGCCGGAGGTTTAGACGACCAGGTCTATAACCGATTACTTAAAGAACGAATCATTTTCCTTGGTTCTGTAGTTGAAGACACCATGGCAAATGCAATTGCTGCACAGATGCTCCTACTTGCAGCAGAAGATCCTGATAAAGACATTTACCTTTACATCAACTCACCCGGAGGTTCCATCTCCGCAGGTATGGCGATTTACGACACCATGCAATACATCAAGAATGACGTTGCGACAGTTGCAATGGGACTCGCTGCATCAATGGGTCAATTCCTTCTCTGCGCCGGCGCTCCCGGAAAACGTTATGCATTGCCGCACGCGCGCATCATGATGCACCAACCATCAGGTGGAATTGGTGGAACCGCATCAGATATCAAGATTCAAGCAGAACAGATGTCTTTCACGAAGAAAAAGATGGCAGAACTCATTGCCCATCACACAGGACAGAAAATGGACACCATTACTGCAGATTCAGATCGTGATCGTTGGTTCAATGCAGAAGAAGCTAAGGAATATGGCTTTGTTGATCATGTTGTTAAATCAGCCGGACAGGTCTCAGGAAGCGGTGGTACAGCGCGATGAAAATAAATGACATTCACAATCGTTACGTACTTCCTACCATTGAAGAGCGCACTGCATATGGCTACAAGCGACTAGACCCGTACACCAAATTATTTGAAGAGCGCATTATTTTCTTGGGTCAAGGAATAGATGACACTGTCGCCAACGATGTGATGGCTCAGCTTCTTACACTTGAATCTATGGATCCTGATCGTGACATCATGATGTACATCAACTCACCAGGTGGATCATTTACGGCGTTAACAGCGATTTATGACACTATGCAATTTGTTCGCCCAGATGTCATGACAATTTGTTTGGGACAAGCAGCTTCAGCTGCTGCGGTTCTTCTTGCGGGAGGTACCGCAGGAAAGCGTTATGCACTGGAGCATTCAAGAATCTTGATTCACCAGCCATATAGCGAAGGTGGCGGACAGGGTTCTGATATTGAAATCCAAGCTCGTGAGGTTTTGCGTATGCGCGAACTCTTGGAAGAGATGTTGTCGAAGCACTCAAAGAAGTCCAAAGAAGAAATTGGTAAGGACATTGAACGCGACAAGATTCTTACCGCTGCTGAAGCTGTCGAATATGGTCTCGTCGACCAGATCTTGGCTTCACGTAAGGCATCTTCCAAGAAGTAGCAATCGCCTAGTTCCTGTAATTACTCTCAGGGCGAACATGTTCCGCCCACATGGAACACGCTCACCGATTTACGATTGGTGCCTTCCCTAAAGAAAGTAGGCGTTCTGTGACTCGCATCGGTGAAAGCGGCGATCTTCTTAAGTGTTCTTTCTGTGGCAAAACTCAGAAACAAGTTAAGAAACTTATCGCCGGCCCTGGCGTCTATATCTGTGATGAATGTATCGATCTCTGTAATGAAATCATCGAGGATGAGTTAAGCGAAGCCTCGACGGAAGGCCTGAAGGAACTCCCTAAGCCACAAGAAATTTATGATTTCCTGGATCAATATGTCATTGGTCAAGACCGAGCAAAGAAATCACTCTCAGTTGCAGTCTATAACCACTACAAGAGAATCAAATCCGGTGATCGTCACCGCGAAGAAGGTGTAGAACTTTCTAAAAGCAATATTCTCCTTCTTGGCCCAACTGGTTGCGGAAAAACTCTCCTGGCTCAAACGTTAGCGCGAATGCTCAACGTTCCATTTGCTATTGCTGATGCGACTGCGCTTACTGAAGCTGGTTATGTAGGCGAAGATGTTGAGAACATTCTTTTGAAATTGATTCAAGCGGCTGACTTTGATGTTAAGAAAGCGGAAACTGGAATTATCTACATTGATGAAATAGACAAAGTTGCGCGAAAAAGTGAGAACCCCTCTATTACTCGGGATGTATCAGGCGAAGGTGTCCAACAAGCGCTACTAAAAATTCTGGAAGGCACAACAGCCTCTGTTCCACCACAAGGTGGACGCAAGCACCCACACCAAGAATTTATTCAGATAGATACAACAAATGTTCTCTTTATTGTTGGCGGTGCTTTTTCAGGTCTCGAAAAAATCATCGAAGGACGTAAGGGCAAAGCTGGTGTTGGATTCAATGCCACTCTTCAGACTGAAAAAGATAAAGAAACCAATGATCCTTTTGCAGATGTGATGCCAGAAGATTTGTTGAAATTTGGCATGATTCCTGAGTTTATTGGTCGTTTACCGATTGTCACTTCGGTTGAAAACTTGGATCGTGCAGCGCTTCTCCAAATCCTCACTGAGCCTAAGAACGCTCTAGTTCGCCAATACCAACATCTCTTTGAGATGGATGATGTGGAGTTTGACATTACCAAGGAAGCGCTCGAAGTAATCGCTGACCAAGCAATCGCTCGAGGCACAGGTGCGCGTGGTCTTCGAGCCATCATGGAAGAAGTTCTACTTCCAGTGATGTACGAAGTTCCAAGCAAGAAAGAAATTGGCAAGGTACTCGTGACTCCCGAAGTCATTACCTCTAAAGCTGCTCCAACATATCTTGAACGTGGACCTAATAGCGTGAAGCGTTCCAATAAACGTGGGGAAGAGAAGACCGCGTAATCATCGGTAGTATCTCGCCTTATGTCAGAGCTGCCTTCACAATTTACTCCTAGCGAGATTGAAGGTCCGCTCTACCAAAAGTGGTTAGATGCTGGATATTTCACCGCTGATTCACAATCCGCGAAACAACCCTTCTCCATTGTTATTCCTCCGCCGAATGTCACGGGTAGCCTGCACATTGGCCACGCGCTCGATCACACAATTCAAGATTTGTTAACGCGCATGAAGCGCATGAAAGGTTTTGAAACTCTCTGGCTTCCAGGAATGGACCATGCTGGCATCGCCACCCAAAATGTCGTTGAGAAACAACTAGCTGTCCAAGGAAAATCTCGCCACGATCTTGGTCGTGAAGAGTTTGTTAAGAAAGTTTGGTCGTGGAAAGCAGAATCTGGCGGCGCAATTCTTGGCCAGATGAAAAGACTGGGCGATAGCGTTGATTGGAGCCGCGAGCGCTTCACCATGGATGAAGGTCTATCCGAAGCCGTTCTGACTATCTTTAAGCGTCTTTATGACTCAGGACTTATTTATCGCGCAGAGAAGATCATTAATTGGTGCCCACGCTGCTTAACGGCGCTATCAGATATTGAAGTTGACCATAGCGATGATGCGGGTGAATTCGTCCAGGTTCGTTACGGCGACGATGAGTTAAGCATTACGGTTGCAACAACTCGCCCTGAAACTATGTTGGGTGATGGAGCTGTTGCCGTTCACCCTAATGATGAGCGCTACAAGCACATGATTGGAAAGTCAGTTCTTCTTCCTCTTGTTAACCGCATGATTCCAATCATTGCTGATGAATTGGTCGAACCAGAATTTGGCACAGGCGCCGTAAAGGTGACCGCTGCGCATGATCCAAATGACTTTGAGATGGGTATGCGCCATAACGTCCCGCTCATCGTCATTATGAATGAGCATGGAGTGATGGATGGAACTGGCACTGAGTTTGATGGCATGGATCGCTTTGATGCACGCAAAGCAGTCGTAGAGAAATTAAGAAGTATGGGACGCGTTGTTTCGGAGAAGCGTCCTTACATGCACGCGGTTGGACACTGTTCACGTTGTGACACGACCGTTGAACCTAGACTTTCAAAGCAATGGTTTGTGAAAGTTGCACCACTTGCAAAAGCTGCTGGTGATGCGGTTCGTGATGGAAAAGTAAAGATCGATCCAGTCTCTATGGAACCTAGATATTTCGAGTGGGTCGACAACATGCATGACTGGTGTATCTCACGCCAACTTTGGTGGGGACATCGCATTCCAGTTTGGTACGGACCAAATGGCGAAGTCGTCGTTGTCGGACCTGGTGAAACTGCGCCGGCTGGATATGAACAAGATCCTGATGTTCTTGATACTTGGTTCTCATCTGCACTGTGGCCTTTTTCAACCTTAGGTTGGCCGAATAACACTGATGATTTGAAGAAGTTTTATCCCACAAGTGTTTTAGTAACAGGTTACGACATTCTTTTCTTCTGGGTAGTTCGGATGATGCTCTTCGGTCTCTTTGCGATGGATGGCGTCCCGCCATTTAAAGTGATCGCACTTCATGGTTTAGTACGAGATAAGCACGGAAAAAAGATGAGCAAGTCGCGTGGTAACACCGTTGATCCACTTGAATTTATGGATAAGTACGGATCTGATGCGCTCCGCTTCACTTTGGCGCGTGGGGCAAATCCAGGAACTGATCAGGCGCTTGCCGAAGAGTGGATTGCCGGTGCACGAAACTTCGCTACAAAAGTTTGGAATGCCTCTCGGTTTGCAATGATGAATGGCGCAAATGTTTCTGGCCCACTTCCAGATCGCTCTGAGCTCAATCACATAGACCGATGGATACTAAATCGCCTTGATTCAACAATCAATAACGCTGACCATCTCTTTGAAACATTCGAATTTGCTAAAGGTTGTGAAGAGATCTATCACTTTGCGTGGGATGAGGTTTGTGATTGGTATCTCGAGTTAATCAAAGACACGTTTGCCAAAGGTGGTGCTGAGGCTGATAAGACTCGTCGCGTCTTAGGTCACGTTCTCGATCAACTACTCCGCCTCATGCATCCAACAATGCCCTTCCTTACCGAAGCACTTTGGACTGCACTGACTTCAGGTGAGTCACTTGTGATAGCTGAATGGCCAACCGCTAAGGGTGCCCAAGATGATCCTGAAGCGCTGGGAGTAGTTGAAGATATGCAACGCCTCATCACAGAGATTCGTCGCTTCAGAAGTGATCAAGGAATTAAAACTTCCGCCCGAGTTGTGGCACGCATTGATGGCCTCAAAGGCGCCCTTACACAATATGAATCAGCGCTGCGTTTCTTGGTCCGCCTTGATTTCCCATCAGACTCATTTAACCCCAGCGCAAAGATCGAAGTTGGAGATTTTGTAGTTCACTTTGACTTAACTGGAAGCATTGACGTGAAGGCGGAACGGGCACGTTTAAGCAAGGATCTTGAGGCAATCAAGAAGGATCAAGAAACTGCTCGCGTAAAACTAGAGAATGAAAATTTCATGGCCAAAGCTCCAATGGATGTCGTGAAAACTATCCGTGATCGAATGGAGTTTTGTGAGACTGAGATTTCTCGGATCAACACACTCCTTGCCGCACTTCCAAAAGAATAAGTATGACCAGCAAAGATGTTGCAGATCGTCTCGACGAAGTAGAGAAAGCACTGCTGAATCGTTGGCCTGAGACAAGGATTGCACCGACCTTAGATCGGATTGCTGCTTTAGTCGATGCGTTGGGCTCGCCACAGCTTTCCTACCCCACAATTCATATCGCAGGAACAAATGGAAAAACCACTACAACTCGACTGATTGATTCATTGTGTTTTCAACTAGGCATGAGAACCGGCCGTTTTACCAGTCCACATCTCGAAAGTTTCCTCGAGCGTATCTGCATTAATGGTGAATCTATTTCGCCAGAAGGAATGATTGCTACTTACGACGATATTGGTCTGTATCTAGACATGATTGATTCGAGAATGCCAAACAAGCTCTCATTCTTTGAGTCTATGTGCGCTCTTGCTTTTGTGGCTTTTTCAGAATTTCCAGTTGATGTGGGTATTTTTGAATGTGGAATGGGTGGTGAGTGGGACTCCACAAATGTCATCAAGGCTGACGTTTCAGTTATCACTCCGATCGGTTTTGATCACATGGAATATCTTGGAGACACCCTCGACAAGATTGCTCTCACAAAATCAGGAATCATCAAAGAGAGCTCATTTGCGGTCTTGGCGCGCCAAGAACCCGAGGTAGCTCAAGTTTTGATGCATAAGTGCGCTCAAGTAGATGCCACTCCAATCAGAGAGGGGATCGAGTATTCAGTAAAGAATCGAGCGTTAGCGGTGGGTGGACAACTCATTTCTATCGCTGGAGTTTATGGTGAATACAACGACCTTTTTCTTCCCCTTCATGGCGCGCACCAAGCCTCCAACGCAGCTACTGCAATTGCCGCCGTTGAAGTCTTTGCAGGGGAGAGCAAGTTGGATGAGGGAGTTGTACGCGAAGCGCTCGTCAACGCCACATCTCCGGGTCGCTGCGAAATCATTATGCGCAATCCGACAGTAATTATCGATGCGGCTCATAATCCGCATGGCGCACAATCTCTTAAGAGAACCATTTCCGAGGAGTTTGATTTTGATTCGATCATTGGCGTCATTGCCCCAATGGGAGATAAAGATGTCGATGGAATTCTTGAGGAGTTAGAGAGCGTTGTGAATCGAGCAATAGTCTCAAAGAACTCTTCTCATCGTGCTGCAGACTTATCTGAATTGAAAGCTAGCGCCCAAGGTATTTTCGGAAGTGAAAGAGTGACTGCAATTGAGTCGCTTCAAGAAGCGCTTGTGAAGGCAATTGAACAGGCAAAACTTGATAATGGAGTAAGCGATTCAAATACTGCAGTTCTTGTCGCAGGTTCCGTTGTTACCGCCGGAGAAGCTCGTGGAATTTTTCGGCGAATGAAGGAGAAACATTGATGAAAATGTTAGCGCGCAGCGTCCTAATCATGGAAATGTTCGTTATGGGGTTTGCATTACTTCTCGCAAAAGATCTTCCTGATTCCCGCGGTCTCATCTTTGGAGGAATCATCACTCTTCTCGCATTTCTGGCTGCTGGAATGTTAAAACGAAAGATCGGGTGGATTCTGGGTTGGACAGTTCAAATTTTGATGGTGTCATACGGTTTTGTTGTTTTCACAATGTTCTTCCTAGGGGCTCTTTTCCTCGGACTTTGGGTTACTGCCATCGTGCTGGGTCGTAAGGGTGAGGCGGCTCGGGCGGCTTTCTCCGAGGGTCGCGAAGGCAAAAATCCACAATAGACTTACCCCGTGACTCTCTCGACTTCCTCGGCTCAACGAACTCTCATCTTGGTCAAGCCAGATGGCGTGCGTCGCAATCTCGTAGGAGAAGTTATTTCTCGAATAGAGCGCAAGGGCTACACAATCGCTGCGCTTCGAATGTTGACAGCAGATAAATCAATGCTTGAAGCGCATTACGCAGAACATAAAGGAAAACCTTTTTACGAACCGCTGATGGAGTTCATGCTCTCTGGTCCGATTGTTGCGATGATTGCAGAAGGCGAGCGAGTCATTGAAGGATTTCGCTCTCTTGCTGGTGCAACAGATCCCACTGTTGCTGCACCTGGTTCTATTCGTGGCGATTTAGCTCGCGACCAAGGCACGCGTGTTGTTCAAAACATTGTTCATGGTTCTGATTCGGTCGAATCCGCGGAACGTGAAATCAAGATTTTCTTCCCCAACTTGTAAGGAGCAAATAACATGGCAAATCAAGCTAGCCGTTGGACATTCCTAGGTCGCGATATGGCGATTGACCTCGGTACAGCAAATACTTTGGTGTACGTGCGGGGTAAAGGCATAGTTCTCAACGAGCCGAGCGTTGTTGCCGTGAATCAAGAAACTGGCGCAGTCCTTGCAGTGGGAACTGAAGCGAAGAAGATGATTGGTCGTACCCCAGGAAGCATTGTTGCAATCCGTCCACTGAAGGATGGCGTGATCGCAGACTTTGATACAACTGCGCTGATGATTAAGTACTTCATCCGCCAAGTCCATAAGCGCACTTATCTTGCAAAGCCTCGTATTGTTATCTGTGTTCCATCGGGAATTACTGGTGTTGAACAGCGCGCCGTAAAGGATGCAGGATACGAAGCAGGAGCGCGCAAGGTGTACATCATTGAAGAGCCAATGGCTGCCGCTATCGGTGCGGGGCTTCCTATCCATGAACCAACGGGAAATATGGTCGTTGATATTGGTGGCGGAACCACAGAAGTAGCTGTTATTTCTCTGGGTGGAATTGTCTCCGCTCTTTCGATCCGTGTCGGTGGAGATGAGTTAGACCACGCGATTATGAATTGGGTTAAGAAAGAATTTTCACTCATGCTCGGTGAGCGCACTGCTGAAGAAATTAAGATGGCAATTGGTTCTGCGTATCCACTTCGCGATGAACCTGATGCCGAAATTCGTGGCCGCGATCTTGCAACCGGACTTCCCAAAACAATAGTGGTGTCATCAGAGGATATTCGTAAGGCTCTTGAAGAGCCGGTAAATGCGATTGTTAATGCTGTGAAAAATACTCTTGATAAGACCCCACCTGAATTGGCAGCGGATCTTATGGACCGAGGAATTGTCTTGACTGGTGGAGGAGCGCTTCTCAAAGGACTAGATGAAAGATTGCGCCACGAAACCGGAATGCCAATTCATGTATCTGAACGTCCACTTCAAGCGGTCGTTGAGGGATCTGGAAAGTGCGTCGAAGAATTCGAAGCCCTAGAGAAGGTTTTAATCTCCGAGCCTCGCCGATAGGTAATTTATGGCGAATCGAGGAACCAATAGAACGCGACTCTTGTGGGTCTCGTTATTGGTTACTTCCTTGTTTCTCATCACCCTCGATCTGCGAGGCGTTAGTTTGGTCTCTTCGATAAGAAGTGGAACTCAAAGTCTGTTAGCGCCAATCCAACGTGCGGGAAGCAACTTCTTGTCACCCATCAGTAATCTTTTCGAGGACATTACAAATCTGGGTCGCACTAAATCCAAGATCGATGCGCTCAAGAACGAGAATGAAGAACTCAAGAGCCAATTGATTCTCAATGAAAATATCGTTGGTGAGCTTGACCAACTCAAAGGTGTGCTCAATCTCGCCGGAAAAGCGAGGTTTAAAGTTGTTTCTGCTCGAGTAATAAGTAAGGGCGGCACGGGAACTTTTGGCGAAACCATCGTTCTTGATTCTGGTTCAAATGCAGGAATAAAGCGGGACATGACTGTTATTGCCGCCGGTGGACTTGTAGGCGTCGTTAAGTCAACCACTGCTACCTCAGCAGTGGTACTACTTATGAGCGATCCTTCTTTCCGAATCGGTGTAAGAGTGGCCGGAAGTCAAGATATGGGAGTTCTCTCGGGTGAAGGTGATGGCAAGTTCTCGCTAAGAATGCTGAGCGCAACGGGCCAGATAAAAGCAGGGGATGTTCTGCTCTCGCGAGGTAGCTCTGGTGATAAACCATTTGTTCCTGGGGTTCCAGTAGGGAAAGTCATTACTGTTGATAACGCAACAGGGCAGTTAACTAAACAGGGCAGAGTTCTAGGCTTTGTGGACCTCAATGCTCTCGGTGTTGTCAGCGTTGTTCTTGACAATGTTGGCGGAAATCCGGGAGATGCACTTGTTCCGCAAGCTCCAAGACCGGCACCTACAGTTACTGTGTTTGTAACACCTGAACCAACTACTGGCGGGTGAAGCAATGACGCTCAATCGCCTCCCGGCAATTTTCGGCGTATTCATGACGATGTTTCTTATCCAAGAAGCTTTTTTGGATCGCATAAATTTCTTTATCGGAGGCTTTTCTCTTTACCTAGCTATCTTCATGGCTTGGATAATGCAAGAAGAGCGCAATAGCGCAGTAACAACGGGATTCATAGCAGGCTTTATTGCAGATCTATCTCCAACGCTGGAAGCGCCATTTGGATTATGGACTCTGGTATTAACCGGAATGAGTTACATTCTGGCAACGAATATCAGGGCTGCTTTAGATTCTGAATTAAGTCCAGTTGTAATGACGATTGTCACGGTTTTTGGAAGTTCTGTCGCTCTAATTCTCTTTCTTGTGTTTGGTGCAATTCTTGGAGAAGATGTGGGATCTGGCGCTTATGTGACTCAGGAAATTTTTGGGAACGCTATGTGGGCGCTCCTGCTTTCTCCGCTCTACGTACCAATGACTGTAACGTTATATCGATTGACACTTACAGCGAGGAATCGGTAAATGCGCAATCGTTCACAACTTAGCCTCTTTGTAGTCCAAGTTTTTGTCGCATCTCTCATGATTGCTCTTGTTGGAAGGCTTTTCTATTTGCAGATTGCTGATGGCCCTCGTTATCAAGAGGCAGCACTAGATATTCAAAGTCGCGACATTGTGACGCCAGCTCTCCGCGGATTAATCGTCGACAATGAAGGAAATCTTCTTGCAACCAATAAAGCAGGGCTTATGGTGACTGCCGATCGTTCGGTACTTGATAAACAACAAGATAGAGGCGTTGCGGTGTTAACTCGCGTAGCTTCTGTGCTTAAGCTCAACTACTACGACATTTATGCACGCACCAGATTATGTGGCGAACTCCCTGAAGGTGATCGCAATGGGTGCTGGAATGGAAATCGTTACCAACCGATTCCCATCACGAAAGAGGCTACAGAAAACCAAGTGCTTACAATTTTGGAGCAATCTGATCTCTTTCCAGGTATAGGAGCAGAGCCTGTATCAATTCGCTATTACCCAAGTTACGCTGGCGAGCGCGCCACGCATGTTCTGGGTTATCTAGGACCAATTACTGAAGCTGATCTCAATAATGAGGATGGCAAGCGTTATTATCGAAATGAACTCATTGGTAAAGCTGGAATAGAAATTGTCTATGACCAAGCGATGCGAGGCACAGCTGGAGTTCGAACTGTGATTGTTGATCGGAAAGAAGCGGTCACGCAGGAATCTAGAAACAATCCGGCAACTCCTGGCAACCATGTAATTCTCAACATCAATGCAAAACTCCAAGCTGCTGTCGAACAAGAGTTGAAGAATTCTGTTTTGCGGGCACGAGGCATGGGTTACCGTGGTGACTCCGGAGCGGCAATAGTTCTTGACATCAAAACTGGCGGAGTCTTGGCGATGGCGTCCTACCCTGATTACGACCTGAACATTTGGGAAAATGGCATCACGGTTAAACAAGCAAAGGATCTCTACAGTCTTAAAACTGGAGTGCCGGCGCTATCCCGCGCAATTCAAGGGACATTTGCTCCAGCTTCAACCTTCAAGGTGATCTCACTTGCTGCAGCAGTTGATGCGGGGTACAGCCTGAAAGACACCTATCAATGTCCTGCTCAGGTTCAGATCGGGACTCGAGTATTCCGAAATTTTGATAGCAAAGCTGCCGGTCGCATCAACATGACAACTGCCATGGCAATTTCCTGCGATTCTATTTGGTACCAGATTGCATATGACGAATGGGTTCGCGATGGTGGATTGAAACCAAAGAGCTCGCCTAATGATTACTTCTTCAAGTCTGCAGCAGGTTTTGGGGTAGGAGAGAAGACTGGTATTGATCTTCCTTCTGAATTGAAGGGTCGATTACCCAATCGAGATTGGAAGGCCGGTTGGTATGAAAAGAATAAAGACTTCTATTGCAATTACGAGAAGCGAGCCAAAAAATCTCAACTCACGGCTTATTTGATCGAACTCGCTCGCGAAAACTGTCTTGACGGTGACAAAGTTCGAGCCGGAGATATGGTCAACTTTTCGATTGGTCAGGGCGATACTTTAATGACGCCCCTTCAAATGGCGGTGTTGTATTCAGCTATCGCCAATGGTGGAAAGCTCATCGTGCCCCAGATTGCAAAAGCAATTGTGGAACCATCTGGAAAAGTAGTGCAGACTTTTACTCCGCAAGTTAAGGGAACTCTTCCAATTGAAAAGAGCACACTAAAATTTTTGCAAAATTCGCTTAGAGCAGTGGTGACATCCGGTACTGCGCAAGGTGCATTTGCTGGCGTTGGAGTTGAAATAAGTGGTAAAACTGGAACTGGACAAGTATTCGGCAGAAATCTTGATGGGTCGAGCAAAGATGATACTTCTTGGTTTGCCTCATATGCACCAAGCAAGAAGCCACAATATGCCGTTGTCATGATGGTTAGCCAAGGTGGGTTCGGCGCAAGTACAAGTGGAGTTGGCGTCCGAAAAATCTATGAACATATTTTTGGAACTAATGGTCAAGTGGCAATCTTTCCAAACGGAATTCCATCCGAACTTCCAAAAATTGATGCATCGAAAGGTTCACTATCGTGACTCTTACCTATAATCGTTCTGGCAGAGAGCGGCGTGGCCTTTTCAGTGGATCAGATCGCATTATGAACTCTGCTGTCCTACTCCTGCTCTTCTTGGGCATCATCTTGGTTTATGCAGCGACACGTGACTGGTTTTCATCCAATGGCCTTGATCCGGAGTACTACCTCAAACGCCAAGTAATCAATGTGATTATCGGTATAGCGCTTGCATATGGAACGACGCTTATTGATTACCGTTTACTGCGCGCCTATACGCCGATTGTCTGGGGAGTTGGAGTTCTCGGCCTGATTGCTGTCCTGATTCCGGGCTTAGGCTCGACAGTTAATGGCGCACGTTCATGGATATCTTTTCCCGGAGGATTCCAAATTCAACCTGCTGAGTTGGCAAAGATTTCAATCATCATCGGTATGGCACTTATTCTCTCTGAACGAGTTGCTGGAGAAGATGAACCAACAGATCGCCAAGTTCTTCAATCACTAGGTGTCGCTGCTTTTCCAGTGTTGCTCATTGTCTTGCAACCAGATTTAGGCACTGTCCTCATCATTGCTGCCTGTGTGATCACAATGATTGCTGTCTCGGGTGCGCGAATGCGCTGGGTTATTGGTTTGTTAGTTACTGGTATCGCGGGCGCCTATCTAGCTGTTGCAAGTGGAGAAGTCAGTGAGTACCAATTAAATCGTCTCCGTTCTTTTGTTGATCCGTCTGCAGATCCACAGGCCAGCGGCTATCAACTACGGCAAGCACGTATCACTATTGGTTCAGGTGGTTTCTTTGGCAAAGGTCTCTTTGATGGGCCACAAACAAACGGTCGATTTGTTCCTGAACAACATACTGACTTCATATTCACAGTTGCCGGAGAGGAAATCGGTTTCTTGGGTGCGGGGCTAATTCTTGTTCTCTACATGATCATTTTGATGCGCGCGTTTTCTATAGCGCGACGAACAACCGATCTTTTTGGTCGCATGGTCTGTGTCGGAGTAATTGCATGGTTCTCATTTCAAATTTTTGAAAACATCGGTATGACCATGGGCTTGATGCCGATGACAGGAGTGCCGTTGCCATTTCTTTCCTATGGAGGCTCGAGCATGTTTGCCAACATGATTGGTATCGGGTTGCTGCAGAACGTCTATCAACGCACCCGCTAAACCGACATTTACGCGGAGATTAGGCAGAGGAACTCTCTTTCTGCCATACTTCGCGGGTTCGAATCGCCTCACGTTCTTGAGGTCGCCAGGACCGCTCTATAGGTGCGGATCGGCTGATCCAGATAAAGGCGCCACCAGAAGATTTTTAAGCATATGTCCGCAAGGGCATTACAAAAGGATTTGATCGTATGGCTGATGAGCCAAAAAAAGTGCGTAAGCGCGCTGTAAAGAAAAGTTCCACTAAATCTGCTGCTGATGCTCCAACCACAGAAGCTCCAGCAAAAGAGAAAAAATCTAAAGCCGCAGGCGCAATTCCTGCACCAATCTTTCAAGCAGCTCCAGTTGTTGCCGCTCCTAAGACGCGCGCTACCCAGAAGCCTGCGGTGAAGTCGAGCGAGCCAGTCTCAGACTCTGAAACCGAAAACGATAACCGCCGTCGCCGTCGCCGTAGAGGTGGACGTGGTCGTCGCCGCTCTGACAAAGAAGGTGGCGAAGAGACAACTCCACAATCTCCTGTGGTTGATGATGATTCTTCTACCTCAGTTGCATTTAAGAAACGTCGCCGCCGTCGTCGATCTGGCTCTGATGGGGTCACCCCTGGTGAGGTCGTTGAAGAAGATGGCGTAGTTGCTGTTGTCAAAGTTCGTGAAGCGCGTCCCGCACAAGAGCGTCCAGCCCGAGAGCGCAAGAACTTTGACCGCAACGATCGTGGTCGCAATGATCGTCGTTTCCGTGATCGCGATAGAGATCGTGATCGTGGTCGTGAACGTCATCGTTACGGCGACTATCGCGAGAATCGCCGTCGCGGAACAATCCTTACTGATGCAGAATTCTTAGCGCGTCGAGAATCCGTGGATCGTGAGATGTTGGTACGCCAACAAGGTGATCGCACCCAAATTGCAATCCTGGAAGACAATGTTCTAGTCGAGCACTATGTCAATCGAAATAGCAATATTTCATATGTAGGAAACGTCTATCTTGGAAAAGTTCAGAATGTTCTTCCATCCATGGAAGCAGCTTTCGTAGATATCGGTAAGGGACGTAACGCAGTTCTCTATGCAGGTGAAGTGAATTGGGATGCTGCTGGTCTTACTGATAACCAAGAGCGCAAGATTGAACGTGTGCTTAAGACTGGCCAATCAGTTCTAGTTCAGGTAACAAAAGACCCCATCGGTCAAAAAGGTGCACGCCTTACTAGCCAAATTTCATTACCTGGTCGTTATCTTGTTTATGTTCCTGGCGGTGGAATGAGTGGAATTTCGCGACGTCTTCCTGATACCGAACGCGCTCGCCTCAAAGACATTCTCAAAGGACTTATCACCGATGAAGAAGGCGTCATTGTTAGAACTGCAGCCGAGGGTGCTTCTGATGAAGAGCTCACCCGTGACGTTGTTCGACTCAAAGCGCAATGGGAAGATATTAAGAAGAAATCTGAGAACACCAGCACTAGCGCTCCAACTTTGCTTTATGGAGAACCAGATCTAACAGTCCGCGTTATCCGCGATATCTTCAATGAAGATTTCCGCAAACTCACAGTACAAGGTGATGGCGCTTGGGAAGATATCAATAACTATCTCGGACATATTGCGCCCGAACTTCTCTCAAAAATTGAAAAGTGGACTGGCTCTAAAGATATGTTCACCGAAAATCGGGTAGATGAACAACTCGCAAAAGCTCTGGATCGCAAGGTGTACCTACCTTCAGGTGGATCACTTGTTATTGATCGAACCGAAGCTATGGTTGTTATTGATGTCAACACCGGTAAGTTCATCGGCAAGGGCGGAAACCTTGAAGAGACCGTTACTAAGAACAACCTTGAAGCTGCAGAAGAAATTGCACGCCAACTAAGGTTGCGCGACTTGGGTGGAATTATCGTTATCGACTTCATCGATATGATTTTGGAATCTAACCGCGAACAAGTTCTCCGTCGTTTAGTTGAATGCCTGGGACGCGATCGCACTAAGCACCAAGTTGCGGAAGTTACTTCTCTTGGTCTCGTCCAAATGACACGTAAACGCGTTGGACAAGGCTTGATCGAAGCTTTCTCTACAACATGCGAAAGTTGTGGTGGACGAGGTATTCATGTTCATATGGAACCGGTAAATAAAAAGAGCCTTGATCGCGAAATCACTCCTACCTTCGAAAGTAAGGACGAGGAGAGCGATGAGGACAGTAGCGATGACGAGAGCGATAGTTCTCAGGAGAACTCACAAGTTGGTTCAGAAGAACCATCGAGCGATAAGGGCGAAAAAGACGGAAAAGCTCGCTTTGGTCGCCGCCGCCGCAGGGCATCCAGCTCTGGGGTCGTGACCGCCTAACTCAGTTTGACCCCACACAGGCTCAATCCGTAACCTAGGCCCCTGCTCGAGGGCATACGCTCGAGAAAGAATTAAAGAAAGAATCGGAAGGACAATCGTGTACGCAATTGTTAAGGCTGGCGGCCGCCAGGAAAAAGTCGCTGTTGGCGATACCGTCTTTGTGGATCGTATCGATGCAGCTGCTGGCTCGACCGTTAGTTTCCCAGCGCTCCTTGTCGTTGATGGCGCTGCCGTCACTTCTGATCCAAAAGTTCTCTCTGGCGTAAAAGTTACTGGCGAAATCGTTGAAGAAGTTAAGGGTCCAAAGATCCACATTCTTCGTTATAAGAGCAAGACTGGTTATCGCCGTCGTCAAGGTTTTCGTTCAAAGAACACTCGCGTGAAAATCACTGCGATTAACGGTGTGAAGTAAGGGGCTGAAAAAACATGGCATCCAAAAAAGGCGTCTCCTCAACCCGTAACGGTCGCGATTCCAATCCGCAATTTCTTGGTATCAAGCGCTTCGGCGGACAGGTAGTTAACAGCGGCGAGATTCTCGTTCGCCAACGTGGCACCAAGTTCCACCCAGGTAAGAATGTAGGAATCGGTAAGGACGACACACTCTTCGCACTTGCCTCAGGTGCAGTCGAGTTCTCAAACGCACGTGGTCGTCGCGTTGTAAATATCGTTCCGGTTTCCTAACACAACGGACTTAATAAATTGCGGGTCCGTATCCACGGGCCCGTTTTTTATTTCTACAATCGAAAGGAGAGATAAGCAATGACAACATTTGTCGATCGCGTAACTCTCCATGCCTCCGCAGGAAAAGGTGGAGATGGTTGTGTTTCTGTGCACCGTGAAAAGTTTGTTCCACTAGGTGGCCCCGATGGTGGAAGTGGTGGTCGTGGCGGCGACATCATCCTTGTCGTTGATCCGAGCGTCACTACGCTTCTAGATTTTCATCACTCACCACATCGCAACGCAAGTTCTGGTCGCCAAGGCTATGGCGCGCTAAAAAATGGTCCTGATGGTGAAGATTTGATTCTCGGTGTACCTAATGGAACTGTCGTAATGACTAAAGATGGTCGAGTGCTTGCCGATTTAGTTGGAAATGGAACTCGATTTGTTGCTGCAAAAGGTGGACTTGGCGGCTTAGGAAATAACGCGCTCGCTTCATCTCGTAGGCGCGCTCCAGGTTTTGCACTCCTCGGTGAGCCAGGTGAGAAGCGCACACTCATTCTCGAACTCAAATCTGTTGCTGATATTGGCTTGATTGGTTATCCCAGCGCTGGAAAGTCATCGTTGGTTGCTGCGATTTCAGCTGCGCGCCCAAAGATTGCTGATTATCCATTTACAACACTGGCTCCAAACCTTGGCGTCGTACAAGCTGGTGACTCAAGATTTACTGTTGCAGATGTTCCAGGACTTATTCCGGGCGCTTCAGAAGGTAAGGGACTTGGCCTACAATTCCTCCGTCACGTAGAGCGCTGCGCTGCACTTGTGCATGTTCTTGATTGTGGAACGCTGGAAAGTGATCGTGATCCAATCAAGGATTTCGACATCATTGAAAATGAACTCAAGATGTATGCCGAAGATCTAAGCGATCGTCCGCGAATTGTTGCGCTCAATAAAGTCGATCTACCTGATGGTAAAGCGATGGCAGATATGGTGGAACCAATTCTGCGCGAGCGCGGATATGAGGTTTACCAAATCTCTGCTGCTGCGCGTATAGGTCTTGAACCACTTCTCTATGCCATGTCAAAACTTGTTCAGGAATATCGCACGCGCCAAACTCAAGAAGAGAAAGCGCGTATTGTTTTGCGACCTACTCCGATTGACGATGCTGGCTTTAAAGTTTCAGCAAATGAAGATGGTTCATTTACCGTTGTAGGCGCTAGACCTGAGCGTTGGGTACACCAAACTAACTTCAGCAACGCAGAAGCTGTTGGATATCTTGCAGATCGCTTAGCAAGCCTCGGCGTTGAAAAAGAATTATTTAAGCTCGGCGCAAAACAAGGCGATGAGGTTCGTATCGGTATTGGCGACGACGCTGTTGTCTTTGATTGGGAGCCCACCATTGAAGCCGGCGCAGAGCTACTGTCTGGTCCACGTGGCGACGATATGCGTATCCCTCGCGGTTGGGAGAAGTTTGATGAAGAAGCGATTGACCAACTCGACGATGATGAATTGGCGCAGCAATGGGAGTACAACGTTACTGATCCCACAAACCCACAAGTACATAACTCAGAAAAAAGTAATACATCAGATAAGGAGACGATGTGACCCGCGATGTAGTAACCCAAGCGCGCCGTATCGTCATCAAGATTGGCTCTTCATCCCTTACTGGTAAAGATGGCGCAGGGCTCGATAGCGCTGCAGTTTCAACGCTCGTTGATGCGGTCGCACAACTGAAGAAAGATGGAAAAGAAGTCATCGTTGTCTCATCGGGTGCGATTGCGGCTGGTCTTGCGCCTCTCGGTTTAAATGCCCGGCCCCAAGATCTTGCCACCCAACAAGCAGCTGCATCTGTTGGTCAAGGACTATTGATTCACAGTTACACCGAATCATTTCGGCGCCACTCAATTACTGCATCACAAGTACTACTTACTATTGAAGATATTGTCCGCCGCTCGCATTATCAAAATGCACAGCGCACACTCTTTAAGCTGCTCCAACTTGGAGTAGTTCCTATCATCAATGAAAACGATTCGGTTGGAACCCAAGAAATTCGCTTCGGAGATAACGATCGCATTGCTGCTCTTGTCTCACACCTAGTAGGGGCTGACTTGTTAGTACTCGTATCTGATGTCGATGGGTTATACGACGCTCCACCATCGCAGCCAGGTGCAAAGAAAATTCTCCGAGTGGAAAGTATTGACGAGGTAGCAGGCGCGGATATCGGAGGCGCCGGTTCCAAAGTTGGAAGCGGGGGAATGGTCACGAAGATCGAAGCAGCTCGCATTTCTACCGGTGCTGGCATTCCAATGTTGTTGACTTCGCTAGAAAAGGTCTCAGTATCGCTCACAGGTGCTGATGAAGGAACACTCTTTGTTGCCGCAACCTCAAAGAAATCTTCTCGTTTACTCTGGTTAGCGCACGCTGCTACACCTCGTGGTCGACTCATACTTGATGCTGGCGCAGTCACGGCGCTGAAGGAAAGGGGAGTTTCCTTACTTCCTGCCGGTGTAACTGGAGTGTCTGGAGAATTCAGTTCAGGAGATACCGTCGAAATTGCTGCAGCTGATGGAACTGTGATTGCTCGCGGATTAGTAGCCTTTGATTCTGAAGAGATTCCCATGATGTTAGGCCGCTCGACAAAAGATTTGGCCAAGGAACTTGGTCCAGAATATGAACGTGAATTGGTACATCGCGATGACATGGTGTTGCTATGAGCAATGACAAGCTAATTGCCGATTTAGCCGATACGGCTCGTAAGGCTGCTCGGACTCTTGTTGCCGCAACGCATGAAGAACGTAAGTCAGCTCTTCTGGCAATTGCTGATGCGCTACTTGTTCGCCAATCTGAAATCATCGCTGCAAATGCAGAAGATATGGAGCGAGGAAAGTCGAGTGGGCTGAACTCTCAACTCCTAGATCGCTTAATGCTCAATGAATCTCGCATTCAGGGTATTGCTGGCGGTGCTCGCAAAGTTGCAGCCCTTCCAAATCCACTTGGAAATGTCCTTCGTGAACGAACACTTGAAAGCGGATTGAAGTTAACCCAAGTCTCGGTTCCATTTGGAGTTGTGGGCATGGTGTATGAAGCTCGTCCAAATGTCACAGTCGATGCGGCAGTAATTCTTCTCATGTCAGGAAATGCTGCGTTACTGCGAGGATCTTCTTCTGCTGAGCGGAGCAACGAAGTTCTCGTCAAAGTTATGAGAGAAGCGCTAGCAAAGACTGGAATATCACCTGAAGTAATTCAGCTCATTCCTTCACATGATCGCGACACAACCCGTGCTCTCCTTCATGCTCGAGGCAAAGTCGACCTTGTCATTCCACGCGGAAGCGCTGCGTTGATCCGTATGGTGGTCGATGAGTCAACAGTTCCGACTATCGAAACTGGCGCTGGCGTTTGCCATGTTTACGTTGATGAAAAAGCAGATCTCAATAAAGCGTTACCAATTGTGGTTAACTCAAAGACTCATCGCCCTAGCGTCTGTAATGCAGCCGAAACTCTCTTGGTGCATGAGAAAGTCAAAGACAAGTTCCTGCCAATTGTTCTTCAAGCGCTTCACAACGCAAGTGTGAAATTACATTGCGACGATGATTCGTTGCAGATTGCTCAAGGATTAAATATCCCAGCAGAGAAAGCCACAGAAGATAGTTGGAGTACCGAATACGGCGTACTCGAAATGAATGTTGCTGTGGTTCCATCGTTATTGGCAGCATCTGATCACATATTGAAGTACGGAACCAATCACACCGAAGCTATCGTTACTGAATCACAAGAGAATGCTGATGCCTTTATTGCTCTCTCTGATTGTGCTGCGGTAATGGTGAATGCCTCGACTCGATTTACTGATGGAGAAGAGATGGGATTTGGCGCTGAAATTGGAATCTCTAATCAGAAACTCCATGCCCGTGGCCCAATGGGTCTTGAACAAATGACCACGACCACATGGATAGTGAGAGGGGATGGCCAGATCCGTAAGTAATTCGCGCCAACTGCGAAGCACTCGGTAAGGTGACCTTTATGTCGAACATTTCCCGCGATGATGTAGCGAATTTAGCCAAGCTCGCGCGTATCGACCTTTCCGACGATGAACTCAACCATCTATCCAATGAGTTAGCTGTCATTTTAGATGCCGTTGCGCGAGTACAAGAAGTTGCGGGAGAGGATGTTCCACCCACTTCTCATCCACTTCCACTAAAAAATGTTTTCCGAGTTGATGAAGTGCGTCCGAGTTTGACCCCTGATGAAGCGCTCTCTGGCGCTCCTGCGCAGGAAGAGCAACGCTTTAAGGTCCCACAAATTCTTGGTGAAGAGCAATGATTAAGAAGTCTGCAGCTGAAATGGCGGCTGCCCTTAGCGCCGGTGAAGTCACGAGCGTTGAATTAACGCAAGCACATCTTGATCAGATTGCCAAAGTTGATAGCGATGTTCATGCATTCCTCCATGTAGATAACGATGGCGCAATCGCTCAAGCTCGTGCTGTTGATGAGAAGCGTAAATCTGGTGAAAGAGTTTCTCCGTTGGCAGGAGTTCCGCTTGCACTGAAGGATGTTTTGGTTCAAAAAGGAATTCCTACGACGTGTGGTTCGAAGATGCTTGAAGGATGGCGTCCTCCTTATGACTCCACTGTTGTTACTCGTTTGAAAGAGAATGGCATTGTCATTCTTGGTAAAACAAATATGGATGAGTTCGCGATGGGCTCTTCCACCGAAAATTCTGCCTACGGTCCAACCCATAATCCTTGGGATCTCTCACGCATTCCTGGCGGTTCTGGTGGAGGATCATCTGCAGCGCTTGCTGCCTTTGAAGCACCACTTGCAATAGGAACTGACACAGGCGGATCTATTCGCCAACCTGCTGCAGTTACCGGAACGGTCGGCGTCAAACCTACATATGGCGGGGTTTCCCGTTATGGACTCGTTGCGTTCTCTTCATCGCTCGATCAAGCCGGTCCTTGTGCTCGAACAGTTCTTGATGCTGCTTATCTCCATGAAGCCATTGGTGGCTATGACCGCATGGATTCCACTTCCATTAATGAACCAGTTCCTGCTGTTGTTGCAGCTGCAAAAGACGGCAACATCAAAGGTATGAAGATTGGTGTTATCAAAGAACTTCAAGGCGATGGATACCAACCTGGAGTCTTAAAACTCTTTAATCAATCGCTCGAAATTCTCGCCTCATTAGGTGCGGAGATTGTTGAAGTTTCCTGTAAGTATTTCGATTACGCACTTGCAGCCTATTACTTGATTGCCCCGAGTGAATGCTCTTCTAATCTCGCTCGCTTCGATGCGATGCGTTATGGAATTCGAGTGGGTGAGGGATCTGCAGAAGAGGTTATGAATGCGACGCGCCAAGTTGGATTTGGGCGAGAAGTAAAGCGGCGCATCATTCTGGGAACATATGCGCTCTCTAGTGGCTATTACGATGCTTATTACGGAAGCGCTCAGAAAGTTCGCACTCTCATTTCCCGTGACTTTGACAATGCTTTTGGAAAAGCAGATGTTCTCGTATCTCCAACTGCACCAACAACAGCTTTCAAGATTGGTGAAAAGGCTAATGATCCAATCGCGATGTATCTCAATGACATCGCGACTATCCCAACCAACTTAGCTGGCATTGGTGGAATGTCCGTTCCTTCAGGTTTAGCGGAAGAAGATGGACTTCCTGCAGGATTCCAGATCATGGCGCCGGCGATGAAAGATGATCGCATGTACAAAGTTGGCGCGGCGCTAGAAGCAGCGCTTCTCACAAAGTGGGGTAAGCCGATTCTTGATAACGTACCAGCGTTAGGAGCTAAGTGATGGCTCTTTCGTACGATGACGTTATTGCAAAATATGAACCAGTTCTCGGCCTTGAGGTTCACGTTGAACTTGGAACTGAATCGAAGATGTTCTGCGGCTGCAACACAGTATTTGGAGCTGCTCCCAACACCCAAACCTGCCCAGTTTGTTTAGGTTTGCCAGGCTCTTTGCCGGTCGTTAACGCAAAGGCAATCGAATACACAATCGCAATTGGTTTAGCTCTGAATTGTTCAATCGCTCCTTACAGCCGTTTTGCCCGCAAGAATTACTTCTATCCAGATATGCCAAAGAATTTTCAGACTTCACAATATGATGAACCGATCTGTGTAAACGGTTATCTTGATGTAACTATTGAAACCGACGAAGGTCCTAAGGAATTTCGGATTGAAATTGAACGTGTGCATATGGAAGAAGACACTGGAAAGTCCCTCCATATGGGTGGTGCCACAGGCCGAATTCATGGCGCAGATTATTCGCTCTTGGATTACAACCGAGCTGGAATCCCGCTCGTTGAAATCGTTACAAAGGTTGTAACGGGCACGGGGAAGTACGCCCCAGAAGTTGCTCGTGCATATGTATCTGAACTTCGTGACATTCTCCGTGGACTTGGCGTTAGCGATGTAAAGATGGAACAGGGTTCGCTGCGTTGCGATGCAAACGTTTCTTTACGACTTATTGGTGCTGACAAACTAGGTACTCGAAGTGAGACGAAGAACGTTAACTCACTGCGTTCTGTGGAACGCGCAGTTCGCGGCGAAATGATTCGCCATGCTGAGCTCCTCAATAAAAGTGAACGAGTTATTCAAGAGACTCGCCACTTCCATGAAGACACAGGCCTCACAACCCCAGGACGCTCTAAAGAACAAGCAGAGGATTACCGTTATTTTCCAGAACCAGATCTAGTACCAGTTGCGCCCACAAATGAATTGATTGAAAAAATTCGTGCATCGCTTCCCGAAAAACCTTCAGTACGTCGCAAGAAGTTACAAGAAGCGTGGCAGGTTCCAGATAAAGAAATGGCCGCAATGATTAACGCGGATGTTCTTGATTTAGTCGAAGAAACTGTGAAGTTGGGAGCAGACCCCACTAGAGCTCGCAGCTGGTGGCTCGGCGAAATTGCTCGTATTGCAAATGAAAAAGCTGTGGCTGCCTCTGAACTTTCGATAAATTCTAAAGATGTAGCAGAAATTGTTGCCCTAATTGTGCAAGGCGAACTTACCGATAAATTGGCGCGCCAAGTTGTCGAAGGCGTCATTAATGGCGAAGGTAGGCCAGCTGAAATTATTGAAAAGCGCGGAATTAAAGTTGTTTCCGATGATTCAGCATTGATGGCTGCCATTGAGAAAGCGATTGCAGCACAACCAGATGTTGCTGAGAAAGTCCGTGGTGGACATGTGCCTGCCGCAGGTGCGCTTATCGGTGCTGTTATGAAAGAGACAAAAGGACAAGCAGACGCTGCAAAAGTTCGTGAACTACTTCTCAAGCATTTAGGTCAAGGCTAAGTAGGATTTCGTCCATGACAAACCCGATGAAACCTCGTTCTGGTGTCGTCACTGATGGCATGGAGAGAGCGCCACAACGCGGCATGCTCCGTGCAGTTGGAATGAAAGATGAAGATTGGGTCAAACCGCAAATCGGCATTGCATCATCATGGAATGAAATCACGCCGTGCAACCTCTCACTCGATCGTTTAGCAAAAGCATCAAAGCAAGGTGTTATTGATGCTGGTGGATTCCCGATGCAGTTTGGAACAATCTCAGTATCTGACGGAATCTCTATGGGTCATGAAGGCATGCATTTCTCTCTAGTCTCTCGAGAGATCATTGCTGATTCAGTTGAAACTGTGATGCAAGCAGAACGTCTCGATGGCATGGTGACTTTTGCTGGTTGTGACAAATCTCTTCCCGGCATGATGATGGCAGCTGCGCGTCTCGATGTTGCCAGCGTCTTTGTTTACGCTGGTTCCACATTGCCCGGACAAGTTGATGGAAAAGATGTCACCATCATTGATGCTTTTGAAGCAGTCGGTGCTTGTGCTCGTGGATTAATCTCGCAAGAACAAGTAGACAAGATTGAAAGAGCAATCTGCCCAGGCGAAGGTGCATGCGGAGGTATGTACACGGCAAACACGATGGCAACTATTGGAGAAGCAATCGGTCTCTCATTACCAGGCTCTGCTGCGCCCCCAGCGGTTGATCGTCGTCGCGATGCTTACGCAGTTAAATCAGGCGCCGCTGTAGTGGAATTGATTCGCCAAGGCATCACCACTCGCCAGATTCTTACCAAGCGCGCATTCGAGAATGCCATTACTTCACTTATGGCGTTGGGTGGTTCAACTAACGCAGTTCTTCATCTACTGGCCATCGCTCATGAAGCAAAAGTTGATTTAACGCTCGCAGATTTCCATCGCATTGGTTCGAAAGTTCCACTGCTCGGAGATCTCAAGCCCTTCGGACGTTTCGTCATGAGCGATGTCGATAAAGTTGGTGGAATTCCAGTTGTTCTTAAGGCACTTCTTGATGCGGGATTGCTCCATGGAGATTGCTTAACAGTTACCGGAAAAACGATGGCCGAGAATCTCGCCGACATTAATCCACCGGATCCCGATGGTGAGATTTTGAAAGCCACAAGTAATCCGATGGCCACTACCGGTGGAATTACTATTCTTGGTGGATCGCTTGCACCAGATGGAGCTGTCACAAAAGTTGCTGGCGTTGGCGTCGAAATATTTGAGGGTCCAGCGCGAGTATTTGAACGAGAACAATCTGCAATGCAGGCGCTTGAAGATGGAACGATTCAAGCAGGTGATGTTGTTGTGATTCGTTACGAAGGTCCTAAAGGTGGACCAGGTATGCGCGAAATGTTAATGATTACTGGTGCCATTAAAGGTGCAGGGCTTGGTAAATCTGTACTTCTTCTTACTGATGGTCGTTTCTCTGGTGGTACAACTGGACTTTGTGTTGGTCATATTGCGCCAGAAGCTGTTGATGGCGGACCCATTGCTTTTGTCAAAGATGGCGATCGCATCCGTATCGATACGAAGAATCGCACATTAGATCTCTTAGTTGACGAGAAAGAACTCGAGATTCGTCGCGCATCGTTTAAGCCAGTACCTCATAAGTACACCAGCGGAGTTCTCGGAAAGTTCGTAAAGCTCGTTGGTTCTGCCTCCAAAGGTGCGGTCTGCGACTAAAAGGGATTTTCAGCCCGTTCATAATGTGAGATAGGCATCTCAGGGGTTGACTCATACTTTTTGCGAGGGGATAATTTCACCCATGTCAGCGCTCACCTCATCTGTATCAGTTCTTGTATCAGTCGTGGTGATTCGCTGCGCGTGAACTAAATCCAAGTTCACGCGCACCCTCAGGAAACTGAGGGTTTTTGCATTACTAGGGGATAAACAGTTAAGTCGAAGGCCGAAGAAAGGAGTTGAACATGAGTAATCAGATCACAGGAGCACAGTCGCTTGTGAATGCGTTAGAGCAAGCTGGCGTTGATGTCATGTTTGGAATTCCTGGCGGCGCAATCCTTCCTGCTTACGATCCAATCTACGATTCCAAAATCCGTCACATTCTCGTCCGCCACGAACAGGGCGCAGGACATGCAGCTACCGGTTATGCGCAAGTTACTGGTCGCGTTGGAGTTTGTATCGCAACCTCAGGTCCAGGTGCCACCAACTTGGTTACCCCACTTGCTGATGCTCAGATGGATTCAGTTCCTGTTGTTGCTATCACCGGTCAAGTTCCATCTGCTGCAATCGGAACAGATGCATTCCAAGAAGCAGATATCCGTGGCGTAACAATGCCCATCACAAAACATAATTACTTGGTAACTGACCCACGCGAAATTCCTAAAGCTATTGCTGAAGCTTTCTATATTGCTAATTCAGGAAGACCAGGTCCAGTTCTCGTTGATATCGCTAAAGATGCCCTGCAGAAGATGACAGATTACAACTATCCCTCATCAATTAATCTTCTAGGTTACAAGCCACAGTTCGAACCAGACTCTCAAGCCATCAGAGATGCAGCTGCGCTGATCGCACAATCTTCAAAACCAGTTTTTTATGTTGGCGGCGGAGTAATCAAAGCCAACGCTTCACAAGATTTGTTAAAGCTCGCAGAACTAGTTGGAGCTCCCGTTGTCACAACTTTGATGGCGCGAGGTGCTTTCCCTGATAGTCATCATCAACATCTAGGAATGCCTGGAATGCATGGCACAGTCGCTGCCGTAACAGCGCTACAAAAGGCTGATCTACTCATCACTTTAGGCGCTCGCTTTGATGATCGCGTCACCGGGAAACTTTCTACTTTCGCAGTAAATGCCAAGATTATTCACGCCGATATTGATCCAGCTGAAATCGGCAAGAATCGCTACGCCGATGTTCCTGTTATCGGAGATTTAGGTCCGACCATTCGCGCTCTCATTCCGGCCGTTGAAGCGGAATTTAAAAAGAATAAGCCAGATTTCACTACGTGGTGGCGCCAAATGGGATCACTGCGCGAGAAGTATCCACTTGGATATAACGAACCATCAGATGGTTCGCTTTCACCTCAATACGTCATCGAAAGAATCGGAACGCTCACAGGACCTGATGGAATTTATGTTGCAGGTGTTGGCCAGCACCAGATGTGGGCTTCACAATTCGTTAAGTATGAGAAACCTCGGACTTGGTTGAACTCTGGTGGACTCGGAACGATGGGGTATGCAGTTCCTGCAGCGATGGGCGCCAAAGTTGGGGCACCCGATACTCCGGTATGGGCTATTGATGGCGATGGTTGCTTCCAGATGACCAATCAAGAATTGGTTACATGTGCACTCAACAATATTCCTATCAAAGTTGCTGTTATCAATAACGAAAGCCTAGGAATGGTGCGCCAGTGGCAGACATTGTTCTATCAACAACGCTATTCCAATACCGATCTACACTCGAAGCGCATCCCTGATTTTGCAAAACTAGCGGAAGCTATGGGATGTGTTGGTCTACGTTGCGATTCAAAGAGCGATGTCGACAAGATAATTAAAGAAGCCAATGCCATCAACGATGCACCTGTGGTTGTTGATTTCAATGTGCATCGTGATGCGATGGTCTGGCCGATGGTTGCGGCCGGTACATCAAATGATGACATCATGATCGCCAAAGAGATGGCGCCGGACTGGGATTCTCAGGAGTTATAGCCATGGCCCAACACACACTTTCTGTACTCGTTGAGAATAGCCCTGGTGTTCTCGCTCGCGTTGCTTCGCTTTTCTCACGTCGTGGCTACAACATCGATTCACTTGCGGTAGGGCCTACGGAAAATCCTGCGATTTCCCGCATGACAATCGTTTTGAATCTTGAGGGCCATGCCCTTGATCAAGTAAGCGCTCAACTCTTCAAATTAGTCAATGTCATTGGCATTCAAGAGATGAAACCTGAAGATTCACGTCAGCGTGAATTGCTTATGGTCAAAGTCAAGAATTCTCCCCAAGATCGCACTTCTATTGCTGCACTCGTTGCGCAATATAAAGGTGAGATTGTTGGAGAGACTCCCGCCTCACTCACAATTGAGACAGTTGGAACCAGCAAAGACCTTGCTGAACTTCTTACCGAGCTCAATAAGTTTGGCGTGAAGGAACTCGTTCAATCGGGTCTTATTGCTATTGAAGATGGCGATGTGACTTTAGTCGAACGAACTCTGAAGGAAACTGGACTAGCCTCATCTGAGTCGCATAGCCAGACTGAGGACTACCAAAACTAACGAGAAAGCTGGAACGAACGTGGCAACTATTTATCATGACGAAGATGCAGATCTTTCGGTAATTCAAGGCCGAAAAGTTGCGGTCATCGGTTACGGTTCACAAGGACATGCTCATGCGCTCAATCTGCGCGATAGTGGAGTAGATGTCAGAGTTGGACTTGCAGAGGGTTCAAAGTCACGTGCCAAAGCTCAAGAAGAAGGATTGCGCGTTCTCTCTGTTGCAGATGCTGTTAAAGAAGCAACTGTGATCATGCTCCTTGCCCCAGATCACAAACAGCGCCATATTTACAAGGAATCGATTGAGCCGAACCTCAAAGCAGGCGATGCTCTCTTCTTTGGACATGGATTCAATATTCGTTTTGGCTACATCAAACCGCCAGCAAATATCGATGTATGTATGGTCGCGCCAAAAGGTCCAGGACATCTCGTTCGTCGTGAATATGTTGCCGGACGTGGCGTTCCCGATATCGTCGCAGTCGAACAAGATGCAACAGGTAGCGCTTGGCCACTTACGCTCTCATACGCAAAAGCTATGGGCGGACTTCGCGCAGGTGGAATTCTCACAACCTTTACTGAAGAGACTGAAACAGATCTCTTCGGCGAACAATCTGTTCTATGCGGCGGAGCATCACAACTTGTGCAATATGGTTTTGAAACTTTGATTGAAGCGGGCTACCAGCCAGAAGTTGCTTACTTTGAATGTCTCCACGAGCTCAAGCTCATCGTTGACTTGATGTACGAAGTCGGAATCGCAAAGCAACGTTGGTCAGTTTCTGACACAGCTGAATACGGGGATTACATCTCAGGTCCACGCGTAATTGATCCACGCGTCAAGGAAAATATGAAAGCAGTCCTTGCTGATATCCAAAGCGGTGCATTCGCCAAGCGATTCATTGATGATCAAGATGCCGGAGCTCCAGAATTCAAGGCGCTACGCGCAAAAGGTGAACAACACCCCATCGAAGAAGTGGGACGCAATCTTCGCAAGATGATGTCCTGGGTGAAGGCTGCTAATAAGGATGATTACAAGGAAGGTTCTGCCGCGCGTGAGTAAACCTGTTGTATTAATTGCTGAGGAGTTAAGTCCTGCAACGCTTGATGCGTTAGGACCTGACTTCGAAATCCGTAATTGCGATGGAGCAAATCGCGCTGAACTTCTTCCTGCGCTAGCTGCGGGAATCGATGCAGTCTTGATTCGCTCCGCCACAAAGATGGATGCTGAAGCAATTGCAGCAGCAAAAGGTTTAAAGGTAATTGCTCGTGCAGGAGTTGGCCTTGATAACGTTGATATTCCAGCTGCGACTGCTGCTGGCGTGATGGTAGTCAATGCACCGACATCTAATATTGTCAGCGCTGCCGAATTAGCGATCGCATTGTTACTTGCATCAGCGCGCCATGTTTCTCCTGCGCACGCGGCCCTAAAAAATGGAAAATGGGCACGATCGAAGTACACAGGTGCTGAACTTTTCGAAAAGACTCTTGGCGTTGTTGGTTTTGGTCGTATTGGCCAACTTGTTGCTCATCGCATGCAAGCTTTTGGCATGAAGGTGGTTGCTTACGATCCATATCTCCAACCTGCACGCGCAGCACAGCTAGGTGTGGATCTCGTATCTCTTGATGACCTACTCAAGACCTCTGATTTCATCACGATTCATCTTCCAAAAACTAAAGAGACAGCAAATCTCATCGGTGAAGAAGCGCTTAAGAAGGTAAAGCCCACAGTTCGCGTCATTAATGCAGCTCGTGGTGGCGTTCTTGATGAAGCTGCGCTTCACACAGCAATCACAGAAGGTCGTGTTGCAGGCGCAGGTCTTGATGTTTTTGCCACCGAACCTTGCACTGATTCGCCTCTCTTTGCACTCGATCAAGTTGTTGCAACCCCACACTTAGGCGCCTCGACTGACGAAGCTCAAGAACGGGCAGGTATTGCAGTAGCTATCTCCGTCCGTAAAGCACTTTCTGGTGAACTCGTTCCTGATGCAGTCAACGTTAAAGGTGGAGAGATTCACGAAGAGATTCGTCCATCGCTTCCACTCGTTGAAAAGATGGCGCAGATCGCAACATCACTCGAAGGTGAGTTGCCAGTTTCTATTGAAATCACTGTGAGTGGAGAAGTATCAGCGCACGATTGCTCGATTCTCGGTACCTCTGCCCTGAAAGGTGCACTTCTTGCCACCGGCATGGAAGATGTAACTTACGTAAATTCTCCAAATTTGGCGCAAGAAAAAGGCATGACTTCCACAGTCACGACCGAAGCTGAATGTGAAGATTATCGAAGCATGATTTCGATGCGCGCTGCATTCTCTAATGGAAATCGTGTTGAAGTAGATGCGACCTTGATGGGAATCCGTAAAGTGGAAAAAATCGTACGTATCAATAAGTTTGATATCGAACTTCCACCAACAGATCACCTACTCTTCCTCATTTATGAAGATAAACCTGGCGTTGTTGGCGCAGTAGGAAACATTCTGGGCGCTGCGAAGATCAATATCGCAAATATGCAGGTTGCTCGAGATAAAGCTGGGGGAGAGGCGTTGATGGCGCTCACCGTCGACTCTGCAATTCCTGCTGATGTCGCGAAGAAGATTGCATCGGAAATCGGCGCTCGCGTCTCACGATCGGTTTCTCTCCAATCATGAGTAAAAATTACGAATTAGCTGTCATCGGCGGCGATGGAATCGGACCTGAAGTTGTTGCTGAGGGATTGAAAGTCCTTGATGCAGTTTCTGCTAAGTACGGCGTTACTTTCTCGAAGAAAGAGTTTGATCTGGGCGCTCGTTATTGGCATAAGACAGGTGAAACACTTCCAGATTCCACGCTTGAAGAACTCAAAAACTTTGATGTGATCCTGCTAGGCGCAGTTGGGGATCCCAGCGTTCCCAGCGGAGTTCTAGAGCGCGGTTTACTTTTGAAACTTCGCTTTGCTTTCGATCATTACATTAACCTACGTCCCGCTCGACTCTATTCAGGAACAAAAGGCCCACTTCGTACTGAAGCTCCTATTGATTTTGTCGTCGTACGCGAAGGTACAGAAGGACCTTATGTTGGAGCCGGTGGCGTTCTTGCACAAGGAACTCCAGATGAAATTGCGACTGAGGAGAGCCTCAATACGCGACGTGGTGCAGAGCGAGTAATTCGTGATGCCTTTGCCCGCGCACAAAAGCGCCCCCGAAAGAAGCTCACGCTCGTACATAAAAACAATGTTTTAACCCGCGCAGGTGGGCTCTGGACTCGAACATTTAATGAAGTCGCTAAAGAATTTCCAGAGATCACAACTGATTATCTTCATGTAGATGCGGCATCAATGTTCTTTGTAACTAACCCTGATCGCTTCGATGTTGTTGTCACAGATAATCTCTTTGGCGATATCTTGACCGACATTGCTGCTGCAATCTGCGGTGGAATTGGATTAGCCGCTTCGGGCAATATCAATCCTGAAGGTAAGTTCCCCTCCATGTTTGAACCAGTTCATGGTTCTGCTCCTGACATTGCTGGCAAAGGAATTGCAGACCCCACCGCAACTGTGATGTCTGTTGCGATGTTGCTCCGCCATCTTGGCCTAAATGATGCGGCGAGCGATGTCGAGCGCGCTGTCGAAAACGATCTTCTTAATCGTGGCGATGCAAAACGAACAACTGCAGAAGTTGGAAATGCACTCGTGAAGGCGCTCGGATAATGAAAATTAACGTCATTCCATCGACCAACGCGGTGCCCGCGGCCGAACGGGAAAAGCGAGTAGCTGAACCTGGTTTTGGTAAATACTTCACTGACCATATGGTGGTTGCAGAATGGAATGAATCTTCGGGCTGGTCAGATATAACTGTGCAGGCCTATGGCCCACTTAGCCTTGATCCAGCTGCGATGGTCTTTCATTACGGACAAGAAATCTTCGAAGGAATGAAGGCGTATTCACAGCCCGATGGATCGATCGCGCTATTTAGGCCTGATGCAAACGGTCTTCGCTTTGCCAAGAGCGCAGCAAGAATTACTTTGCCTGAACTACCAGTAGAAGATTTCGTAAAAGCTGTAGAGGCACTTGTCGTTCAAGATGCTGGTTGGGTTCCGAAAAAGATTGGTGAATCTCTTTACATC
>VFFD01000055.1 GCA_018882745.1 Candidatus Nanopelagicaceae bacterium
ACCGTGGATATAGCGATGTTGAGACTGTGACTGCGATGGAAGAGCATCTCCTCTTTGCGATCCCGCCCGAGCTCCGAAAAGATCTACGCGCTGCGGGCAAGTAATGCTCGTTCTTGACTCATGACCGGTCAAGCTGTTCACCATTCATCTCTGGCTCAATAAAATGAAGGTATGAACTCTGTATTTCAGTCAGCATCCAACTTCTTAATGAAGTTGGTTTTGCTCTCGCTAACGTTTGTTTGGCTTCCAAGTGCCGCACATGCATCAAACGAAATGCAGATTTCTATTTCTGGTCCCGACGCTGACGGGATAACAAACATCGGAATTTGCTTCACTAATCCAGCAGAGTTGGGTTCCAGAGTGAGTTTTTCATCAAACACTTTAGGTTCAGGCGGATTCATGGTGCATAGCGGAACACCCGCATGCCCATCCGTTGCCGCCGTATCATCTGGATTCAGGCTCACGAGCGGACAGACTTATACTTACGAAGCGACAGCTACAAGTGGAGGAAGAACTTACACTGCGTCGAAAACTTACACGGCGCCCGGTGAGGACCCCGCCGTTATTGCAGCTAGACAATTGCGTGAATCTCAAGACACAGACTTTAGGAATCGACAGGAGTCTGCTCGCGCAAGTGCTGAGGCTGAATCAAAAGCCTGGAATGCAGCGAATCCAGGAAAACAAAAATGTATTCAGTGGGGACCCATCGTTCACGCAAATGGTGTGTCTACCGCATCGGGAGGCGTGTGTGCCAACCCTGTAGAGCCAGGTCCCAATACAACCGTTGCCACTCAATCAGCACCCTCTGTATCTGCACCATCTGAAACCTCATCAACAACTTCTCAATCGGCACCTTCTGTATCAGCGCCAGCCGATTCAAACTCAAGTAATTCAAGCTCTTCAAGTCCCAATTCTCCAAGCTCTTCAAACACAGAAACTTCAACGGTTGCGAACAACTCAACTTCAGCAATTCCTGCACCTACAATCGAATTTTTTCCACAGTGGGGAAGTGGCACACCATATACACGAGTCCTTAGAGGGCAATTATCGACAACCGAGTGCCCTACTGGATTTCAAGGAGCAAACGGTTTAATTGCAGCAATAGGCGTTGGAACATTTACAGAGTGTTGGCCGGAAAACGCGTGGATTGCCTATCGTCTCGGAGGAAGTGTTTGGGATCAATTTAAGAGCTCGGGGGGAAGTTATAACGCCAAAGCTGAATTAGATCGTCGAAATAAAGTTACAGAACTAAAGTCACTTGCAAAAAGTGTCGCACAAACAGCAGCAGATCAAACACCAGGGATTCAACGTTGCAGTAAGTGGACTGGATATGGTGAGTCGGGTGAAGAGTGTGCTTATACATTTGTTAATCCCTCAGGCATCTCTGGAACTACTACAACTAGTCCAACCAGCGGTAATCAGAGCACCCCAACGTCTACAGATACAAGAACCGTTACCAGTTCAATACCTTCACAACCAACTCAAAGTTCCTCTGTTCAAATTGATCCATTTCCGAACCTCAAGAATGGAGAAGAAATTCCAAATACAAGAATTTCGAGTTTGGCGGGAATGAGGCAAGCGGATTGGGAACAATCACAAGTTTATAAGACTCACTCATGTCCTTCGGGATCTGGGAAAGCGACTGGTGTGGACTTAAACTTCACAGTTTCTCAGAATGATGACATTTGGCATGCATACTGTGTAAAGGTAATCCAAAGCACCTCCAGTTCGGCTGCCGGTTTGAATAGTGGCCTTTTGAATTCTGAAAGCTCAACCACTATCGCTTCTGGGAAAGTTGATACCACCTCTCCAACAACATCAACAGCAACGAGCCCATCGAGTAGTTTGCCCTCGCCTTCTACCAATTCTGATTCCGCGACTGCAACATCAAACAATGTTGTACCGACTGGCGGGGTAACTCAGAGTACAAACACCCCAATAGACTCAAATGCATTGCCAACCTTGCAATCATCTGCGATACAGGTAAATGGCTCAGTTAGCGAGTTGAAAGCTCTAGTTGGCAAAGTAGTAGAGGACCGTAGAGAAGCGAAAGCAATCTCGACCCTCATTAACAGACTAGATTCGGTCATGTCTAGAACTTCGGTAAAGCAAATTAAACTCCCGGGGTCATCGCAAGTTAATGAGAGCGCAGAGAGTAAAACTCCCGAAATTTGTTCAGTTAAAGGAGTTGTAGTTTCATCTATTTCAAAAGGAATTTGTATTGTTGTCTATACCGTTACAGACTCGGATGGGAACAAATTCACGACAGAGAAAGAAATTTTCTTCAGGAAGTAAGTTTGGCTTGCTTGACCAATTTAAAGTAATGCCACCAGCCAAATAACGCGCCCGATAACAAGAATGGCGCAACGCTGGCAAGTCCTGAGACTAGATCAACTCCGAGCCTGGTGATACTTAATGAGAATCCACCAACAGTTGGAAGTAAAAGAATTGCAGCAGCGCCAAATGCGATGGGTGGATTAACAACTGCGACGTAGGTGGTGCCGGGACGACCATAGATCAGCGCTCCGTAATACGAAGCCCATATTGCAATTCCGGTAAGGAATCCAACATTGGAACGGAAGAAGATTTCAATGAGCGCAACAAAGGAGATAAATACAAATTGCAAAATCACAATTCCAGGCTTGGTGAGGCCTGCGCCCTTGATCGGGTTCTTAATCGGAGGTTGGGGGAGGTTACTTGTCATCGTTATCGCTTTCATCGAGATCATCATCTCCATCGAAGAGATCAGGGGAATTTAGCTCCTTCGGAGCAATCTGACGGACTTCATCATCGACATCTTCGAGTGCTTTGAGTTTACTTGCAGATGGGGCGCCAAGTTTGACCATCTTTCGCGCTGGCTTGATGACATTCTCTTCTGCGCTCTTAATCAAATCATTAAATGCTCGCTCCGTAGATTTGATGCGATCGCCAAGAGTTTCAATCTTGGAGTGGACCTTTCCAATGCGCTTAAGGAGTTCGCCGGCTAGATCCTGAATTTCTTGGGCATTTTTCGCTAGCTCTGAGCGGCTAAAGACATAAGCCACGGTGCGAAGTAAGGCCATCATGGTGGTCGGAGTTGCGATAGTTACATTCTTTTCAAAGGCTTTATGAAGAAGCTGGGGATCGACATCGAGGGCTTCACTCAAGATCGATTCAAAAGGAGCGAATAGCACTACATAATCAGGGGAGTTTCCAGTCTCTTGATAACCACGTTTTGCAAGGGCGTTAACGTGGCCCAATAAATCTTTTGCGTGGGCCTGCATTAAACGAGTTCGCTCAGCGGGATCCTTCTCGACGACTGCTTCAAGGAAGCGATCAAAGGGAAACTTTGAGTCGATGAAGATTTCGCTTCCACCAGGTACTGCGATTTTGATATCTGGTTTAGATATTTCAGTTCCAGTTGTTCGATAATCTTGTTTGAAGAAGTGAACGTTTTCGAGTAATCCAGCGTTTTCGAGAAGTGTTTCAAGTTGAGCTTCGCCATATTTTCCGCGGGTCTGAGAGTTAGAAAGAGCGCCCGCTAACTTTGTGGTTTCGCGAAGCAGCGTCTCGTTACCTAATTTCATATTCTCAATCTGGGTGCGCATCTCGGATTCAGCACGAGTACGTTTCAATTCAGCTTCTTGGGTTTGGGTGGTGAGTTGGGCCATTCCCGTCGTCACAGCGCGGAGTTGTTCATTGAGAGTGGTGAGACGATTTTCTTCTTCACGCATCGCATCGATCTGAGAGTTGAGAAGCGTCACTTTTCCGCGCTCGGAATTGAGTCGGAGCGCGCCGATGACAAGGCCTACTCCTAAACCAATCGCAAGGCCGATAATCAGATACGCCGCACCATTCATGCCCTTATCGTGGCAGGAAGGACTGACATTGACGGTTAGGCTCTACCCCTTGTGAGCCTCTCCATCGGAATCGTCGGTCTACCGAATGTCGGAAAATCGACCCTCTTTAACGCCCTGACAAAGAACAATGTCTTGGCCGCGAATTACCCATTCGCCACTATTGAGCCCAACGTCGGCGTTGTCGGCGTCCCTGATGCTCGCCTTGATGTCCTTGCCAAGATCTTCGGCTCCGAAAAAATCATTCCTGCCGCAGTCTCTTTCGTTGATATCGCTGGCATCGTAAAAGGCGCTTCCGAAGGCGCTGGCCTTGGAAATAAGTTTCTTGCCAACATCCGCGAGAGCGATGCAATCTGCCAAGTCATCCGCGTCTTTAGCGATGGCGATGTAGTCCACGTCGATGGTCGCGTTGATCCCGCGAGTGATATTGAAACTATTAATACCGAACTTCAATTAGCTGATCTTCAAACTATTGAGAAAGCAATCCCTCGTATCGAAAAAGAGGCGCGCCAAAATAAAGAGCGCGCTGCAGTTCTTGATGCTGTGAAAGCGGCTGAAAAAGTAATTGCCGATGGAAAAGTACTTTCCCAATCCGATGTAGATCTTGCGCTCATCAAAGAACTCGGCCTACTTACCGCAAAGCCATTCCTCTATGTCTTCAATGTCGATGCTGCCGAATTAGCTGATGCAGCGCTCCGCCAGAAATTATCTGCCCTTGTTGCTCCAGCCGAAGCTATTTTCTTGGATGCAAAGACTGAAGCAGAATTAAGTGAACTCGATGATGCTGAGGCGCTCGAACTATTGAAGTCAATTGGCCTAGAAGAACCAGGCCTTGCCACTCTTGCCCGTGTCGGATTTAAAACTCTTGGACTTCAAACCTATTTAACTGCAGGTCCAAAAGAAGCGCGCGCATGGACCATCCATAAAGGCGATACTGCACCTGCTGCCGCGGGGGTAATTCATACTGATTTCCAAAAAGGTTTTATCAAAGCCGAAGTAATTTCATTTGATGATCTCGTAGCTGCGGGCTCCATGAATGAAGCCAGAGCAAAGGGGAAGGTTCGAATGGAAGGCAAGGAATACATAATGCGCGATGGAGATGTAGTGGAGTTTCGTTTCAATGTCTAAATCACCTCATTTAAATGGCTTAGCGCTGAAAAGCCGCGAAGAGCTTCGTAATATCGCAATCATCGCCCACGTTGACCATGGCAAGACCACTCTTGTTGATGCCATGTTGTGGCAATCCGGCGCTTTTGAAGCCCATAAGAATCAATCTGAATCCCAAGATCGTGTTATGGATTCGATGGATTTGGAGCGCGAAAAAGGAATCACCATCCTTGCTAAGAACACCGCTGTGAAGCGCGGTAACACCATCGTCAACATTATTGATACACCTGGCCACGCTGACTTCGGTGGCGAAGTGGAGCGCGGACTTGAAATGGTGGATGGCGTCGCACTTCTTGTTGATGCATCCGAAGGTCCACTTCCACAAACTCGTTTCGTTCTTCGTAAGGCCTTACAGAAAAATCTTCCGGTTATCTTGATCATCAATAAGGTCGATCGCCCCGATGCTCGAATCGCTGCAGTTGTGGATGAGGCCTATGGATTATTCCTTGATCTTGATGCCACCGAAGATCAAATCGATTTCCCTATCGTCTACACATCCGCAAAAGCAGGTCGCGCTTCTTTAAATAGACCAACCGATGGCGGAATGCCTGATGCAGAAAATCTTGATGTTCTCTTCGACGTTATCTTCAAAACAATTCCAGCTCCGAAATATCACGAAGGTGCACCTCTCCAAGCACACGTCACCAACCTTGATTCATCTCCATATCTTGGTCGCCTTGCGCTCTGCCGCGTCCATGAAGGCGTCATTAAAAAAGGCCAGATGGTCACATGGATTAAAACCGATGGATCACAAGAGAAGGTAAAGATCTCTGAATTGATGATTACTGAAGGTCTAGAGCGAGTTCCTGCGACTGAAGCTGGTCCTGGAGACATCATCGCTGTGGCTGGAATTGAAACCATCACATTGGGTGAAACTTTGGCTGATGCCGAAAATCCACACCCGCTGCCGTTAATTACCGTTGATGAGCCAAGTATTTCGATGACAATCGGTATCAATACATCGCCACTTGCAGGTCGCGTTGGAAAGAAATTGACTGCGCGCCTGGTCAAGAATCGCCTTGATGCAGAACTCGTCGGAAACGTCTCACTTCGCATTCTCCCGACCGATCGCCCCGATACCTGGGAGGTCCAAGGTCGCGGAGAACTTCAACTCGCAGTTCTTGTTGAAATGATGCGCCGCGAAGGTTTTGAATTAACAGTTGGAAAGCCACAAGTTGTCACAAAGATGATTGATGGCAAATTACATGAACCGATGGAACGCCTTACTATTGATGCACCAGAAGATTATCTTGGTGTTATCACCCAACTCATGGCGCTCCGCAAAGGTCGCATGGAGCAGATGGTGAATCACGGAACTGGATGGATCCGTATGGATTTCAAAGTTCCATCACGCGGTCTTATCGGATTCCGTACCGAGTTCCTTACTGAAACTCGTGGAACGGGACTTCTCCACCATGTCTTCGATGGTTACGAAGCATGGAACGGTGAATTGCGTACTCGCAACACAGGTTCACTCGTTTCTGATCGCGCTGGAACTGCAACGTCATATGCCATCTTTGGATTACAAGAGCGCGGCACGATTTTCTGTCAGGTCGGCGCCGATGTTTATGAAGGTATGGTGATTGGCGAGAACTCTCGTCCTGAAGATATGGATGTCAATATCGTTCGCGAAAAGAAACTTACCAATATGCGCGCCTCAGGTTCCGATGAGAATGAGAAGTTGATTCCACCAAAGATTCTTAACTTGGAACAAGCTCTGGAATATTGCCGCGAAGATGAGTGCGTTGAAGTAACTCCAACGTCGGTGCGTATCCGTAAAGTCATCTTCGACCAGAACGAGCGCTCTCGCCTCACCTCCAAGGCCAAGAAAGCCAACCAAGAGGGCTAGACACGCCGTTTTGCCGCATAAATAACCGATTTGTCAGTGGTCGGTTGTGTACTCACCTGCATCGCAAAAAACGCAATACTGCAGGAGGAAACACATGAACCTACGAGAGCTAGCTTTCCAACTCTCCGCCATTACCTTGATCGCTGATGCCGCAAAGGAAGCGAAGGATCGACTTCGACGTGAATTTGCCGCAGCCTTAGAAGAGGTTGGCGCTGATTCGGCGAAGGCCGCCCTCGAAGGTGAAGAGATTGCAAAGGTTTCACTCATCCAGCCTCGTAATACACCTGAAGTGTTAAACGAAAAGTCTTTTGTAGAGTGGGTTAAATCCAACTACGAGTTTGAGATTGTTGAATCTGTCCGTGAATCTTTCCGCAAGCATGTGATGGACTCGGTCGAAAATGTAGATGGAAAAGCAATCTATAAGCGCACTGGAGAAGTTTTAGATTTTATTTCTTTTAACTCTCGCGATGCCTATATCGCAACACGTTTCCTTCATGGCGGACGTGAAGTACTGACTGAAGCTTTTCGTGCCGGGACCCTTACCCCAACATCTGTTATGGCAGAAGAACTTCGAATGGCGGTGGGCCAATAATGAGTTACTTTAATTTGAGTGATTACGAACCCGTTGAAAATCGAATTCGTGCTTTCTGGCAGAAATATCCAAATGGCCGTTTACTCACCGATCTTCAGCGCACTGAACGCCCTGATGGTCGCATCGAATGGATCTGCCGTACCGAGGCATATACAAACTCTGATGATGTTCGCCCACAATCCACGGGTTTTGCGACCGAGATTGAAGGAACATCTCCTATCAATCGCGCTAACGCTAGCGAGAACTGCGAAACGTCAAGTATCGGTCGCTGCCTTGCAAATCTCGGCTTTGCGACGAAAGGGAAACGCCCCAGCCGCGAAGAGATGACAAAAGCAGCGCGGGCAAATACTCGTAAAGCCCTTACTAAGAGCGATTGGGAGAGCCTCATTAGCCGCCTCCATGGTTGCACTAATCTCAACCAACTAAAGGCCTGGTCTGCTTATGCCGCTGGATTCTCCATGCCTGATAACAAGCGCAATGAACTAATTGGGATTTTCAATACCCATAAAGAGAGCTTAAGTCGGAAAGTGGATGTGGCGTAACAGGTTTTATTTCAGCGTCACGCTAATCGCACGATGATCGCTGACTCCATAATGCTCATGGATCACAGCCTTCACATCTCTTGGGC
>VFFD01000009.1 GCA_018882745.1 Candidatus Nanopelagicaceae bacterium
GATTGATTATCAATTCGTGTCGTATAGCGCTTGAAAATGTCATAACGCTTAGAGCGAGTTGCATGTTGCAGAGCAAAAACTGTCTCAGGATCGAAGAGATGAGGTTCGCCTTCACGACGCCATTGATATTCGCCACCAATTGGCAGACGCTTGGAACCAGGAACTTCTCCACCGGGTGGATAGGCAATGTGGTGACGAGCAATCGTTTCTTCAGCGATGACATCTAAGTCCACGCCGCCTAGACGTGAAGTGGTGCCCACAAAGTACTCATCGATAAGGTTTTGTGAAAGACCAATTGCTTCGAAGACTTGAGCGCCTGTGTATGAGGCGATGGTGGAAATTCCCATCTTTGACATAACTTTGAGTACACCTTTACCAAGGGACTTAATAAGGTTCTTGACCGCTTTCTCAGGGGAAATATTTGTGATGACGCCTTGGAGTACGAGGTCTTCAGCGGTCTCCATCGCAAGATATGGATTGACTGCAGCTGCTCCATAACCGATAAGTAGAGCGACATGATGCACCTCGCGCACTTCACCGGTTTCTACAACGAGCCCAACTTTGGTGCGAGTTTTCTCGCGAATCAAGTGATGATGAACTGCTGAGGTAAGTAGAAGTGACGGAATAGGAGCATTTTCAGCATCGCCATCGCGATCCGAAAGGACAATGATGCGCGCTCCATCAGTAATAGCCTGTGAGACTTCAGCGCGAATCTCTTGAATCCTCTCGCGTAATCCATCTCCCCCTTCAGCAATTGGAAATAATCCACGTACGACATGGGCAGATAAACCTGGAAGATTGTTATCTGCGTTGACGTGAATGATCTTGGCTAATTCATCATTGTCGATAACAGGAAACGCGAGTGAAATCTGGCGACAAGAAGCTGGACCTGGATCAAGAAGATTATGTTCTGGCCCAATGGAACCGCCAAGTGACGTAACGAGCTCCTCACGAATTGCATCGAGCGGAGGATTTGTGACTTGCGCGAAGAGTTGCGAGAAGTAATCAAAGAGAAGACGTGATTTCGCAGAGAGCGCAGCAATCGGCGTATCGGTTCCCATAGAGCCAATTGGCTCGGCTCCAGATTTTGCCATCGGCGTGATGATGACGCGAAGTTCTTCTTCGGTATAACCAAATGCGCGCTGACGTCGAAGTACAGAAGAGTGGGGATAAATAATGTGCTCGCGAGCAGGCAATTCTGAGAGTCGGACAATTCCCGCGTGGAGCCATTCACCATATGGCGCACCGTCAGCAAGTGAATTCTTAATTTCTTCGTCTTCAATAATGCGACCCGCCTCGATATCAACCAAGAACATACGACCTGGCTGGAGACGACCTTTTCTTACTACCCGCTCTTGAGGAATATCAAGCACTCCAACTTCACTTGCTAAAACAACAAGTCCATCTTCTGTAACCCAATAACGCGAAGGCCTCAATCCATTTCGGTCGAGAACTGCGCCAATTTGTTTTCCGTCGGTGAAAGTGACGCATGCTGGACCATCCCACGGCTCCATTAATGAGGCATGGAAGCGATAGAAATCTCGCAACTTTGGTGACATCGTTTCGTGGTTCTCCCACGCTTCCGGAATCATCATCAATATTGAGTGTGGCAACGAACGTCCACCAAGATAAAGAAGCTCGAGCACCTCATCAAATGAGGCCGAGTCGCTGCCTGCAGGATCTACGATGGGGAAAAGTCGCTTCATATCCCCCGGAATAATCTCGCTCTCTAGAAGGGATTCGCGAGCGGCCATCCAATTTCTATTTCCGCGGACAGTATTGATTTCACCGTTGTGCGCGATAAAACGATACGGATGTGCCAACGGCCATGAAGGAAATGTGTTTGTTGAGAAACGCGAGTGCACTAATGCAAGTGGGGAAACAAAGCGCTCATCGGAGAGATCCGGGAAGAACTCTTCGAGTTGTCCGGTGGTGAGCATGCCTTTATAGACAATGGTCCGCGATGAAAGCGATGGAAAGTAAACCGAGAGCTCATGTTCAACGCGTTTTCTGAAACAGAATGTTCTACGATCCAAATCTAAATCTGAGATGAAATCAGGTGAGGAGATGAAAACCTGTTCAAAATCTGGCATGACGGAGAGCGCCGTAGCGCCTAGCGAAGATGAAACAACGGGAAGTTTACGCCAGCCTAGAATGTGGAGATTCTCTTCTTTTGCAATCTGCTCAATTCTCTTTTTTCCATTGAATTCTTGTGGCATGAAAGCAATTCCGGCTGCATACTTTCCAATTTCAGGTAACGAGAAATCTAGAACCTCACGGAAGAATTGATCGGGAATTCTGGTGAGAATGCCTGCGCCATCTCCGCTGTTGACTTCAGCTCCAGATGCGCCACGGTGCTCGAGATTGCGAAGTGCAGTCAAACCTTGTTGAACAATTTCATGTGTTGCATTTCTATTGAGAGTGGCGACCATCGCAACGCCACATGCGTCATGTTCATGGGCAGGGTTGTATAGACCCTGAGCCTGCGGGATTGCCGAGAATAAAGCCACAGAATCGCCCCTATTTTTTTCTGAAGACTGGAAGTGGGACGGCAATGGCCCGAATAAGGAAAGAAATCTACCAAGAAGTAGGTGTTTTGGGAGAACTAAATGCCAGAAATATGCGCAACTTGCCCGACGATCGCTGTGATTGCCATGCCAAGTGCTCCGCCAAAGACAATCCGACCAGTTGTGCGAAGCATGCTGGAGCCTGCCGTTTTCGCACTGATGATTCCAGCGATAACTAAACCGACAAAAGTAATTCCCACGATAGAAAATGCTTTTTGGCCGAGACTCGGAGCGAGCGCTCCCAGAAGCGGAATCGCCCCACCTGCTGTAAAACTGATTGCCGAAGCAAATGCGGCTTGAAGAGGTCGAGCCTTGTTCGTCTCATGTTGGCCAAGCTCATCTCGTAGATGGGCGCCCAACGCATCGTAAGCATGGAGTTCTTGTGCAACTTTTTCGGCGGTCGCGCGAGAGATCCCTCGCTCTTGATAAATCTGAGTTAATTCTTCTAACTCTCCTGCTGGATCAATTGCCAAGTGTTCAATCTCTAATTGCTTATCAGATTCTTCAATATCGTTTTGAGAACGGACAGAGACATATTCGCCGACTGCCATTGACATGGCGCCTGCAGCGATTCCGGCGAGGCCAGCGGTCACAACAAAATCATTCCTCTGAGCAGAAACAACACCGATCATAAGAGATGCGGTCGAGACCAAACCATCATTCACTCCCAGCACAGCGGCCCTAAGCCAACCGGCGCGATGCGAACGATGATCCTCGTTGCGCTTATGAATTTCTGCTAATCCCATATCGTCATTCTATGGCAGAACGGGTTTTGAGGTTGAGATTACGCAAATACATGACGGAACCTACGACGAGAAGCGCGCTTGTCCAAATATTGAGTCTCAAACCCAAAATCTCGTTTGCCTCATCGATGCGAATACTCTCGATAACGCCTCGACCCAGAGAATAGAGCGCAACATACAGTGCAAATATTGATCCTGCCGCAAGATTTCTGCGCTTGAAGTACGTGACTAAGAGAATTGCAACAAAAGTGCACCAGATTGATTCATAGAGAAAGACGGGATGGAAAGTCTGGCTCGATGAATATCCGATAGGTCTATATTGAATAGGAATCTCCAGACCCCATGGTGCATCAAGCGGTCTTCCAAACAACTCTTTATTGAACCAATTTCCCCATCGACCAATTGCTTGGGCAATTAGAAGTCCCGGTGCTAGCGCATCTGCAAATCGTGCAAATGGAATTTGTTCTGTGCGTGAACTTCGCCGATACGCAAGATATGCCCCAGCAAATCCCAGAGAAATTGCACCCCAAATTCCTAAACCACCTTGCCAGATGTAAAACGCTTCAACCCAATTTCCATTTGCTCCAAAATACTGTTGCGGAGAAGTAATCACGTGATAGATGCGGCCCCCAATGATTCCTGAGGGAACTGCGATTACTGCAATATCACTGACAACTCCGGGTTTACCTCCCAAAGCAACGTAACGTTGATTTCCTATAAATACGGCGGCAATAATTCCAGCGATGATGCAAAGTGCATAGAAATGAAAGGTCAGCGGACCAATCTCAATCTGAGATTGCGCGGGTGAAGGTATAGAAGCGATAATCACTGCTTCGCTGCTTCAACCGCCGCCTTAAACTCATCAAGCTTGAATTCGGAACCGCTACGGCTCCAAGGCTTGCCGTTGATAAATACGGTTGGAGTTCCCTCTACTTTGTTCTTGGCCATAGATTTATAGACCTTATCTACATTGTCTCCATATTTGTTTTCATTTACGCAACTTTCAAAGGTGGGACTCGTTATTCCTAATCGCTTTCCAATTTCTACCAAATTCTTATTTGAGAAAATGCCACTGTTTTCTGCGCCCTGAACGGCGTAGATGGCTTTATGGAATTCAATAAAGCGGCCTTCATCTGCTGCACAATACGCCGCATTAGTTGCGCGCTTTGACTCCATACCGAGGAAAGAGGTCATGTGGTACGTAACTTTTGCTTCTTGATTTCTTATAAGTCCTTCAATGTATTCATCCATCTCATCTTCAAAGAACTTGCAGAAGGGGCATTGGAAGTCTTCCCAGATGTTGATTGATAGTGGCGCGTCGACATTGAAGGTAATCCCATAATCGTTTTCTGGGAGTACTGCACCCTTGAGGGGGGCGCCATTTTGGGAAGAATCAATGCTCTCGATCGAAGCTGGAAGAGCAGTTTCTGAACCTGAACGTTTATCGAGAACGGTAAAAATCACGCCAGAAAGAACTACGAGCGCCACCATTCCAATCACAATGTTCCGAGTGACGGTATCGCCCGATTTCTTGGATCCGCGGCTATCTCTTTGGCGAGGTTCCTTTGGCACAGCAACTCCTTTGTATCTCTTAATTCTTAATTCTGCTTCGGCACCATGACTTGGCCGTGCCAGAAGTCTAAACCACGACTACCCATTCAGACATTTCGACAATTGCGAGAGTCCAGCGAGTGCAAAGACTATGAGCGGCGGACACCCTCTGAGAGTTGCTCAGCCAGGGTTCTGACTCGGGCGATTGAGTCATCATCGGAATTCGACTCCAAAACTAACTTAATAAATGCTGAGCCAACAATGACGCCATCTGCGTAAGAAGCGACCTGGTTGGCTTGCTCTGCATTAGAAACGCCCAACCCGACTGCAATAGGAAGTTGCGTGACCCTTCTAATTCGTGCAACTAGTTCACTTGCAGATCCTGAAACAGAATTTCGCGCTCCTGTAACGCCCATCAGACTTGCTGCATATACAAATCCAGAACACGCCCTGGTTACTTCCGCTAATCGTGCATCTGAAGTACTTGGCGCGACCACATATATGCGATTGATACTGTGATGGTTAGTCGTGGTTATCCATTCGGCCGACTCTTCGATAGTGAGATCGGGCGTAATGACTCCAACTCCACCAGCATGCGAGAGTCCTCGTGCAAAATTCTCGACTCCAAATCGTTCGATGGGATTCCAATATGACATTACTAGGGCTGGTGCTTTAATTTGCGAAACTAGATTCAAAACATCCTGCGCGCTTGTGCCGTTTCTCAAAGATGTTTCTGCAGCTTGTTGAATAACGGGGCCGTCCATGACTGGATCGCTGTAAGGGAATCCAACTTCGACTATATCTACGCCACCATCAACCATTGCATTAATCAGACGTGCAGACAATTCGCTAGTAGGAAAACCTGCTGGCATGTATCCGATTAGCGCAGCTCGATTCTCACTCTTTGCGCGTTCGAATACTTCTTTAAGACTTTTCATAGATCAGGGGCGTTCTAAAGCGGGATTCCAAAGTACTGAGCTGCAGTTTGAACATCTTTGTCGCCACGGCCTGAAAGATTGATGAGCAAGATTGCATCTTCACCCAATTCGTTTCCAACTTGAAGCGCACCAGCTAGCGCATGTGCCGTTTCAATTGCAGGAATTATCCCCTCCGTCTGTGAGAGAAGTGCAAATGCATGCATCGCTTGATCATCAGTAATTGCTCGATACTCCGCGCGACCTATGTCATGTAAATAGGCATGTTCCGGTCCGACGCCGGGATAATCCAAACCTGCAGAAATTGAATGAGATTCAACAGTTTGTCCGTTCTCATCTTGGAGAACATATGAGCGCGTTCCATGCAGGACTCCAGGTGTCCCACCAACAATTGTGGCAGCATGCTTACCGGTTTCGACTCCACTTCCACCAGCTTCTAGACCAATTAATCGGACTGATGCATCCTCAATAAAGGGGTGGAAGATTCCGATTGCATTTGAACCACCGCCAACGCAAGCCAGTACTGCATCAGGCAAACGTCCCGTTAACTCCAAAACTTGTGCGCGCGCTTCTACCCCAATAATTCGATGGAAGTCACGGACCATCGTTGGGAAAGGATGGGGTCCGGCAACTGTGCCAAGTAAATAGTGAGTTGTTTCAACATTTGTTACCCAATCACGCATCGCTTCGTTGATGGCATCTTTCAAAGTGCGTGAGCCAGTTGTGACGGGCACAACGCTTGCGCCTAACAATTTCATTCGAGCAACATTGAGTGATTGACGTTTTGTATCTTCTTCACCCATGTAAACAACGCACTCTAAGCCGAGCAAAGCGGCGGCGGTTGCTGACGCAACACCATGTTGTCCCGCTCCTGTTTCTGCGATGATACGTTTCTTTCCCATCCGTTTTGTCAGAAGTGCTTGTCCCAGTACGTTATTAATTTTGTGACTACCGGTGTGATTGAGATCTTCTCGCTTGAGCAAAATTCGAGCTCCCCCAGCATGAGCAGCAAAACGGGGAGCTTCGGTGATGATGGAAGGGCGACCTGTGTAAGTGCGATGGAGCACGTCAAGTTCTCGTTGAAATTCTGAATCTACGAGCGCCGCTTTATGGGCGCTATCAAGTTCATCGAGCGCCTGAATCAATGCTTCAGGAACAAAACGACCGCCATAAGGACCAAAGTGTCCGAGGATCGATTTCTGTTCCATTTATAGAGTCTACTTTTACTAATCTATTTCCGACACTCAAGAATTCTTCACGCTGAGAAACTCGGCAATGGTCACAGCTGGATCGCCTGATTTCACCAATGTCTCCCCTACGAGAATGGCGTTAGCCCCCGATTCCGTTGCAAGCTTCACATCATCAATTGAGGCAATTCCCGATTCGGCAATGCGATAGATATGAGGGGGAATTTGTGGGAGAAGGGAGCCAAAGTTCTTGAGGTCAATCTCTAAGGTTTTGAGGTTACGAGCATTTACGCCGATTATTTCTGGGTTAATTCTCATTGCTCGCTCAAGTTCTTCAGCATCATGAACTTCAACAAGAACTTTCATTCCTAACTCTTGAGCCAGGCTATAAAAATCTTGAAGTTGAGCGTCATCGAGCGCTGCAACTATGAGCAGAAGTAAATCAGCGCCATAAGCACGAGACTCTCGAACCAAGTACTCGTTGACGATAAAGTCTTTGCGCAACATAGGAATCGATACACGTGAACGAACGTCAACAAAGTCTTGTAGTGAACCACCGAATCTTCGGCGCTCAGTCAGCACACTAATGACTGAGGCTCCCCCTTTTTCGTATAGCTCAGCTAACTGAGATGGATCAGAAATTTCGGCCAGCGCACCCTTTGATGGAGAGGATCTTTTGACTTCGGCGATAACAGAGAGTGGATACTTCTTAAGAGTTTGCAGTGGGTCGCGAACTGAACCGATGCTTGCGATGCGATCTTCCAACTCTATGTGCGAAAGTTGACGAGATTTCTGATCTTCAAGAACTCCAGCAATGATTGAATCCAGAACGCTCATGTCAGCTCTTCACAAGCGACTGAAGCGCGTTAGCAGCGGCAATTGCTCCAAGTACCGCTGCTGCCTTATTAAGACATTCTTCATTTTCGCTTTCTGGAATTGAATCAGCCACTATGCCTGCTCCGGCTTGTACATACGCCGTTTCATCTTTAATTACTGCGGTGCGAATGGCAATACATGTATCGAGGTTGCCTGTGAAATCCACATAACCAATTGCACCACCATAGATTCCGCGGCGCGATGGTTCGAGGTTTTCAATAATTTCCATAGCTCTTGGTTTTGGAGCTCCCGATAAAGTTCCGGCTGGAAAGACTGCGTAAAGCGCATCAACGGGGCTATTTTCGCTCGCTAGTTCACCAATAACTGTCGAAACAATATGCATCACATGGGAATATCGCTCTAAATGCATGAACTCAACAACGTTTACAGTTCCCGGAGCACAGACTCTTCCTAAATCATTTCTGCCTAAATCCACAAGCATGAGATGCTCTGCGCGTTCTTTTGGATCTGCGAGTAGTTCCTCTCCGAGACGGTGATCCTCTTCGGGATTGCTCGAACGCTTCCGAGTCCCTGCAATCGGATGCACAAGGACTTCGCGACCAGTCACTTTTACGAGCGCTTCTGGAGATGATCCAACCACTGATAATCCATTAGCAAATCTAAAGAGATACATGTATGGACTCGGGTTGTGAAGGCGGAGCATGCGATAGACATCAAGTGGATCAGCCGGACATGGCATCGAGAATCGTTGAGAAAGGACGACTTGGAATGCTTCCCCGCTGCGAATCTCCTCTTTAACGGATTCAATACCTTCCAAGAACTTAGATGTTGTGAAATTTCTTGTAAATTCCGGAGCTGGTTTTTCACCAATCAGTGCAACAGTGCTTGGAATACTTGTCCGCAGTGAATCTCTCATCTTCTTGAGGCGAGAAAGGGCAAATGAATAGGCCTGATCAACTCGCTCATTAGATCCATCCCAATTAATCGCATTAGCAATAAGCGTGACAGTTCCTTGCAGATGGTCATAGACCGCAAGATCAGTAGTTAACATAAATGCAATTTCAGGAAGATTCATGTGATCAGGAGCAGTAGCTGGAAGTTTCTCTAAACGACGAACTGCGTCATAGCCCATATAACCAACAAGTCCTCCAGTTAGAGGGGGCAAACCTTCAATTTTTGGTGAACGCAGATGCTTACTCGCAATCTTTAGGGCTTCAAGAGGATCAATGCCGACGGGAGCGCCAGCTGGCATTGTTCCTAACCAATAAGCGAGACCTTCTCTCTCGGTCAAAGTGGCCTCACTTGAGACTCCGATAAATGAATAGCGCGACCAAGCACCGCCATGCTCGGCTGACTCTAATAAGAAGGTGTTCTCTTCACTTGCAGATAACTTTGAATACAAAGTCAATGGAGTTTCATTATCAGCCAAGAAACTTTCAGCTACGGGAACTACATTGAATTCGCGAGCGAATGCGCGGAATTCCTCGATGGAAATCGGTTTCATTATGAAAGATCAATCTGCCGATAGAAACAGGTTCTCTCGCCGGTATGGCATGCCGGACCATGGCTTTGTACTGAAAAGAGAAGTGAATCGGCATCGCAATCGAAACTTATATTCACAATTTCTTGCAAATTTCCTGAAGTTTCGCCCTTGGTCCATAGTTGATTACGACTTCTACTCCAAAAAGTTGCGCGCCGAGTTTCAATGGTCTTCTTTAAAGCCTCGGAATTTACCCACGCCAACATTAAAACTTCTTTAGATTGCGCATCTTGAACTATCGCAGGTAGTAGAGCCTCAGTGCTTGATAGGTGGGCAAAAATCTCAGCTGACATAGTTCTAATTCTCGCTCATTGATTCGACTGCCCGCACTGTAAAACCTTTACGGTGGAGATCACTCTTGATCTGGTTGATGCGATAGATTCCGAAATGAAAGACGCTCGCAGCCAAGAGCGCATCGGCTCCAGATTCAATGGCGCGTCCAAAATCATCGATATCCCCCGCTCCACCACTTGCGATAATAGGAATCGGTGAAACTTGGCGGACTTTACGGATAAGTTCAAGGTCATACCCTGCCCGCGTTCCATCCATGTCCATAGAGTTCAGCAAGATCTCACCTACGCCGCGAGAAACACACTCCTCAATCCAAGTTAGTGCATCAATTCCGGTTGAAGTCCGCCCACCATGCGTAGTCACTTCAAAACCTGATGCAGTTCTCCCCCGCCTTGCATCAATGGAGATAACCAGAACTTGCGAGCCAAATCTTTCACTTATCTCGTTTATTAAAATTGGGTTCTTGATTGCTGCAGTGTTGACTGAGACTTTATCTGCTCCAGCACGTAGGAGTTGATTAACGTCACTGATGGATGAAATTCCACCACCGACAGTGAGAGGAATGAAGACAGAATCGGCAGTCTTACGAACAACATCAAGGGTTGTGCCTCTACCTTCAGAGCTCGCCGTAATATCTAAAAATGTGATCTCATCCGCGCCTTCCGCGCTATAGATTGTTGCCATTTCGACCGGATCGCCGGCATCTACCAGGTTAAGAAAGTTGATTCCTTTGACAACGCGACCATTGGCTACATCGAGGCAGGGAATAATTCGAGTGGCGAGAGTCATGACTGTGAAACCTCAAGAGCATCCTCAAGAGTGAAGGCTCCGGCATAGAGCGCCTTGCCAACGATTGCACCCTCTACCCCCAATTCGGAGAGATTTCTCAATGCTTTCAAATCGTCGAGTGTTGAAACTCCTCCTGAAGCAATGATGGGCTTATCTGTAGCGGCACACACTTCCTGTAAAAGATTGAGGTTTGGACCTTGCAACGTTCCATCCTTGTTGACATCTGTAACGACATAACGTGAACATCCATCACGATCGAGTCTTGATAAAGTTTCAAATAAATCCCCGCCCTCGCGCGTCCAGCCTCGCGCCGCCAACGTTTGTCCACGAACATCAAGTCCTACTGCAATTTGATCGCCGAAGCGAGAAATTACTGTTGCGGTCCAGTTGGGATCCTCGAGAGCCGCGGTTCCAAGATTGATTCGCTCGCAACCTGTGGCAAGTGCCCGAGTCAAAGTTTCTTCATCTCGGATGCCGCCAGATAACTCAACTTTCATATCGAGCTTGCCTATTACCTCTGCGAGAAGTTCGTGATTTGAACCTGTGCCAAAGGCGGCATCTAGATCCACTAGATGAATCCATTCTGCTCCAGCGTTTTGAAAATCTAAGGCTGCATCAAGTGGCGATCCATAATTGGTTTGATGCAGCAATTGACCTTGCACTAAGCGAACAGCCTGACCCTCGCGCACATCAACTGCAGGCAGAAGAATAAGTGGTTTCACAGCGCTTCCGACCAATTCCTAATGAGCTGAAGTCCTGCCCTGCCACTCTTCTCTGGATGAAATTGCACAGCAGTAACTGTCTCACTCTCGACCGCCGCTAGAAACCTTGAGCCATATTCCGCTTCAGCATTAAGTGCGTTCGGAACCTTCTCTGTCGCAGCATATGAGTGAACAAAATAAAAGCGTTCTTTATCTATACCCTTAAAGAGAGTGCTATCAGCCGGTGCGGAAACCGTATTCCATCCAATTTGTGGAGTAATGGGAGCCGAAAGTTTTGTGACCCTACCAGGGAATACGCCTATTCCTAGCGGTTCATTGCCAGAGAATGCTTCAGCGCTTGATTGGAAGAGAATTTGCATACCCACACAGATTCCAAGAACTTTCTTTTTCTCTTTAATTCTCTGGTGAATGAGTGCATCACCTTTAACTTCTCGCAAGCCAGCCATACACGCACCGAATGCGCCCACGCCAGGAACAACTAATCCGTCTGCCCTTAGAGCAATTTCGTAATCTGAGGTAACAATTACTTGTTGACCGGTTTCTTCACACGCACGTTGAGCAGAACGCAGATTGCCAGAGCCATAATCAAGAATGGCTATCAAAGAACACCCTTCGTGGAAGGAATTCCTGCGGTTCGAGCATCGAGGGCTACTGCATCTTTAAATGATTGGGCGACTGCTTTGAATTGTGCTTCCAAAACATGGTGCGCATTTCTACCTTCAAGTACTCGAATGTGAAGTCCAATACGAGCTTCTGCAACGATAGATTCCCAGATATGTCTGCCAAGGGTTGTGTCAAAAGTTCCAATCAACTCCACGATTTCAGGTTGACGGTGAACGAGGTAGGGACGACCAGAAAGATCAACCGCAGCTTGCACGAGAACTTCGTCGAGCGGAACAAGTGCATTTCCAAAACGACGTATGCCAGATTTATCTCCCAGCGCCTCACGAAGCGCCTGCCCAAAAGCTAGCGACGTATCTTCTACGGTGTGATGTGAATCCACATCAATATCCCCGGTAGTTTTCACAGTGAGATCAAAACCTGAATGCTTGCCGAGTTGCGAAATCATGTGGTCAAAGAATGGAACGCCCGTGCTCACATTAATGACACCGGTGCCATCCAACTTCAATTCGACAAGGACGCTTGACTCTTTGGTGGTTCGCTCAACCCGTGCAGAACGTGGATTACTCATGCCCAAATTATCCCCTATGAAGAGAATTCGTGGCGACCAAGTTTAAAGAATAGAACGTAAGGCGCTAATAAACGCCTGGTTCTCCTCGTCCGTGCCAACGGTGACTCGAAGATGGCCTGATATTCCAACATCTCGGATGAGTACGTCTCGCTTCACAAGCTCCTGCCATAGTTCTTCAGAGCTTTGTTTGAAGCCTGTAAAAAGGAGGAAGTTTGCAGTTGATGGGATGACGCCAAGTCCAAGTGACTCCAAGGCCTTTGTCATCAATTCTCGAGACTCTTTAATCCTTTCCACATCAACCTTAAGTCTGGCTTGTTGGCTCAACGCTGCACGTGCCGCCGCCTGAGTTAGATCACTTAAGTGATAAGGCAAGCGAATCAATAACATGGCATCGACGATGATGGGGTTTGCAACCAGATATCCAAGGCGAGCTCCAGCGAAGGCAAATGCCTTGCTCATAGTTCTGGAGACAATCACATTTGGAAATTGATTGATTACCGTTACCGCAGAAATCTCGCTTGAGAATTCTGCGTAAGCCTCATCCACCACAAGTAGCGCACTTACACCCTGCGCGGTGGCGGCGATTTCTTTGAGAACATCTAATTGTGTGGTTCCACCAGTGGGGTTATTCGGAGTAGTGACGAAGACGATTCCAGGCTTCTGAGAGTGAATCGCAGTCTTCGCAGCGCTCAGATCAATTGCAAAGTCCGAACTACGTGGTACCGAAATCCATCTCTTGCCAACTGCGCGAGAAATCAATGGATGCATTGAGTACGAGGGTTCAAATCCCAGCGCATCACCTTTGAATGCCAGAGCGATACTTTGAAGAATCTCATTGGAACCATTTGCAGCCCAAATATTCTCAACAGTTAAAGTTGTTCCCGAACTTTGGTTAACAAAATTAGCCAGCATCTCTCGGAGTTCAATAGCATCTCTGTCGGGGTAACGATTGAGATGTGCCAGCTGCTCTGTGATTTTGCGAGCGATGGCGTTCTGCAATTCCTGATCTAGCGAATATGGGTTTTCATTAGTGTTCAAACGCGCCGCTGCCGAAATCTGGGGTGCTCCATAAGGAGTGAGATCCTTGAGGTTGTCATTGATTTGTAGCCATGTGGGCCAACGAGAATTCATTGCTTCTCTCCGTCCTCAAAGCGAACCGCAATGGCTTCACCATGGGCGGGAAGGTCCTCGGCATTTGCAAATGAGATGACACTCGAGGCAATTTCACGCAGTGCACGTTCACTGTAAGAAATGAAATGTAATCCTCGTAGAAAAGTCTGAACTGAGAGTCCGCTGGAGTGGCAAGCACAGCCGCCAGTAGGAAGAACATGATTTGAGCCTGCCAAGTAATCCCCCAGTGAAACCGGAGCAAACCTTCCAAGAAAGACTGCACCAGCATTGCGTATCTTCATGCTCGCCGCCTTGGGATCACGCACCAGAAGTTCAAGATGTTCAGCAGCATAGGCATTTGCAACATCGATTGATTGCTCGAGGTTATCTGTTAGAACGATCGCTGACTGAATACCCTGTAACGCTTCAGTAATTCGCGCTGAGTGCTTGGTGGATTGGGAGCGTACTGTCACTTCTCTCTGTACTGAACTTGCCAAAGTAGTTGAGTCAGTAATGAGAATCGCTGCTGCAATTGTGTCATGTTCCGCCTGGCTAATCAGATCTGCTGCAACGTCGCGAGCGACTGCGCTTTCATCGGCAACAATTGCAATCTCCGTTGGCCCTGCTTCAGAATCAATTCCTATTTTTCCTCGCAACGCTCGTTTCGCAGCTGCAACGTAAATGTTTCCTGGGCCCGTGACAAGGTCTACCGGAGCAAGAATTTCCTCTTTGCCATTTCGTACTCCGTAGGCAAAAGCAGCGATCGCTTGTGCGCCGCCCATGGCATAAATTTCATGGACACCTAGGAGTGCACACGTTGCAAGTATCGTCTTGTTGGGCCAACCATCGTTATCAACTTGCGGGGGTGTTGCAATCGCAATACTTGTGACTCCAGCGATTTGGGCGGGCACAACATTCATAATTACTGAGCTGGGATAAACAGCTCTGCCACCAGGCACGTAGAGCCCAACGCGATCAACAGGAATCCACTTCTCTGTCACCTCTCCGCCATCAACCACACGAGAGGTCGTAACTCCTCTCACTTGGTCGCGGTGGACAACACGCACTCGACGTATCGCTTCCCGGATTACAGCCGTGAGTGAAGGATCCAGGGACTCAAGTGCATCATCGATAACTTCTTTCGGAACCTGCAATTGAGCTGGAGCAACACCATCAAATTTGAGACTTAAGTTTTGCAGTGTGGATTCGTTTCCATCTTTGACCGCTGTAAGTATCGGTTCTATCGCAATAAGTGCACTATCAATGTCCATCTCTGCGCGTGGGAGTAAAGATTGATATTCGCGTTTAGAGAGTCGACGACCACGCAGATCAACGATGCGCATCAATTCTGAACCAGCCACTGCCTAAGTCTAAAGGAGCGATGAAAAATAGGTCGGCTAATTAAACGAGGCAGTCAGGACCAAGAATTGACTTCAGATCTGCGCTTAAACTCGGCGAGGCAGTAATCTTCAAACCATCATCAAGTCGGAGAACTGTGTTCTTAATTCCGCCTTCAATCTTCAAATGAACTTCTCTCGTTCCTGGATGCGAACGAAGGATCTCCTTCATTCGATCAACAATAGGAGGTGTGCAACGCTCAGCTTCAAGCTTTATAACAAAAGGCCCGATAGGAGCCTGGTTGATATCGGGAATTGATAGATCAATTGCCGTGACTTGTGGAGTCTCATCTTTTTTATCAATTCTTCCGCGCACCACAACAATTCGATCTTCAATCAAGTTGAGCGCGTGCTGTTGATAGGAATTTGAGAAGAATCGAACATCAACGCCACCCTCTAGATCTTCAATAGTAACAATCGCCCAAGGTTGACCTTGGCGACTCACTTTTCTCTGAACACTCGTGATAAGTCCAGCGATAGTAACGACCTGTTCGTGCCCAACACCGTCATCGAATATCTGACTTATCGAAATATCGGTAGCGCCTCGAAGTACGTGCTCTACTCCCAGCAATGGATGATCAGAAACATAGAGCCCTAACATTTCACGTTCATACGAGAGCAATAATGGCTTCTCCCATTCAGCGCTATCGATATCAAGTGCAATTCCTGAGATACCAGCACTTACATTAAGACCATTGCCGCCAAAGAGATCGAATTGGCCGATTGATTCTGCGCGCTTGGTCTCCATAACTGAATCAATTGCTTCGAGGTAAATACCCATCAAACCTTTACGGGAGTGTCCCAATGAGTCAAAGGCACCTGCCTTGATCAGAGACTCGATGGTCTTCTTATTGCAGACTTGGACATCAACCTTGGCAAGAAAATCACCGAAGGATTGGTAGCGACCTTTCTCAGTTCGATTGCGGGCGATTGATGCGACAACGTTTTCGCCAACATTACGAATAGCTGCGAGCCCAAAGCGAATATCAGTTCCTTTTGGTGTGTATTCGCCATTGGAATCGTTGACATCAGGTGGAAGAACTTTGATGCCCATCCGTCGGCATTCATTGAGATACAGCGCAGATTTATCTTTATCGTCGCGCACGCTGGTGAGAAGTGCAGCCATGTATTCGGTAGGGAAATTGGCTTTCAAATAGGCGGTCCAGAATGAAACCACACCATATCCCGCGCTATGTGCTCGATTGAAGGCATAGTCAGAGAACGGGATGAGCGTCTTCCACAATTCTTCTATTGCAACGCTAGAGAATCCATTGGCCCGCATACCTTCTTCGAAATGCACATACTCTTTATCAAGAATCTCCTTATTTTTCTTACCCATCGCTTTACGGAGAAGATCTGCTCGTCCAAGTGAGAAACCTGCAAGTTTCTGAGCGATTGCCATTACTTGTTCCTGATACACAATAAGGCCGTACGTGTCACCCAAAATATCTTTCAGTGCCTCACTCAGTTCCGGATGAATAGGTTCAATCCGCTTTCGACCATTCTTGCGATCAGCATAATCATTGTGTGCATTAACCCCCATCGGTCCTGGTCGATACAGAGCGATAACAGCGGAGATATCTTCAAAAGAATCGGGCGCCATGGAACGAAGTAGCGCGCGAATTGGCGCGCTATCAAGCTGGAAGACTCCCAGCGTTTCTCCACGGGAGAGCAGCTCAAATGTTTTCTTATCTTTGAGAGGCAGCTCTTCTAGAACGACAGTTTTTCCTTGATTCGATTTGATGTTAGTGATGCAATCATCGAGAACGGAGAGATTTCGTAATCCCAGAAAGTCCATCTTGAGAAGCCCCGTCGCTTCGCATGCGACCATATCGAACTGTGTAATGATGGCGCCATCTGCATCGCGACGATGAATAGGAATTACATCGAGTAGTGGCTCACGACTGAGAATAACTCCAGCTGCATGCACACCCCATTGGCGCTTGAGACCTTCCAAACCTGTGGCCATCTCAACCACAGTTTTTGCATCAGGATCAGTTTCAAAGAGATTTCGAAATTCCTGGGCCTCGGCATATCGCTCGTTGTCCTTATCGAAAATTCCATGTAACGAAATGTCCTTACCCATAATTGCGGGAGGAAGTGCTTTGGTGAGCTTCTCGCCAAGCGCGTAGGGATAGCCCAATACTCGAGTGGAATCTTTAATTGCTTGCTTTGACTTGATAGTTCCATAAGTAATGATCTGGGCGACTCGATCTTCACCATATTTATTGGTGGCATATCGAATCATTTCGCCACGGCGTCTTTCATCGAAATCTAGATCGATATCGGGCATCGAAATACGTTCCGGATTGAGGAAGCGCTCGAAGAGCAGGCCATGAGCAATCGGATCAAGAGCAGTAATTCCCAATACATATGAAACTAGTGATCCTGCTGCCGAACCTCGCCCGGGACCAACGCGAATTCCCTGACTCTTTGCATAAGCTACAAGGTCGGCAACAACAAGGAAGTAACCAGCAAAGCCCATCTTGGTCATCACGCCTAGTTCGTAATGTAAGCGCGATTTATGTTCCTCAGTTATGCCATCAGGAAATTTCGCCGCCAGACCGCGTTCGGCCTCTTTCACTAACCAAGAATCTTCAGTTTCGCCCGAGGGAACCGGGAATTTAGGCAGGAGGTTTTCATTTTCTCTCAATGTGACATTGCAGCGCTCAGCAATAAGGAGGGTGTTGTCACAGGCGCTCTCAATATCTTTAAAGATACGGCGCATAGTTGCAGCATCCTTTAAGTAGTACTCATTGCTATCAAATTTAAATCTCTTTCCTTCTGCAAGCGTTGCGCCAGTCTGAATACATAGCAGCGCTTCATGATGCTTGGAGTCAGCCGCATATGTGTAATGAAGATCGTTGGTCGCAAGCAGCGGTAAACCTAATTCTTTAGCTAATTTGAGAAGGTCATCTTTAACTCGTTGTTCAATCTCAATTCCATGATCCATGATTTCAACGAAGTAATTGTCGGCACCAAATATGTCTCTATATGCAGCAGCCGCGGCTCGAGCCTCGTTATAAGCACCCATGCGAATGCGCGTTTGAATCTCTCCACCCGGACAGCCCGTCGTAGCAATCAATCCTTGAGAGTATTGAGCAAGAATCTCTTTATCCATTCGCGGCTTGTAGTAAAAACCTTCTAGCGATGCCAAAGATGAGAGCTTAAACAGATTAGATAACCCGACATTGTTTTCGGCAAGAATTGTCATATGTGTATAGGCACCGCCCGCAGAGACATCATCTTCTCCACCTTCAGCCCACTTCACGCGCTTCTTATCAAAACGAGATTCAGGTGCTACATACGCTTCAATTCCAATGATGGGCTTTACGCCCGCCTTCTTCATGGTTTTATAGAAATCAAATGCGCCAAAAACATTTCCGTGATCTGTCATGGCGATCGCGCCATCGCCTGATTGAGCTACCTCTTGGGCAAGTTTTTCAACGCGCGCAGCTCCATCGAGCATCGAATACTCGGTGTGGACATGGAGATGAACGAAACCTTTACTCACGGTCGGCGAGATTACTCCCCCGCACTCACTTGACCGAGAGCAACTCGAGGGCGCGTTTGAGGTCGTCAGGAAGTGGCGCGCTCAATGTGATGAGCTCATCAGTTGAGGGCTGATTGAATGTGAGTTCAATTGCATGAAGCCAAGGCCGTTTGAGTTCGAGTTTGGCAGCCAAAACGGGGTCTCCGCCGTATGCCAGATCTCCTACCAGCGGATGGCGTAGCGCATTGAAGTGCACCCTGATTTGATGGGTTCGACCCGTCTCTAGCTCTACGCGGAGCAATGAAGCGCTCGAGTAATACTCGATCAATGAATAGTGTGTAACGCTCGGTTTTCCATCTGCAACAACTGCAAATCGATAATCCTCTCGCGGATGTCTGCCAATTGGAGCATCGATTGTTCCTTCACTTGGATCGATATGACCTTGAATCAAAGTGTGATAAACCTTTTTTACAGTGCGATTGCGAAATTGATTCTTCATTGCGATATAAGAATTCTCATTTTTGGCGAGCAACATTAAACCTGATGTTCCTGCATCAAGTCGCTGGACAATTCCTTGTCGCTCTTGCGGTCCCGTCGTTGAGATGCGATATCCGCGTGCAATCAAAGCACCGACAACTGTCGGCCCAGTCCAACCGGGGCTGGCATGTGCTGCACATCCCACTGGTTTATTCACTACAACGACATCAGCATCATCGTAAACAATCTCAAGTTCTTCAATCGGGGTTGGCTTAAGTTCTAATGGATCATAAGGAGCAGGCATAATGACGGTAAGGCGATCTCCTACTTGAAGGCGATCTGACTTCGATAAAGGTTTCTTACCTTGCAGAACATCTCCTGCATTCAATAGATCAGCAACAACGCTCCGTGAAAGCTCAAGAATCTTGGCAAGTGCGCTATCCACGCGTTCGCCATTGAACTCTTGAGAGATAAGAATGGCGCGCCTTTCGCGCTCAAGGCTCATTTCGTAAGGCTCATTTCTTATCCTCGTGATGGACATCTTTGTTCTCGTCGTGAATGATGGGCTGGATATTGCGCATCGCAAGCCAGGTCATGAAAATTCCGGAACAGACAATCGCTGAATCTGCGATGTTAAAAACTGGCCAATTGGGTAGCTCGATCCAATCGATTACCTCACCGCGCCAATTTCCAGGCTCACGCGTTGCGCGATCCCAAAGATTTCCCAATACGCCACCAAGAAGGATGCCTAAGGCCATCGCCCATTGAGAATTGGTGACCTTGCGCATGTAATAAATAAGAAAGGCAGCAACACAGAGCTTTAACGAAGAGAGAATGAGGGTTGCATCAGTTGCAAAATTAAATGCTGCCCCTGGATTCGTTGCAAAAGTAAACTTGAGAAAGTCGCCAACCACGCGAATTGGTTCGCGAAATTGAAGATAGGCAACCGCCCAATTCTTTGTGATCAGATCGAGGGCGAAAATTACCGTCGCAAATATGATGAACAGTCGTCGCGCGCGCTGTGCACGTGACGACGTTATCGGCGCTCTTCCTTCTGTTTGCATAACATGCAAAGAGTTGCGCGTGGAAATACTTGGAGACGCGCTTTGCCAATTGCGTTGCCGCAATCTTCACAACGGCCATAACTCTTGGTGTCGATGCGATCGAGTGCGCGCTCGGTCTGCAGAACCATATCTCGAGCGTTGTAGACCAAAGAGATTTCGTGTTCGCGCTCAAAAGTCTTTGCACCAGCATCCGCCTGGTCATCACCAGCGCCGACACCAGAGGCTTCAATCAAATCATCCATTTCAGATTCGATCTCTTCTAACTCTTTCTTGAGTCGAACCAGATCCTTAGCGAGTTCGCTGCGAATTGCCTTCAATTCGGTGGCAGTCCAATTCTCTTCCCCTTCGCTTACAAATGGAGCAGGGGCTGCTTTGATGGGCTTGAGTGCAGGCGCTTTCTTTCCAGGTTTTGGTTTACGAACTGGAGGAGGCAGTACCAAACGCTTTTCTTCAACAACGACAATGTCACTTGCTTCAACTTCTGGTTTATAAACCGAAATAGTTGTAGCGCCGCCTTTGGCGGTGGAGCTGGTGAGCGCCGTCTTATGCGCACCTTTAATAATTTCAGTGGGCTTCTTAGCTGGAGCTTTCTTTGCAAGAACTGGCTTTACGGGCGCCTTTTTGGCCGGAGCCTTCTTAACTGGAGCTTTCTTGGATGGAAGCTTCTTCGAAGGAACTTTCTTTGCAACAACTTTCTTCGCAGGAGACTTTTTTGGAGTGGCCTTCTTCGCAGGCGCCTTCTTTGTAGTTACTTTTGTTGTGGGCTTCTTCTTGAATTTCGCCACAGCGGAGGAGAGTTTCTTTTTCAATGCCACAACGGCGAAGGCTAAGGGTTGGCAGGGATAAATGCCACTCGCCCCGCGATGCGTTAGACTTATGGCCTTACATAAACATTCGCATAGACCAGGCAATCACCTGTGAGCGAGTTGGAAGAAGTGGGCCAAGGCTCATGTAGAACCAACGGTAAGAAAGTTAAGTGGCAGCGAAGGCTGCAAGGCGGGTGGTACCGCGGTCAATCACGATCGCCCCTCCATAAGTTCACATTATGGGAGGGATTTTTTTTTATGGCCGAAAAGTCGCCGTATGTTGCTCTTGCACCAGCAATAGATCTCCCCGCAATCGAGCGCGACATTCTCTCCTTCTGGCAAACCCAAGATGTATTTCATTCCAGCGTTCACATGAGAGCGGGCGGCGAATCATGGACTTTTTATGAAGGTCCTCCCACAGCAAATGGAATGCCTGGAACGCACCACATTGAAGCGCGGGTATTTAAAGATGTCTTTCCACGTTTTCACACCATGAAAGGCAAGCACGTCATCCGCAAAGCTGGGTGGGATTGCCATGGCCTTCCTGTTGAGATTGCAGTTGAAAAAGAACTTGGATTTTCAGGTAAAGGCGATATCGAAAAGTATGGCATCGCAGCCTTTAACAATAAATGTCGTGAATCCGTACAACGTCACGTTGATGCATTTACCGCCATGACAGAGCGCATGGGATTCTGGGTTGATTTTGATGAAGCGTATTGGACTATGTCTGATGAATACATTGAAAGCGTTTGGTGGTCACTTGCAGAGATTCATAAGAAAGGTCTCCTGGTTCAAGACCATCGCGTTGCACCATATTGCCCGCGTTGTGGAACGGGACTTTCCGATCATGAATTAGCGCAAGGCTATGAGACTGTTAAAGATCCTTCGGTCTATGTCCGCTTCCCTATTACCTCGGGCGAATTAGAAAAGCTGGGCGCCTCTCTACTTGTCTGGACCACAACTCCATGGACGCTAGTTTCCAACACCGCGATTGCGGTACATCCTGACGTTGATTATGTAGCAGCGCGCACTAAAGAAACTGAGGATGTAAAAAGTGAAGTTCTTGTCGTCGCTGAACCGCTTCTCTCCGTTCTTGGAGATGGCTATGAAGTAATCAAGAAAATGAAAGGCAGCGATCTAGAACGCACCTCATACGCGCGTCCTTTTGACTATGTAGAGATCCCAGATTCTCACTTTGTGATTCTTGCTGATTACGTCACCACCGAAGATGGAACTGGTTTAGTCCATCAATCCCCTGCATTTGGCGCAGATGACTTGGCGAGCTGCCGTCGTTACAACCTTCCAGTTGTGAATCCCATCTTGCCTAATGGTCACTTTCAAGAAAACGTAAACCTAGTTGGCGGTCTCTTCTTCAAAGAGGCCGATAAGCCACTTGTTAAGGAACTAAAAAATTCTGGTCGCCTCTATCGCCATCAGCAATATGAACATACCTACCCGCATTGCTGGAGATGCCACACACCTCTTATCTATTACGCACAACCATCCTGGTATATCCGCACCACGAAGATTAAAGATGCGCTCTTGCGGGAGAACGCTGCCACTGATTGGCATCCAGAAACCATCAAGACTGGACGCTTTGGTGATTGGCTCAACAACAATATTGATTGGGCTCTCTCCCGTAATCGCTACTGGGGAACTCCACTTCCGATCTGGCGCTGCGAGAATGCCCATGAAGAATCTTTTGGTTCCCGAAAAGAACTGCAAGAGCGAACCGGCAGAGACCTCGCAGATCTTGAACTTCATCGACCATACGTTGATGACATAACTTTCGCGTGCAAAGAATGTTCCGCAACAATGCTTCGCACTCCCGAGGTTATTGATTGTTGGTATGACTCTGGAGCTATGCCTTTTGCACAATGGGGCTACCCACACAAACCAGGTTCAGTTGAGAAATTCAATGAGGCTTATCCTGCGGACTTCATCTGCGAAGCCATCGACCAGACGCGCGGTTGGTTCTACACACTGATGGCAATTGGGACCCTGGTCTTTAATAAATCTTCATACAAGACCGTGCTCTGCCTAGGCCACATCCTTGATAAAGATGGCCGCAAGATGAGCAAGCACCTGGGAAATGTTCTCGAACCAATGGCGCTGATGGATCAACATGGCGCAGATGCGGTGCGTTGGTACATGCTCGCAGCTGGCTCTCCATGGAGCGCTCGCCGCGTAGGTCATGATGCAATCTCAGAAGTAGTACGTAAAACGCTCCTCACTTATTGGAATACCGTCTCTTTCCTCTCTTTATATGCATCAGCGGCGAATTACAGCCCTCAACCAATTTCAGATTCATCACAACTCTCCACAATGGATCGCTGGATTATTAGCGAACTCAATCAACTCATCGCCACCGTTGATGCAGCCCTCAACGACTTCGACTCTCAAGCCGCTGGCTCAGCGCTAGCTACTTTTGTTGATGACCTATCTAATTGGTATGTCCGCCGCTCGCGTCGCCGATTCTGGGATGGCGATAGCGCCGCGCTATCGACGTTGCATCATTGCCTCAAGACAGTGACTCTTTTAATGGCGCCGATGGTTCCATTTATCACCGAACATGTCTGGCAAAAATTGATCCGCGTCGTCGAACCCAACTCTCCTACGTCAGTTCACCTCGCAGACTTCCCAGTCGCAGACAAGAAGTCGATAGAAGTGCAGCTTTCAAAAGATGTTGCACTTACCCGCAGGCTTGTAGAACTTGGTCGCGCCTCCCGCGCCCAATCACAAGTAAAGATTCGCCAACCTCTCTCGCGCGCTCTCATTGCCGCACCTGCATGGAAGTCACTCTCCACCGAGCTTCGCGATCAAATCGCAGATGAACTCAATGTTGAAAACCTTGATGATCTATCAAGTGCCGGATCAGGACTTGTTGATATCTCTATCAAAGCTAATTTCCGCAGCCTCGGCGCAAAATTCGGCGGCGATGTCCAAGCGATTGCAAAAGTAATCTCATCTTCTGATGCCACAGCACTCGTCTCTGAAGTAAGAACACATGGCAAGTTCTCTCTGCCGTATGGAGACGGCTCAGTCGCTGACGTAACGGAAGAAGATCTTGTCATCACTGAAACGCCCCGAACTGGTTGGGCTGTCACTTCCCACTCCGGTGAGAGCGTTGCACTCGACCTCACTCTTACTCCGGAACTCATCTCAAAAGGAATCGTTCGCGAAGCCATTCGAGCAATCCAAGATGCACGTAAAGCTTCAGGATTCGATGTCAGTGATCGCATTCAAGTGAAATGGAATTCTGATGCTGCATCAGCCTCCGCCATTGAAAACGGAAAGGTATGGATTAGTGAGGAAGTGTTGGCACTTTCTTTCGAACGAGACTTCGCACTTAAGCCCGGTCAAGATGAACTAGGACTTGTTCTCTCTCTAGATAAATCTCTATCGTAAGAAAATGCAAAAGTCAGTCAGAAACCGAGCCAGTAAACGGTTCTTTCCGATTCTTGCGAGCGTTCTACTCTCACTTCTACTGCCGTTGCCAAACGCTTGGCCCATCTATGGCGGCCAAGAATCTATTGCAAATCCGATTGTTGTTGGATTGCTGCAGGGTCAATATGCAACTAATTCTGGGTGCAGCGGTGCACTGGTAGCTCCCCAAATAGTTTTCACAGCAGCACATTGCCTTGGCGGCACCGCAAGTAACTTCTGGGTTGCCTCACCGGGCTCTGATCTACGCGATGCAACAACACTTCGAATTCAAGTCGAATCATTCCTTGTTCCAGATGGATTTTCTACAACTCAATTCCCATATGACAACGATTTTGGAATTGTTATTCTTAAGGCGCCATTTCCAAACGCTAAGGTTGTAAAGATTGCAACAATAGATCAGATAACAAATTGGGTTGCTCAAGAGGCGGACGTACTCCATGTTGGATATGGTTGTACTGCACTCGTTGATTCGCCGCCGTGCGGTAAAACAAGTCCGATTCCATTTCAACTGGAAACTCAGTTGAGAAAAACTATCCCGCCACAATTCGCTTCGTTGAAGCCAAATACATTCACTGTCACAAAGATCTCAGTGGAGAAAACCATTTGTGGGGGTGATTCGGGATCGCCGCTTCTAAAGATGGTTGAGGGTTCTTGGCTATACATCGGTGCCCAAAGTTCGAGCAATGGCGCTGGCTGTACGAAAACTTGTAACGATTTATGCAGCGCTACACAAGGAATACCCGCTGCGAACCCGACGCTCATGAATCAGATCCAGAAGTACCTTGTCCCCTCTGTTCCTTCGGCAACACCTACTCCGCAACAAAGTCCATCTCCTATTTCGAGCATGACTACGAACCCTTCGAGTAAGAAGAAAATCACCATCACTTGCACTAAGGGAAAAATCACAAAGAAAATCACCGCAGTCAATCCCAAGTGCCCTATCGGGTACAAGAAAAAGTAGCTTAAAACTTACTTCTGATCTCCCAGAGATCGGGAAACACTGGCTTAAACAAAGTTGAAGCTAAGTAATCAGCGCCGCTAGAGCCACCCGTTCCTGATTTATGGCCAATAGTGCGTTCGACCATCTTTACATGTCGATAACGCCACTCTTGTAGACCTTCATCGATATCAACAAGGCGTTCACAGATAAGTGAACCTTCTGGGTCATTGCGATGCATGTCAAGCAAAGAGGTCTGCACATCAGAGTTGGGTTCATAATGTTTCGAGTAGTCACGATCAAGTATCTGGTCCGGAATTGCAAAGCCACGTGAGTGCACATATCTAAGTGCGCTATCCCAAATTGATCGTGTCTTCATAAGTGCTTCAACTCGTGCTTTATCTTCGGGCATCAGATGTGCAGCAGTTTTGCTATCACGTCTGCCAAGAATTGCTTCAACCTCTCGGAATTGGGCTGATTGAAATCCGCTTGAGGCACCTAAACGATCTCGGAAAGAGTTGAATTGAAGTGGAGTCATCGTTTCAAGAATGTCGATTTGAGCTACACAAATCTTCATAATGGTTCGAATGCGCCCCAAGATAGAAAGCGAGTAATGGGTATCACCCGCTTCCAGCGAGCGCTGAACAGCTTTAAATTCATGAATCAACTCTTTAAACCAGAGTTCATACGTTTGGTGAATGACGATAAAGAGAAGTTCGTCATGTTCGGGGCCATCCGAGAGTGGTTGTTGAAGTTTTAAAAGCTCGTCCACTTTGAGATAGGAGCTGTACGTAAGGGCGGCATCATGGTTGTCGGTCATGTAACTCGGGAGCCTCCCGTGGTGACTTTCTCATACTGACGAGTGCTCACTAGATCGCGGATACGTTGGAAGCCGTCATAGACCTCAACATAGGAGGTAGCTAGCGGAGATATTGCTACGCGTATGGAATTAGGAACGCGATAATCAGGAATAACGTTGGCGAATTTGCGAAGTGCGATAGCAATTTTCTCTGCCTCAGCGTGTACGAGAGAAATATGTCCACCGCGCTGATTGTGATTGCGTGGTGTGTTGAGAGTAAAACCAAGCGGAGCGAGCCATTGCTCATAGAGTTCAATCATCATCGCAGTACCTTGAGCAGCCTTTTTTTCTATTTCATTAATCCCCGCCTCTTCAATCATTTCAAAGGAAGTCTTGATACAACGCAGCCCCATCAATGAAGGGCTGGCGATTTGAAATCCACGGATGCTCTCGTCTCGCTCAAAGGTCGGTCCCATGGCGAATTGATCGCGCTGGGCAAACCAACCTTGGATGGGAACCTGGAGTTCTTTCTGCATCTGCTTCGAAACATAAAGCCAGGCAGGAGCTCCGGGGCCGGAGTTTCCGTATTTATATGTACAACCAACAGCCAGTTCAACACCATTCTTATCGAAATCCATGGCGACAGAACCAACAGCATGGGCAGCATCCCAGAGCATCAGTGCGCCGTAACTCTTCACTAATTCATTGATGGCCTTGATGTCCTGTCGCGCACCTGAGCGATATTGCACAACTTCAAGACTCACGAGGGCAGCATCATCGGACATGTACTTCTTTAAAATCTCGGGAGTAATCAATTCATGATCAGAGATTGTTGGATCTTCGTTATCGATAGTGATGAGTTTCAAACCAAGTTGATCGGCAAGGCCTTGCATGATGTAGCGATCAGTAGGGAAATTCGCCGCATCAATAATGATTTTCTTGCGATCAGGCCGTGCGCGGATTGCGGCAGCAGCGAGTTGATAGAAATTAACCGAGGTTGTGTCACAGGCAAGAACTTGTCCGGGAGCTGCTCCAAGCGCGCTTCGACCAATCAAATCACCAACAGATTGGGCCTCATCCACCCAATGGCCCCAGCCCGCTACTACTTCAGGGCCCCATTCTTGGGTCAGGAAATCGTTGATTGCTTTAACTGTTGCGTGAGGTAAACGACCTAGTGAATTTCCATCGAGGTAACAGGTATCAGGATCTGTAATGACAAACCGATTTCGAAATTCGCGAAGTGGATCATGCGCATCAAGTTCGAGCGCCGCAGTGCGTTCCATGATTGGAGTCTATGTGAAGACTTACAACAGTTGGAACAGTGCGAGAGGAATTAACCGATAAATGCGATGAGGATCTGTGTGCCGAAAAAGAGGACGATGAAAGATAGATCAAGTGCAACTGGACCCATGCGCAAGGGCGGGATAAAGCGACGTACAAAACTCAAGGGCTTATCGGTAATCATGTAGATGATCTCAGCGAGCGGGAGAATGATTCCGCGTGGACGCCAGGATGGACGGAACATGCGGACATAATCCAAAATCAATCGTGCAAAGAGCGCGATGAGAAAGAGATTGAGAGCGAGAACCACCCAATCGCTGAGATTAATCACAGAAAGTTTTTACTAGCTCTGGTTAAAGAGGCTGGCATTAGCAGCGGCAGTTTTATCTTCAGAGCTCACCATCACATTTGGAGGTGAGAGAAGAAATACCTTGGAGGTCACGCGCTCAATTGTTCCAGCATGTCCAAAAACAAGGCCAGAAGCAAAATCGATGAGACGCTTTCTTTCAGACTCTTCCATATCGCTGAGATTCATGATGACAGGATTACCTTCGCGGTAATACTCACCAATAGCGCGAGCTTCGCTATAAAAACGAGGAGTGATCGTCACGATGCGATCAATCGGTGCAGCATCCTGAACTTGCGGTGCATGTGCAACAGGAAGTTGAGGAGCGACACTTAACGTCGGGGTTGAACGCTTGACCGGAGCAACCTTGGGACGAACAGCCACAGCTTCTTGAGTTGTGCCATCATCTTCTGTGAGACCAAGGTAGTTGGTCATTCTTCTCAATGCATTAGACATGGTTGAATTTTAGAGCGGGGGCTAGCGAGAGCCGAGTATTGAACTGCCAATGCGAACATGTGTCGCGCCATATTCCAGAGCAATGTCAAAGTCCCCACTCATTCCTCCAGAGATAAAAGTGGCCTCGGGAATCACATTCTGCAGTTCGTGGCTGGCGCTTTGTAATTCAGCAAAAGCAGGCCGGGGATCACTATTCAGCGGTCCTACCCCCATTACTCCAACAATGCTGATTCCTGAGAACTGTGAAATTTCATTGGCAAATCTCGTGAGCTCTGATCGCTTAATTCCACTTCGAGTTTCACTTTCCTGGTCAGAATCTAAGTTGATTTGAATAAAACAATTCTGCCTCTTCTTGATTTCTAGCGCGACAGTCGAGATCTTCTCTGCATGGCGGATCTCATCCAGGGAATGTATGAAATCACTCCAGGCCACAATGGAACGTAATTTGTTGCTCTGGATTCCCCCTTGATAATGCCATTGGGCATCATCAGGGAGAAGTGCCGATTTCTCTGCCCCTTCTGAATCTCGATTCTCTCCGAAGTTCCTCTCGCCTAGTTCATAGAGAATCTCTACATCGCTGGTCGGAAAAGTCTTGGTTACAACAATAAGAGTTACCTGGTTTGGAATCTTCGCACGAACCGATGCGAGAGCATCTGCAATCTCTCTCTTCCGTTCGTTATTCATAACGTTATAACTCCGGCCTGGCGACCTGTGACTCCATCACGGCGATAGGAAAAATAAGCATCATTATGTGCGGTGCACTCCCCCATTGAGCTCCATGCAATTCCTTCTTCCTCAAGGAGCGATACCAACGCTGCTTCAATATTGAGGCACGAGTTTTCACTTGCTGACGCAGGAATTTGCTTGGTAACGTCCTCATACATCGCACTGCCTACTTCATAGCACTGGCCACAAATAGATGGTCCTAGTTCGGCGCGCATCTCGCCTGATGTGATGCCATGAGTTTGAAAGAGTTTCAAGGTTGCTTCAAACACCCCTTTAACCAAACCTTGTCGTCCGACGTGAACAGCGGCGACCGCTCGTTCCGAATGGAGAAGCAGTGGAATGCAATCAGCAATCAAGACCACCAAGGCAACACCTTTGCGCGTAGTGAAGAGGGCATCAACGGTCTGCAGTTCAGAAAATCGCGAATTTTCATCGATGACTGCGACATCTCGGCCGTGAACTTGGTTCATAAAGAAGATGTTCTCTAGATTGATTCCAAAACGCTCGGCGAGAATCTCTCTATTCTCAATAACCTTGGTTAGTTCATCGCCTACATGTGTAGCAAGATTGAAACTCTCATAAGGTGCAGAGCTCACGCCACCTTCGCGCGAGGTAAAGAGCGACCTCGACATGAATGCGGGAATTACTTCATGAAGTCTGGAATATCAATCTCGTCTTCTGCGACGAGTTCTTCAAAAGTAATACGGCGACGAGCTTGAGGAGCTGGAGTCTCCATCGCAACAGCAATCGGGTCATTAGACGGGATGGGATCTGCTTGCCCATTCAGAGTTGCAGTTGAGATTACGGGAACAGAAACTTTCTTGGGTGCTCCCCCATCAAAACCCGCGGCAATGACAGTAACGCGGACTTCATCTCCGAGCGCATCGTCAATAACGGTACCGAAGATTATGTTGGCATCTGGATGTGCGCACTTGGCAACCAATTCTGCTGCTTCGCTAATCTCAAATAGACCAAGGTCTGAGCCACCCGCGATAGAGAGAAGCACGCCATAAGCACCATCAATAGATGCTTCAAGAAGCGGAGAAGAGATTGCAAGTTCTGCAGCACGAGTCGCGCGCGCTTCGCCACGAGCTGATCCAATTCCCATAAGGGCTGAACCCGCACCATCCATCACGCTCTTGACATCAGCAAAATCAAGATTGATGAGACCTGGAGTCGTAATCAAATCTGTGATGCCTTGAACGCCCGAGAGGAGAACTTGGTCTGCAGTTTTGAAAGCTTCTGGAGCCGAGATTGAACGATCAGAAATTGACAGTAGACGATCGTTTGGAATCACAATCAAGGTATCTACTTCTTTACGGAGATTTTCAATTCCTTCTTCCGCTTGTGTCGCGCGACGCTTTCCTTCAAAACTAAATGGACGAGTTACAACACCAACAGTAAGAGCGCCGAGCTCTTTTGCAATTTTTGCCACAACTGGAGCCCCACCTGTTCCAGTTCCTCCACCTTCACCAGCAGTGACAAAAACCATGTCAGAACCGCGCAGTACTTCTTCAATTTCTTCAGTGTGATCAATGGCGGCTTGCTTTCCAATTTCTGGTGCTGCACCGGCGCCAAGTCCGCGCGTTAACTTTCTTCCAATATCTAATTTCACATCAGCGTCACTCATGAGAAGCGCTTGTGCATCAGTGTTAATTGCAATGAATTCAACGCCCTTTAAACCTGCGTCAATCATTCGATTAACTGCATTAACTCCACCGCCACCAATTCCAACAACTTTGATGACTGCTAAATAATTCTGTGGTGTTGCCACTTTTTCGCCTCTCTTTGAACCCTAATTCTCAACTTTAGACTTAGAGTTTCCATCTTCTGTGCGCGCAAAAGTAGGCGCGGGTGGCGGTCGTGGCAAATACCGACACGATTTATATTTTCACTTACAAAGTGATTACTACTTCACAATGGGAGCAACTGGATTTGCAAGATTGACACTCTTGATTCGCTTGTTTTCCTTCAACTCCAAAAGTCGCTCCATGACGTCAATCTTTAACTGCAGTTCTTTGACACTCCCCCAGAAAACATCCAACCTCTTGCTATCTCTCACGATAGAACTATTGAATTCCGAGGGGCTCTTCACATCAATTGTGCTTATTCCATAGCCCTGGGTAGACAAAGTCGTGATGAGCTCTCGAATATCACTCCGAATAGCGCTAGTGGAGCTCTGAATCTCGCCAGAGAACTTCAACTCCGGGATATCGCCCCAATTTGTCTCTCCCGTCGCTATTGCTTGCTGGACTGCTTGGCGGGGTAGATAGAAGAAATCTAACTCCTTACTCATAAATCCAATGCTCTCTACGTTTGCGCTGTTGGTTGAGACCAATCGAGCGATGGGACTGCGCGGCAGAACTTTTACCTTAACTTCACCAGAGAAGATATTCCGATTGAGTTCTACATTATCAACCCATAACAGTTCACGTAACCGTGAGGCAATTTCTCGGCGATCAACTCGTGCCAAGGGCTCACCAATCTGAACTACAGCGGGAGGTTGTGCCATCTTCATCGTTATCTCTTTGACAACTTCCTTATCTTGCGAGGCAATTACTATATTCTCTACAACAAATATCTTGCTCCATCCGAGCAGATAGGCAGCTCCAGCAAGAACCAGAAAACTCATCAAAAGAATTGGTTTAGATGCGATTCCTTTATTAGCCCTCTTCATGACTGGCTATTAGTTTTCTAACGCTTGAATGATGAGTTTGCCTAATGCACTGACATCGCCAGCCCCCAGAGTAATAATGAGATCTCCTGAACGCGCGTCGCGCGCCACCATCTCCACGACTGTTGGCATTGAGGGTTCATACGTGACCAATTCACTGCTCATTCTTGATGCAATCAAACTAGAAGTGACTCCAGGCATCGGGCTCTCACTGGCAGGATAAATCTCGAGTAGGTAGGTGTGGTCTGCTAATTCCAGGACTTGAGCAAAACCCTCGGAAAATGCCCGAGTTCTTGAGTAGCGATGAGGCTGGAAGATCGCAAGAACTCTCCCACTTCCCGCAGTTATTCGAGCCATCTCTAACGTTGCACGTATTTCTGTTGGATGATGACCGTAATCATCTACGACCGTGATTCCATTGACTACGCCTTTTACTTCAAAACGGCGCCGCGCACCCGTAAAGAGCTTCAGCCCCGCAATAACATCATTTGGGTTAGCACCGAGTTTGATTGCGGCTGCCAGTGATGCTGCAGCATTAAAAATATTATGACGACCTGAAATGGCGAGCTCCATTTCGCCCACAACTCTTCCCTTAATTGTCACTCGAGCAGAAGCGCTTTTGGGAGAGACATTGATGCGATCTAACTTGATGTCGGCCATAGCATCCTCTCCATAGGTAGTTACCTCGACATCAGGGTTACCATGAGAATTCAAATACTTCATAAGTCGCTGAACGCCTGGATCGTCGGCGCAGAGCACTAGAAAACCACCAGGTTGAATAGTGGCAACAAAGTTCTCGAAGATCTTATCAATGT
>VFFD01000056.1 GCA_018882745.1 Candidatus Nanopelagicaceae bacterium
CCCGGAACGTGAATATGCCGAGAGCCAAGCGAAGTTATTGCCGATGCGTAGCGCTTTAGAGAAGCACTAGCTCTTTAAACTTCTTTACTACCTCATAAATCGAATCTGCATTTGCTTCGCGATCTGGCATCTTCGCCACAATGACATGGAGCTTGGGATGAATCCGCTGCAAAGCAATGTGTAGCTCTTTACCGCTCCGCACTTCTTCAACCGAAACTCCAAATCCTTTTACTATCGCGGCAATATCACGGCCATGGGGAGTTCCAAAGATTGTTTCAAAGCCATCAACTCCACGTTGTGGCAAGGTTGAAAAGATCCCACCACCATCGTTATCGACCACAATGATGGTCAATGTGTCATCAGTTTGATTAGCGAGCGCTGAGATGTCATGTAAGAAAGCAAGATCGCCGATTACTGCGTATGTCTCATCATGTTTGGAGGCGATACCCATCGCGGTTGAGATATTCCCATCAATTCCTGCAAGTCCACGGTTGGCATAGGTCTCAATGCCAGAACGTGGGACTGCAAAGCTCTCAAAATCTCTAATAGGACGTGATGAAGAAATGAAGAGCGCTGCATCGTTCTCGAGCTCTTCTGCCACAACTGCAGCTACTTCTGCTTCTGACCAATCCGGAAGTACCGCAAGGGCGGCAGCAGCTACTTCTTCATATTTATGCCACGCGTCATGCCAAGCCTGATCAATCTCTACCGGGTCCTTAAGTGAAGGAATGACGCGGTGAATCTCATCTGCAGTGCGAGCGGTATCCACGCTTTCAGTTCGGGGATCAATCACCGTCACCCGATTTGAACCTTGAATATAAGCATTTATGCTTCGAGAAAGAGTTGTGCGACCAATAACTACAACGAGATCTGCACTTAACTCACGTCGCACTCGATCATCAGATAAGAGAATTGGTGCATGTGCAATCGCACCTTCAAATACCAAGGGATCTTCTGCGATTAGTAGCGCGCCAAGATCTGTAGCGAAATCTTCAATTTCATCCACGCTAAATCCAGCGCGATCGTGTCCGACGAATAGGACGTTCTTCGATGAGGTTACTGAAATCTCTCCTGGGACTATTTCACCTTTAGCTATTGGTGTGGGGTGGATTCCCGATAACCAATCGCTGGAATCTTCTGGCAAGAGCGGCTCATCAAATTGGAGATTGATATGAACTGGTCCATGGCCGTTGAGGAAATGAGACAAATCAATCGGCGCTGCGGTATCAACGCTATGTCGCACGAAATCTCCGAAGATGTTCGATTGATTAGTAGTCTGATTGGAACCAGTCTTACGTAAACGTGAAGGACGATCGGCGGTAAGCAAAAGTAGATTAACTTCGCTGTGATGAGCCTCCAGGACTGCGGGGTAGTAATTTGCTACTGCAGTTCCGCTAGTGCAGACCACTGGAACGTATTTGCCTGAAGCCTTAGAAATGCCTAATGCAAAGAATGCTGCGCCGCGTTCATCGATACGGACATGGAGATTAATTAGTCCTTTTTCACTTGCTTGATAGAGCGCGATTGATAGCGGTGCATTTCTGGAACCCGGAGATAAGACAACATCTTCAACGCCAAGTTCGATTAATTGACGAACGGTATGGCGAGCAAGTGCGGTAGATACGCTCACTTTGCCCCCCTCAATCTCCATACCTCTGTGATGCGATTGCGCCACCACTCTAATCGCTCTTGGGAGACTGTGAGTTTCTCCAACATTTCGCGAGATATTTCTGGAGTACTAACGCTCATTGCGCCATTCTCTATTGGAATAACCCCAACATCTGCTTTCATTAAAGCGCTCGTCGCTAAGCCACACGCATAGTTAAGTACTGGTAATTGTGCTGCCAACTTCAAGCCATAAGAGATTCCCACTACGGATTCCAAAGCGCTCGAAACAACGACGGGAAGCTTGTGATGCGCTGCTAATTCCAATGAGCGTTTGATGCCACCTAGTGGAGAAACTTTCAGCATTAGAACATCGATAGCCCCATCAAGATTGATTGCAAAGGGATCTTCCGCTTTTCTTAGGACTTCATCTCCCGCAATCTTGACATCAACGATTAGCCTTTCTTTTAACTCTCGAAGTTCATTAAGGCTCGCCACAGGCTGTTCGACATATTCCAAGAAGTTGCCGGCAACCTCGCCATAAATAGTTCGGATATTGAAGATTGCATCATCCACGCTCCATGAACCATTCACATCAACGCGAATCTTTGCCGTGGGTAAAACTTTACGGACCCGGGATATCCGCGCTAAATCTTCCCGAATTCCAGTTCCAACTTTTATCTTTACCGTATCAACGCCGGGATACCACGAGAGAATCTCTTCGATCTCTGAAACATCGTTACTTGCTGGAACTGTGGCGTTAACCGGGATTGATGTTCTCTTTCCAGCAGGAACGTGAATAGTTGCAGCTTCAATCGCACTTTCGAGCCACGCTAGAGATTCACGGGCGTCATACTCAATAAATGGTGCGAATTCTGCCCATCCTGCAGGGCCTTCAAATAAAGCGGTTTCACGTACCTCAATACCGCGAAACTTTGTCTTCATCGGCAGCGCTACAACTCGAAGAGATGCGAGCGCATCCTCGAGCGTGAAAGACATGATCTACAAGCGGTTACGGACGCTTAGGGAATTTATCGAAATTAGGTGCGCGCTTCTCTTTATATGCATCGCGACCTTCTTGTCCCTCTTCCGTTAAATAAAAGAGCAAGGTTGCATCTCCGGCAAGTTGTTGTACTCCTGCAAGTCCATCATCTGCAGCATTGAGGCCTGCTTTGAGAAGTCGGAGCGCCATCGGTGAGTGACGGAGCATCTCTCGCGCCCAGGAAACTGTTTCTGCTTCGAGCTCTTTGACTGGCACAACGGTATTTACCAAGCCCATGTCGAGCGCTTCTTGAGCGTCGTACTGTCGGCACATAAACCAGATCTCGCGCGCTTTTTTCTGGCCAACATGGCGTGCAAGTAGGCCTGCGCCATATCCACCATCGAACGATCCGACCATCGGTCCGGTCTGACCAAACTTTGCATTATCTGCAGCAACTGTGATGTCGCAGACCACATGCAAAACATGGCCGCCACCAATTGCCCAACCAGCAACCATGGCGATAACTGGTTTTGGCGTGCGACGAATCTGAACTTGTAGATCTAAAACATTAAGGCGACCGATTCCTTTTTTACCAACTTCATCGCTACCGATATATCCATCATCGCCACGAACAGAGATATCGCCACCAGAACAGAATGCTTCATCGCCTTCGCCAGTGAAGATAATTACGCCGACTTTGTCATCATCGCGAGCAAAATTAAATGCTTGTTGTAACTCCGCGAGCGTTTCTGGGCGGAATGCATTACGAACGTGCGGGCGATTGATTGTTATCTTCGCCATTCCTTCTGCAATTTCATAACGCACATCAGTGAAATCTTCAGATCCTGCGCCACGTTTCCATTGCGGAATATCTCGGCTACCGGGTTCGCGTTTAATCGGCTTGCTCATATGGCATACCCTACGGTGGTTATGGTTTCCACGGTAAAGCGAAAAGTACGCACCATCGAATCTTCGTGGTCGACCCCACAATTCCTTGAGGCGTTATTGCTCGCACTTAAGGGCGATGGACCCGCGCTATCGACCACTCCACTTGATCTCACTGAGATTGATTCGCGAACCGCTCTCGTTGTAACAACATCCGGTTCAACTGGAAATCCAAAATCAGTGCTCTTATCCGCACAATCACTGATTGCAAATGCACGCGCTACCCATAAATTCTTAGGAGCTTCAAGTGGCGAGCGCTGGTCACTTCTTCTTCCCACATCTCATATCGCAGGCTTGAATATTTTGATCCGTTCCATTGAACTTGGTACTGAACCTGTTGGCGTTGAAAGCCAAGCCGATTACTCCGCGATTGTTCCTACCCAATTACATCGTGCGCTCAACGGTGACGCGACACTCCTTTCTCATTTAAAGCAATGCAAAGCAGTCTTGGTTGGTGGTGGGCCACTTGGCTCCGAACTTCACAAAGAAGCCACTAACTCTGGCATCAATGTAATTACTACCTACGGAATGACCGAAACTTCTGGCGGAGTAATTTACAACGGTGCACCCATCGACGGAATCACGGTAGAAATTCAGGATGGGCGAATCGCCCTTAAAGGTCCTCAAGTTGCACTTGGTTATCTCAACGGAGATTTTCCGATCAATGACGGTTGGTTTCTCACCAATGATTACGGCAGCATCGAGAACGGAATTGTGAAAGTAAGTGGAAGATCCGATGACCAAATCAATTCCGGCGGAGAAAAAATCTCACTCAGCGCTATTGAAAACTTCTTACAATCTGAATTCGCTTCCCTAGAAATCGTGGCCTTTGCAAAATCAGATAAAGAATGGGGCGAGAAACTCTGTATCGCCACCACACAAAGCATTGACCTCAACGACCTTCAAGGTCGGCTCCGTGGAAAATTCGGCGCACATGCCTCACCAAAAGAGCTGATTAAAGTTTCTGCTATTCCATACTTAGGTATTGGAAAACCCGATCGAAAGAAACTAGCTGATGACAACGCGTGAACAATGGATCGCAGGAGCTCGTCCTAAAACACTCCCTGCTGCTATTGCCCCTGTCTTAGTTGGAACTGCTTTTGCTGGCTATAACGCCACCGTCCTTCACACACTTTTAGCCCTTATCGTCGCGCTTGCTCTTCAAGTTGGCGTCAATTACGCCAATGATTACTCCGATGGCATCAAAGGCACAGATGCTCATCGCATCGGTCCTATGCGACTTGTTGGATCTGGGGCTGCAACCGCTAAAGATGTAAAGAAAGCTGCGTTTATCTCCTTCGCTATCGCTGCAATTGCTGGATTGATTCTGGCTTCACGCACTTCATGGTTACTTATCATTCTTGGTGCGATCTGCATCCTCGCAGCGTGGACATATACCGGCGGTCCTAAACCTTATGGCTATCAAGCGCTCGGTGAAGTTTCAGTCTTTATCTTCTTCGGGGTTGTTGCAACGGTTGGAACTTATTATGTACAAACTGAATCAGTCTCCCGAGAAGTTCTACTTGCATCCTTCGCGATGGGCGCCCTGGCTTGCGCAATCTTGGTTCTCAATAATCTGCGAGATCTAGAAAATGATAAGAGCGCAGATAAGAAGACTCTTGCTGTCGTCATGGGAGATCAAGGAACACGTGACTTATATAAGTGGCTGATGTTCTTTGCCCTCGCCATGTCGGTGGCTCTAACGTTCTTCTCTTTCTTCTATTTGCTTGCTCTTCTATCTCTGCCTCTAGTTTCTAAGTCGGTAAGAGCTGTTAATTCTGGCGCGAGCGGAACTGCGCTCATAGATCTCCTAGCAAAGACTGGTCGAATTCAAATTATTTACGCTCTCGCTCTTTCTTTCGCGGCGTTGCTGGTTGCGCGGTAAAATTCCTTCATGGTCCGCATCGCAGTCATCGCCACAATCATCGTTCTTGCGCTGATGATCTTTGCGATCATTGATTGTTCGCGAACCCCAGAAAATCAGATTAGAAGCCTTCCTAAATGGGCGTGGCTAGTGATCATTATTTTTGTCCCTGGAATCGGCTCTCTGGCCTGGATTATTGCTGGTCGCCCCAAAGGAAACGGTCGCCGTCGTCGTAAAGGCAAGATTGTTCCACCGGACGACAATCCAGATTTCTTACGTAAGTTATAGACCGCGAATCATCCGCTGGTAGAAATTGCCTGGCTTTCGCGTACTTTCTTGCACTTCACCCATCGCTTTAAACCCAAGTTTTTCATACGCAGCAATAGCCGATTCATTGACTACAAAAACTCCAAGGCCTTGAATCTGCCATCCTTTTTCTTCTGCAACCGAATCAACGTAATTGAACATCGCCCGTAGCGCTCCAGTGCCTCTATATTGTGGATTACTCCAACATCCTCCAACCCAGCACGTTGCCCCAAAATCTCCACGCAATTTCTCTAAAAACATCATCGCAATATCTTTTCCGTTGAGCGTCGCAACAAGATAAGTATTTTTAGTGAATAGTTCGCGCCACTCTAGCTCGCTAAATTCACTCTCACGTTGGTGATTTCCCCCGAATGCGTCAGGGCTATCTTGAAGTGAAGCTAATCGAATCTCGCGCAGCCTTAACCATTCGTCAGGAGATAATTCATGGCACTCAACTTTGTAAGTCATAAAAACTCTACAAGCCAGAATATGTGTGGCGACCTGTGCCCCAAACATTTACGTAAACATAATTAAACAAATAAGTAGAGCCTGCCAATAAACATAACCAAGCCGCTTTGCGACCTTTCCATCCAGCAGTCACACGTGCATGCAAATAGGCGGCATACAAGATCCAGGTAATAAACGCCCAGGTCTCTTTAGGATCCCATCCCCAATAACGTCCCCATGCAGCTTCAGCCCAGATTGCACCAGCAATAACTGCAAAGGTCCACAATGGAAATACAAATGCAACTAAGCGATATGAAAGTTGATCAAGCACTTCGAGTGTCGGCAGGCGCTTTGCAAAAGCTGTTCGCTCGCCTTTACGTTCCATGCGATCAAGCCACAAATATGTAGCAGCAATGGTGTTAGAAAGTAGAAAGACGCCACCAGAAAGAATTGCCGCAAAGACGTGAACCACTAACCACGTTGATTGCAGCGCAGGAACAAGTGGTGCACTGGGGCGGTAGAGCAAGGTAATAGCTGTTCCAAGAATTAACAGAACTGCAATGGATATTGGAAGTCCGAGCCAACGCAGATCATATTTGCGCCCGACAATCAGATACGCCAGTGCAAAAGTTAAAGCTCCGCTAATGGAGTACTCATACATGTTGCTCCATGGCACACGGCTTGCAGAAACTCCACGCGCAACAACTCCGAGAAGTAGGACAGCAGTGGCAAGTAAGAAAACTATTGTGGCGATACGACTTGATTTTGCAGTCTTGGTGCGGTCAATCGCACTTGAAGCGCCTTCTTTATTGGCGCGGACCGCGAATGCTGTTTCATAGGTATAGAGAATGAAAGCGATTGTGTAGATGAAGAGCGCTCCATAAACCAGATCATTAGAGACATATGCCCAATCTGTCTTAGTCATTTCGCCTCCTTCATCTCGGTCGCCATTTTCTTAATTTCTTCATCTAAACCTGGCAACCTATTGAGCGCTAGCCCAGCAATTTCAAGTTTGCCATTCACTTCACGTACCCAGATTCGTCGTTGACGAATAAAGAGTGAAGCCATCAATCCGATAATGGCGAGAATACTTCCAAAGAGCGCATATTGCTTCCCGGGATCGCGTACTACTTGGAGATTTACCCATGGAATCACGCCATTGAATGTGATGGAACCCACCTCGAATTGATATGTCTCACCAATTCTTAACGCCCACAATCCAATCCGTTCCATATCTTCAGTATCGATGCGATACACCGATTGTGGGACGCCGGTATCCATCTTTAAATCTCCCGTCCACACCGAAACTAAAAGTCTCGGATCAAGTAGTTCAGGAAATGATGAAAAGCCGCCCCGTACTTTGTCGCGCGCAGCTGTTGGTAAGAACGAACCCACAAATCCAACTTGTGGCTCCATATCAGGAACTTTAATTGCACCGATTGATGTGAGGTTGGAATCTTGTGGCAAGAATGGAACTGGCCCTTCGAATTTCACTTCGCCACTCTTATCTTTCACCGTAACGAGAGGTGAGTAGCCATTAGCTTGTAGATACACGCGCGTGCTGCCAAAAGGTAGTGGTTCATTTACCCGCACTACTTTCTTAATG
>VFFD01000010.1 GCA_018882745.1 Candidatus Nanopelagicaceae bacterium
GTCCCCAGCCGCGCTCGCGACCAATTCGACCAAACATCACTTCATAATGCGGCCATAACTCTTCAATTGCTTGTTCGTCAGAATCAGAAATATGACCTGGAGAATGAATTGAGATTGGTTGCATCTCGTGTCCAAACTCCTTCATTGCAGTTCGGTAGAGATCTGAGAATGGCGCAAAACGCGCAGGGTCTCCCCCGATTATCGCAATCGCAAGCTTTGCATTAAGGCGAGCAGCTCGAACCACAGATTCAGGGGTCCCGCCAACGCCTACTCGTAATGGAATAGATCCACGTTCTGTCTTTGGATAAATCTCTTGATTGTTGAGAGGGGCTCGTGTCTTTCCAGACCAAGTGACTGCATGCTCTTTAAGAATTTCTACGAGCAGTTCGAGCTTCTCTTCAAAGAGAACTCCATAATCTTCAAGTTGGTATCCGAAAAGTGGGAATGACTCAATAAAAGATCCGCGGCCTGCAGTAATTTCAGCGCGACCATTAGAGAGCGCATCAATCGTCGCAAATCGTTGATAAACACGAACTGGGTCATCACTTGATAGAACTGTTACTCCAGTTCCCAATTTGATACGGCAGGTTCGCGTTGCAATTCCAGCAAGAACTGTGTCGGGTGCAGAAACCGCGAAATCATCACGGTGATGTTCGCCAACACTGAAGTGATCAAGACCTAATGAGTCGGCAAGTACCGCTTGCTCTACGACATTGCGGATCGTCTGCCCAGCAGAAATCGGCCTACCCGCATCATCATTTTGCATATCGCCAAATGTGTCGAGTCCGAATTCCAACTTCTCTGCATCAATCATGCCTCTACCCTATCAGGGATAGTTGAAAGTTCAACTAATACGGATTCACGCATACCTGACTATCATTTTGCGATGAAGCGGATTCTCTATATCCCGTTCGATCATCTCCATAAAGGGTATGGGGTGTTGAAATCGGCGAATTCCAAGGACGACGCAGTAGTTCTCGTAGAGAGCGCGCGTATGTGCTCTGGAAGAGATTGGCATCCAGAGCGTCTCTTCTTCCTTATTTCGAGTGCGCGACATTTTGCTGCAGAACTTGAAACTGAAGGCTTTCGCGTTGAATACATCAAAGCAGCCACTACAATCGATGGGCTAAAGCAATCACGAAAGAAGTTTGGTGATTTACCAATTCACTCCGCCGAACCTTCTTCTTTTAGGCAATCAAGTGCCCTGAAAGAATTCGGAGTCGTATTTCATCCCAATGATTTCTTCTTAACGCCACGAGATCTCTTTGCTCAATGGGCCGATAGTCAGAAGTCTTACTTAATGGAGAACTTCTACCGAAAACAACGTGTACGACTCAATGTGCTGATGAATGGTTCAAAACCTGAGGGTGGCGAGTGGAATTTCGATAAAGATAATCGTCTGCCTCCCCCAAAGAATTACACCTGGCCCAAGTACCTAGAGCACGATCGAGATGCGATTGACCAGGAAGTTGCTAAAGAGCTTGGGTACAAGCCCAAGAAATATTGGGCAACCACTCGCAGTGGCGCCCTCAAGCAGCTCGACAATTTCTTAGAGCATCATTTTGCAAATTTTGGACCCTACGAAGATGCAGTCACCACAGAAAATTGGGCTTTTCACCACTCTTTGTTAAGTCCATATCTCAACAATGGCTTGCTTCACGCCTCTGAAGTTATTTCTGCTGCCGTGAAACGCTATGCAAAGGGTGACATTCCAATCGCTTCGGCTGAAGCTTTCGTCCGCCAAATTATCGGCTGGCGGGAATATGTCAATGGAATGTACTGGTTCTTGGGCGAAAAGTATCGAGAGAACAATCAGTTAAAGGCAAAAATTGAACTGCCCCAACTATTTCGAGATCCCTCAAAGACCAAGATGAACTGCCTGAAAAGCACAGTCGAAGATATTCAAGAGCGATCATGGGTACACCACATCCCCCGCTTAATGATTCTCAGTAACTTTGCACTTATTGCAGGAATTAATCCCCAACAGTTCCTCGATTGGATGCGAGAAGTCTTTATCGATGCCACTGAATGGGTAATGGTTCCCAACGTAATTGGAATGGGAGTGCATGCTGACGGTGGCACGATGATGACCAAGCCGTATGCAGCTGGAGGTGCATATATCTCGCGAATGACCAATTACTGCAAGGGCTGCTATTTCGATCCCAAGAAGAGAACCGGTGAAGACGCTTGCCCATTCACAACTTTGTATTGGGATTTCCTAGATCGCCATCGCGAAGGGTTTGCCCGAAATCATCGTATTGCTCAGCAGGTGCGTGGACTAGATCGACTCTCAGATTTAGAGGAGTTGCGAGAGAGGGCCGATGAAATTCTGGAGAAACTTCAAAAAGGAAAGCTCTAACAGGTACAGATTTGCTCTTGAGGGACTCCCTCTAAAGCTTCGTCAATGTGTTCGCCGCACCCAGACCAAGTCCACTTACTGCAACGATTGCACTTCACTTTGCTACACATAATCTCAGCCTACCTTTAACCTTTGTCAATTTCATACGACCATAAATCTAAGTCGTCAAGATTTACCGGCGTGAATCCTTTGGCTTCCAAAGCTGAGGCTATTTGGGCACGATGTTCCGTGGCATGGTGAATGGCTTGCGAAAGAATTGTTGAGCGCCATCTTGTAACCCGATTTCCTGAATAGTTCGTGAATTCCAATTGGGTGTCATCTAACTTCGCAGACTCCAAGAGAGCAGCATCAATTGCTAACGCCTGCTTTGCTAAGAATTCTAGGTCAGCAATATTTTCTATTTCTTGAATACTTTCGCCTGGCACTTCTGGACGTTCTCCGGTGATTCGAAATGCGTAGTTATCGGCAGCTTCCACTATGTGGTGGAGAATTTCAGCTACATACCACTCAGGATTAGTTGCGAACGCCTTCAACGATTCTTCAGGCAATGCTTGGAGATGCTTAATAGTTTCTTGATTGGCCCACGCCATGTGCCTAAGGATTCTCTCTAGTCCGATTGTCATGATGCGAGCCTACTAACACCCAGATTGATTGACGAGATTCAATCGATAAGTCTAGAAATTACGGCTCTTACCTGAGCCCGCCTTCGTAAACTTATTTCGATTTCGCACTCTTTTTGCGCGATGTTTAGCGCTCTTATGACGTGGCATTGCGGGCGCTTTTTCTTTTACTTCCTTAACGGGGATACCGGTGGGCTTCTTTGCTCCAGTAATACTTATGAGCTTCTCATCGAGTGGTTTGATTGCCATGACCCATGGCTCGACGCCTGCTCGAGTGGTAATTCCACCAATCGCGCGTTGTTCCTTATGGGTAGCTAGCGTTACGACTCGACCCGTCTTTCCAGCACGAGCGGTACGACCTGATCTATGCAAATAATCTTTATGGTCAGCTGGCGCATCAAAGTGAACTACTAAGTCAATTCCATCGACGTGAATTCCGCGCGCTGCTACGTCGGTCGCAACCAATACAGCGGAATCCTGCTCTTTAAAGCGAGCCAAAGTCCTCGTGCGAACGGCTTGGGATTTTCCGCCGTGAAGTGTTCCAACTTTAACCCCAACGCTAGAAAGGTTCGTCGCAAGCTTGTCAGCTCCACGCTTTGTGCGTACAAAGAAGATTGATTTTCCTTCTCGAGAAGCAATTTGATTAGAGATATCGGACTTATCTGCATGGTTCAAAACAAAGACATAGTGATCTGTTTTTGCTTTAGTTCCTTCAATTTCCTTAATGGAATGTGATTTTGGCTCATTAAGGTACTGACGAACCAAACCGTCCACTCCGCGATCAAGGGTTGCTGAAAAGAGCATGCGCTGACCGCCCTTCTTGGTTTGATTAAGAATCTGTTTTACAACAGGAAGAAAACCCATGTCAGCCATCTGGTCGGCTTCATCGAGAACAGTAATTTGAAGTGCATCAAAACGAACTTCATCTTTTTCAAGGAGATCAATCAGGCGGCCCGGAGTTGCAACGAGAATTGAGGTTGCTTTCTTAAGAGCATTCACTTGTTTTCCATATGGCATTCCTCCGGCAATAACAACGGAATCGTGGCCAATAGAGCGAGCCAAAGGATGAAGAACTTCATCAATTTGTTGGGCAAGTTCGCGGGTAGGCGCAAGGACAAGAGCAAGCGGTTGGTGTGGTCTTGCTTTCTTGCCATAAATGTTATGAAGCAGAGCTAAACCAAAGGCAAGAGTCTTGCCCGATCCGGTTTGCCCACGTCCGAGAATGTCGCATCCTGCGATTGCATCTGGAATGGTGGCTTCTTGAATCGGGAAAGGAATAGTAATTCCTTGGTTATTGAGCACTCGTACCAAGTCAGAATGAAGACCAAGGTCGCTAAAGGTGGTTTCTTTTACAGCAGTAAGTGAGGACATGAAAATACGTACCAATCATCTAGACATGTATGTCTCGTGGTGACTTGACGTATTTACGAAAAGATAAGACTTACATATAAGCGAGCTAAGAGCTGCGCTTTCATTTTCTTGATGCGGATGCATCAATGCATGAAGGTTACCTTACGAAGCACCTATTCCCTAATTGAGCGCCTTAGGAAGCTTTCTTCCATCTTTCCAGCGTTGGAAGTTGCATCAAAGCCATTTTTCTCATGAGAAATCCTGACTTCTGCTCTTTCAGCGCTCGATCGATAATCTGCTTCATCTCCTCAAGACTGGTGTCGGGATTGATGAATTTTCCATCGGCGTAACAGAGTGAACACCACTTCTCGCTCATCGTTCCGTTTTCTTCTGTTCCGCGACAATCCCCTGCTTTTTCGGTTTGCAGAGGCATTCCACAGCTCTGGCATTGCTTCATTTCTCTTGCTTTCTTATGGCGTGCTTATATCCTTCTTATCGAACTTCATGATTGCTAAAACTAAGAGGACAAGTCCGCCAATCACCAACTTGAAATTTCCTCCAGCATCAAGTCCATTGAATAGGGGCTGGCCTTTTAATCCCCACTCCATTGGGTTATAAGGTGCAATCGCATCGAAATCATCAACGAGTGCTGAGAGTGAATAGATAAGAAAGGCAATCAGTGAAACGCCCGTAACAACACCTATCGCAGAACCTTTGCGCTGACTAAATGAACCAATAAGGAATGCGATCCCCGTGAAGAAAAATCCCAGTGAGATACTAGAAATAGTTGCAGCAAATAATTTTCCGCTATCTATCGTCAAATCAACCACTCCGCGAAGAGCTAGGACATTTGCCATCGCTAAGAAGCTCAGAAAAATGACGACTGTTGTCGTAGCCGCGATCTTGGAGAGCAGAATCCGAGTTCGTGAAATCGGTAGCGTGAGAAGAACATCGGCTGTTCCCTCATCCTCTTCTTCGGCTGTTGCACTTGCTCCCCAAGTTGCACCCACTGCTATTAAAACAAGTGGAACCATAAAACTGTAGAGTTCCGTGCTGAGAAATCCTGCTCCAGATGTGTAATCCTGCATTCGAAAAATCTTTCGAATCGCTTCTGGATAAGAATCAAGGAATCCCTGGAGCGCTTCCTTATTCTTAGTAATGCTTGGATAAATAGACATCTGGATTGAGACAAGAAGCATGAGAGTGAAGCACCACGCGAGAAGTGTCTTCCAGTGATCTCTCCAGGTTTTAAAGTAGAGAGCAATCACTTTGCGCTCACTAATCCAAGGAAAATCTCCTCAAGGGAAGATTCCTGGGTTCTAACCTCATTGACCCCAAGCTCTACCGCCCGCTTGAGAAGTTCATGCTCCGAACCCGTAACAACGCAATGTAGAGAACCGTCTTCAACTTCGATTTCTTTGATATTCGGGACCTTATTGAAATCATCTCTCTTGATCTTGCTATCGAAGAAGAGATCGATACGGCGGCGCGCTTTTGCCTTGAGCGTTGAAATTTCATCAACAATGACAATCTCGCCTCTATCGATTATCGCTATTCGATTAGCGAGGTGCTCTACCTCGCTCAATACATGCGATGACAAAACGATGGCGGCTCCCCTATCGCGAGTCTCATCAAGAATCTTCTCGAATTCTCTCTGCACCAGCGGATCTAGACCGCTTGTTGGTTCATCAAGAAAGAGCACATCGGGTGAATGCATGAATGCTTGAATGACGCTTACCTTCTGGCGATTTCCCTTCGACAAATCATGAATATGTTCGTTGATATCCAAATCAAGTCGTCGCGCTAATTTGCGAATCTCAGCTTCTAGTTCAAGTCCACGCATTCGAGCAATGAAATCCAAATAGCCAAGTGCTGTATAGCGATCATATGTCGCAGCAATTCCTGGGAGGTAACCAATCTTTCTACGTAGTTCCACATTAGGAATTAGAGCGTTCTTGCCAAGAATTGTTGCAGCGCCACTTGTAGCCTTTATCAATCCCAACAATGTTCGAATGGCTGTAGTTTTCCCCGCCCCATTCGGACCGAGAAATCCCATCACCTCACCAGCAAGTACATCAAAAGTAACTTCAAAAATTCCCCGGGTCGATCCGTAGTACTTACTTAGCTTGTTTAGGCTCACCGAAGTCTTCGAACTCATGAAAGAAGATTCGCCTATAAAGTGAAGCTTTTACTCGCGAAACCGTCCCAATGAAATCACGACGATTTTGATAGCCGAAACTGTAGAGCGCAAGTACGAGTCACCCAATAGGCGAGAGCGAAGACTGTATTCTCAGGTAGTGGCGATAGTGATCACGACTGAAAAATCCCTAACTGATGAACTAGCGCAAGTCCTTGAAGCGCACTGGCTTTTCTGCACCTCCTCCACCCCTATCGAGCATGTGTATGCCCTCGATGCCTCCAAGTTGTTTGCACCTGACATCACTGTCTTCGGCGCACGTATTGATGGGGAACTTGTCGGCGTCGGTGCCATGAGAAAACTAGATATAGATCATGCTGAACTTAAGTCGATGCACACCTTGGCTAAATCCAGAGGATCAGGAGTTGGAAAAGCAATGGTTGCTCATATTGAAGGCTTTGCACGAAGCGGTGGGATCAAACGTATGAGCCTTGAGACAGGAACAAATGTAGCTTTCAAACCTGCACGTGAACTCTATAGGTCTCTGGGGTATCAGAGTTGCGAAGCATTTGGCGAATATGTCTTGAGCGAAGACAACATGTGCATGACCAAATTGATTTGATAAAGAAGAGTCGCCCTATAAGCCGGATTCTGTCTTGCTATTACTAGCGAGATCACCATCCATCTAGATCTGCAATTACTTACAGATTCAAGCAACCTACCCGGTGACTTGTGTGGGCACACTCAAACGCCACCTGCATGGTCTTGCTCCAAGTTGGGTTTACCTAGCTACGCAAATCGCTTCACGTACTGGTGGTCTCTTACACCACCGTTTCACCCTTACCACTCCCTAGAAAACTAACAAGTGGCGGTTTACTTTCTGTTGCACTGGTCCCGCGGATTTCTCCGGGTGGGAATTACCCACAACTTTGCCCATTGGAGTCCGGACTTTCCTCGGTACAAGTCGAAATAAATCCACTCATAACGCGGTGATCCGGGCGACTCTTCTTGAGGTAAAGAATACTTCGCTGCTAGTGGCGTTGTCACACGAGTTCCTTTAGGGTGCCACACATGATTACAACAGTTGATGCAGACTTCCTCGCCCTGCCTCTCGCACAAGTCTCGGATGCAGCAATCAGCGCGGCGACCCAGGCTGGCGCCTCTCATGTCGATGTTCGTATTGAGCGAACTCGAACCGGTCTTTTGGCGCTGCGAGATGCAAGGCCAGAAACACAATCAGATGAAACCAATTTCGGAATTGGTGTTCGCGTCATCGTCAACGGAGCTTGGGGATTCGCGTCCTCGCCTGACGTTTCTGTTGATTCAGCAAGGAAATTGGCGCACACGGCCGTGGCCATGGCAAAAACTTCAAAACCTTTATCAACGGAGGAAATTTCCCTTGTCCCCGAACCTGTCTATGCAAACAAGTCATGGGTTTCTGCATATGAAATCGATCCGTTTTCGGTCTCGGATGCAGAGAAGAAAGATCGTCTTGCATCATTAAGTTCAAAGCTGTTGGCATCGTCTTCAGTGAATCACACAAGCGCCCACACTATGTATGTAAAAGAACAAAAGCATTACGCAGACTCTGCAGGCACTAGTACGACTCAACAGCGTGTGCGGGTCCAAACACAGATTGAAGCTATCTCGATTGGCGCACACGGATTTGAATCGATGCGAACTCTGGCTCAACCAGCAGGATATGGCTGGGAATGGATGGGAAACACGATTTGGAATTGGGATGCCGAGATTGACCAGCTTCCTTCATTGTTAGCAGAAAAAGTAGCAGCACCTTCCGTTGAACCAGGTCGGTACGACCTATTAATACATCCTTCAAATCTCTGGTTAACAATTCACGAATCTATCGGTCATGCCACAGAGCTTGATCGCGCAATTGGATATGAAGCGAATTACGCAGGAACATCTTTTGCTACTCCGGACAAACTTGGAAATCTTAAGTATGGATCTGCATTGATGAACGTCACTGGCGATCGCAATACTGAGCATGGACTGAGCACTGTCGGTTGGGATGATGAAGGCGTTGCCGCGCAACGTTGGGACATTGTGAAAGATGGCCAGCTCGTTGGATACCAACTTGATCGCCGCATAGCTGCACGTGTTAATCGAGATCGCAGCAATGGGTGCGCATTTGCAGATTCCCCCGCACATGTTCCGATTCAGCGCATGCCTAATGTTTCTCTTCAACCAAATCCAAGTGGTCCTACGCTCGAAAAACTCATTGAATCAGTTGAGGACGGGATCTATATCTTGGGAGATAAGTCCTGGTCTATTGATATGCAGCGCTACAACTTCCAATTTACTGGCCAACAATTCCATCGCATCAAGAATGGAAAGATTGTTGGACAACTTAAGGATGTTGCGTATCAAGCAACTACCACGGATTTCTGGGGTGCGATGAAGTCGGTCGGTGGACCATCAACATATGTTCTGGGTGGTGCGTTTAACTGTGGCAAGGCGCAACCTGGGCAAGTTGCTGCAGTCAGCCACGGATGTCCCGCTGCAGTGTTCGACAAAATAAATGTACTCAATACAGTGGCGGAGGCGGGCAAATGATCTCAGCACAAGATCTCGTTGAAAAGATTCTAGCGCGCTCGACTACCGATGATTGCATTGTTGTTGTGAACGATAAGACTCAAGCAAATCTACGCTGGGCAAATAGCACTCTCACTACGAATGGAGTTATTCAACAGCGTAGCGTGACAGTAATTGCTTTTGTTGCTACAAGCGGCTCAATGGCATCTGGTGCGGTAACACGAACCAACGTCAATGAGAGCGACATTGAATCTTTACTTTCCGAAGCTACAGCTGCCGCAAAAGCTTCGGGCGCAGCAGAAGACTTTGCACCCTTGGCAAAAGATGTTGCTTTTGGAAATTGGAGTGCACCACATACTCCAACTGGCCCCGAAGTTTTCTCAAAGTTTGCGCCTGAACTTGGTGATATGTTGCGCCGTTCTCAATCCGACTCCATTGAACTATTCGGATATGCCGAACATACACACCAAACAATCTGGGTGGGTTCTAAAGGTGGAATGCGTCTGCGCCACGACTCCCCTGTTGGTCGAGTCGAAATGACTGGAAAATCTCATGGGCGTAGCCGCTCTACATGGGATGGAGTCGAGACCCACGATTTCACAAATGTTTCAGTAGCCTCGATTGATAAGAGCATTCGCCAAAGGCTCTCTTGGCAAGAAAAGAAAATAGATTTACCTGCGGGGCGTTACGACACAATTCTGCCTTCTGGATCAGTCGCCGATATTTATGTCTACATGATGTGGGTTGCTGGCGCCCGAGATGCCTTTGAAGGTCAGAGCGTATTTTCAAAGACAGGCGGTGGAACTCGCGTTGGAGAGAAACTTGCCAACGTCGGACTCCAACTTTTTAGCGATCCCGCACACCCAACTCTTGGGGGATCCCCATTCGTATCTGCAGCTGCAAGCAGTCCCTTCACTTCTGTTTTTGATAATGGCCAGAAGCAAGGTCGTGTTGATTGGATTAAGGATGGTGTTCTGCAATCTCTCGTGCAAACCCGTGCAAGCGCAAAGCTAACCTCGCTTCCTTACACTCCTCTCGGCGATAACTTGATCATGAGCGTTGATGGTGGAAGTGGTTCGCTTGCAGATCTTGTGAAGAAGGTGGATAACGGTTTACTTCTCACCACTCTTTGGTACATCCGCATGGTTGATCCCAATACATTGCTCTTGACTGGCCTTACTCGTGATGGCGTGTATTACGTTAAGAACGGAGAAGTACAAGGCGCCACTAATAATTTCCGTTGGAATGACTCCCCTGTTAGTGCGCTCTCTCGAATTTCACATTCAGGAAGTTCGGAATGGACTCAACCCCGTGAGTGGGCGGGCGATGTCACAAGTATGTCTGTGCCACCGTTAGTAATTAAGGATTTCAACATGTCGACTGTGAGCCCAGGCAACTAATTCGTTAACGCCTATCGAAGGTGCCCGCGCTCATTCGTCGAACGAATCGCCATCAAATTATCTGATGGCCAGATTGAAATCGATGAGATGCTGCACGGAGATACATCAATATTAAAGATTGCTGTCGTATCCACTTTCATAGCCGCTGCCAAAGAAGTCTTGATGATTCCATTATGAGTCACAACGCAAATCTTCTTGCCAGGATACTCGCCAACTAAACTCAGAAGTCCTTGAATTGCCCTGGCTTGTGCCGATTCATATGACTCACCTTCTGGCGGTGCATAAGAAGTACTACCTAGCCATTGGGCATATTCAAGGGGATATTGCTTACGAACTTCTTCAATCGAGAGTCCATCCCACACTCCGAAAGAACATTCGATCCAAATTGGATCCTTGATGACTGATAAACCAGTTGCTTTTGAAATAACGTCAGCAGTCTGCATCGTGCGTTGAAGTGGCGAGGCAATCAAGACATCTGGTGAAAGTTTCGAAATCTCGTGCGCAACTAATTCAGCTTCCATCAAACCTTTTGCAGTTAACGCAGGATTAAGCGGGCCATCGCCAGAAAACTTTCGGTGGGGTGTTAAAGGAGTTTCTCCATGTCGAACCAAGTAAACCGTTGTGGGAACTTCATGAGAAATCAATCGCTCGGTCAAGTAGTTGAGCTGAATCGGCTCTCTTGCTGATGCAATTACGCCGTCGAGCGCCTCATTTACGAGTCGATCAGCATGTGTATTTGATTCACGAGGTATCCAGATAAATTTCAACAGCTCGTGAGCGTGAATCTTCTTTGCTTCAAGAGCGAGCTCTCGCATCTCAGGATGTCGAATCTTCCACTTTCCACTCATTTGCTCAACAACTAGTTTGGAATCTAATCGCACTTCAATTCTTGCGTTGGGATCTAGCTTATGAGCAGCCTGAAGACCTGCAATTAGTCCTCGATATTCAGCAACATTGTTCGTCGCAACGCCAATCTTTCCTGAGACTTCCGCCAAGACTTTGTCTCCCTCGTACACGACCGCACCATAAGCGGCAGGACCGGGGTTCCCACGGGAGCCACCATCAGCGGTGACGATAAAGGAACGCGCCATTAACTCACTCTCACCAAAATTCTTCGACACTCTTCACACCGCACAACCTCGTCATCAGGTAACGCTGAAATCTTACTTAGGTCCGCAGCGTTAATGGATAAGTTGCACCCTTGACATTGACCAGCATGAAGACGTGCTGCACCAATTCCGTCCCCACTTGCACGTATCTTTTCGTATAGAGCGAGCAATTCACTTTCAATCTCGTTCATTAATGAAGTGCGATCGGCAATTGTTGCATTCTTGGCGCGATTGATTTCTTCTAGCGCTCTGTCTTTTTCTTTTGCCAACTTAGTGACTTCCTCATGAAGTGCATCACGTTCTGCAGATAACGATGAAATTCTCTGGTCCAGTGAGTCGATTCGAACCATCACTTCTAATTCAATCTCTTCGAGTTCAGCCCGACGTTTGGCAAGTGAACCTAATTCATGTTGTAGTTGCTCTAACTCTTTTGGGGTGCCTTGCCCTGATGACAGTCTTTTCTCATCGCGTTCAATTCGAGAGACAACTTGTTCGACATCCACTTCTGACTTCGAGAGCTCGTGTTTGATATCGCTCTTTTCCGTCTCGGCTGCTACACATAAGTCTCGAGCCGTTGCGTGCGCAACAGTCTTTTCGTCAAGCAACTTCGATACCGGAAGGTTCTTTGCCTTGTGATCGAGTTGAATGAGTGAAGAGTCCAACGCCTGAAGCGCCAGTAACTTCTCTTGCATTGCTTTTGAAGCCTTCATCACTACCCCACTTTAGGCTAATTCCCAGCATTCATAACTCGCGGCCTTGAGCACGATGTTTTACCCTCCTACTCTGATGAAGAAAACAATCTCTCTCCTAGCGACTTTTGCTTTGGCACTTTTGGCCATTTCTCATCCAGCATCCAGCGCAGCAAAGAAACCTGTTCCAGGAGCAACCTGCACAAAGTTGAAAGCGACTCAAGTTTTCAAGGGAAAGAAGTACACCTGCATCAAATCGGGAAAGAGATTGGTCTGGAACAAAGGGACTGTGGTTGTGCGAACTCCAACAGCCCCTACAACTCCGACTTCATCCCCGAGCACCACTACTGTGCCAACGCCCACGCCATCTTTAACTGCGACAACTTCTCCAACTCCTACGCCAACTCCGACGCCAACTCCGACTCCTACGCCAACGACTTCACCCACTCCGACGCCCTCACCGACACCAACTCCGAGTCCAACGCCCACGAAGGCGGGGTACACAATGGATCAAGTGCGCGCGAACAATTCAAATTCAAGTTGCTGGAGTGTTATTGATGGCAATGTGTACGACCTAACCCGATGGATTAACTCACATCCTGGAGGTGCAAGCTCTATTCGCTCGCTTTGTGGGCTAGATGGAACCGCATCCTTCAAAGGACAACATTCCAATCAGAGCAGTCCCGCTCAACGCCTCAACTCTTATTTGCTGGGTCCGCTCTCCAGGTAGGTACGCCTCTAACTTTTGAGAGCTTTAAGGTTGAGTTGAATCATTTTCAGTAACAGCCTCTCATCAACTTTCCAATCGACGGGAACTTGTACTGTCTTCTTATTTACTTTGTATCCCTCTAGGTCTTGACTCATGGATTTCAAAACCTTTTCGTTAAAGGGCGCAATTAGAATATGGTTCTTAGCTACTGAAGCTCCAAAGACATAACTTGTGCCCAATTTCAACATCGGCTGATTCCACGCAATAACTAAATCTAATTTAGGGTACTTCTTCTGTATGACACGAAAAACCTTCCTGAGAGTCTTCTGCTTTATCGCATCATGTTTCTTTAGAAATCCAGCAAAATCATCGAATCTTTTCGAACTCTTTGAGCCTCGTGAATACATCACCAGAGCATTGGCATGAGCCTGGCTAAATCCATGCTCTTCCTTTAAGAATGCGATTTGCTCGGGATATTTGCGATCGGCAATTTCTTTCATGACGCCAAACCAATATTTCATTGGCTGGCCGTACTTCGCTTCTATTTTTGGGAAGTGCGCAGCTCGGTCGTGCTTTTCAACTGCCATATAACGCGCGATTACCGAGGGCCAGCAGCTCTATGCCCACAGCCTTGGGGCTTACTGCAACAACATGTGCATTTATTTGGCGGACAGCCGCATGGGCATTGGAAAGTCTCGTTCGATTCACTCATCAGTTAGTCCTTATCAATCAGGCTAGTAAATCCCCAGCCCCAAGCCAGGCAGAAGAGGAAAACTCCTAGTACATAAAGTAATTCACCCATGTTTTGTAGTTTACTCCAAGAAGTCCCACTGAGAGTCTTCCTCACTGTAAATTGAGAGCGTGGCACTTTCACAGCAAGCACGAGTTATTGCAATCTATAAATCAGCACCGCTGCCTCAACGAAAGACGATGTTGGCGATGCGCAAGAACATTCGTGAGATTCTGCCACGTGCCGAGGAAGTAGTCAGTTACGGGATGCCTGCATTTAAAGTTGATGGGAATGTTGTTGCAGGGATACTCCATGCCAAGAACCACGTTGGCTACTATCCATTTAGTGGCTCAGTTCTCCGTATGTTCCCCAAGGAATTAGCAAAATTCTCGACCACTAAGAGCGCAATTCATGTTCCCATAGATAAACCACTTTCCAAGACTCTCCTAAAGAAACTCGTAGCTGCTCGAATCTCTCAGTGTTCCGTGAAAGCCGGCACGATTGATCTAGCAAACTACGAGAGGTTAGACCGGTACTGGAAATCACTAGAGATTGCAGCTCCTGCTCGACGGGGTCTCGTAGACAGTAATATTCATAAACTTACCGATCTTAAGAAAATCACAAGAGTTCAATTTCTAAAGATTCATGCCGTGGGTCCAAGCGCTACTAAAATCATTGAACGCGAGATGCGCCGTCACAAGATTAGTTTCAAGAAGTGATTGGAATACATTGAAATTTACTCTAATCCCCTCAGCTCAAGTACCGCATCTACTCGATAAACCTTTGCAATGGAGTTTGGCATTATGGGGTGAAGGAAAAGAGGAGTTCACCGCCGAAGATTGGCACACGTTTTACGCACGAGTTCTGAAATCAGATTATGAAAGCTGGAATCAAAGTTCTGATAACAAAGAGCTACTTTTCCTTGCAGTGGATGAAGCTAATGAAGTGATTGCAGCAATTGGGCTCTGTGACTTCGATGATTTAGAGGAATTTCGCCATCTCAAGCCTTGGTTCTGCGCTTTTGTCGTGCGTGAAGATTTACGTGGTTCTGGAGTTGGATCGCAAGTTCTAAATCAGATGGAGATGAAGGCCATGGAATTCGGAATTACCAAGGCTTATCTCTGGACTGAGGATCAGGTGAGTTTTTACGCCAAGCGAGGATATGAGGAAATTGATCAACTCCACAAACCAGGTCGCACCCTTTACATCATGGTGAAGGAGCTAAACAACCAAGATCACATCATTGAGTAGCATATGTGTGAATACGTAATTACCCACACTTGCAACTTGAAACATCTCTTCAAATATTCCTTTGACTGCAAAAGCATGAAAAGCTCGAAGAAATAGCAAACTCTCCCTAGTATTGTCTTCATGAAGAGACTTGTTGTAGGGATGTCACTTCTTGTAATTCTTTCCAATTTACCCGCCTATTCCGCCAATCTGCCAAAGGCCGGATTAACGTGCTCAAAGCAGGGAGTTACAAAGACTCATCAAGGAAAGAAGTTCACGTGTATCAAGTCTGGAAAGAAACTAGTTTGGAGCAAAGGCGTAGCGGTCGCCAAGAAATCACCCTACGCCACTCCAACACCGACTCCATCTCCATCTCCAACGACGACTCCAACACCGACTCCATCTCCATCTCCAACGACGACTCCAACACCGACTCTATCTCCATCAACGAACTCTTCAAGATGGATTCCTAGAGATAACCCAGTAACAGCAGCAATCCAAAGACGAATAGGGACGCTGTGGTTTGGCAAAAGTTCGACATTGCAATTTGAGATTTTTGTTGAGTCGAGCGTTCCCACTGAGGCGCTCGAATCCTTGCGACTCCAGCAACAGTATCTGGCTGAAGCTTTTCCAGAAGGTAGCAATGGCAAAAGAGTCAAGTATTTTCTCTACGACACCGTAGCGTGGGGTAAACAAAAAGCTGCTGAGAATAACTGCAGGTTCCCCGATAACTTAGCTTCATTTCCTTCACCTCCCACCACCATGATTGCAGGAGCTACTCGTTGTCCTGGATCAGGTCCAGAAGAAGTAGAAGTTACATTTATTAATTGGCCAAGTTTTGTACTACATGATCAAGTCGATAAACGACTTCCAACAGGTGCAGACATGTTTGCATTTATTGCCGCACAGGAAAGTGGTGGTGGCCTACTTCAAAATCATTACAACAAGAGTAAAGCGCTCTTTAATTGGGATCCCGTACCCGCATGGTACGCGCAGGGTGGTCAATTTACTTTAAGCTCAATTGCTCTCGCAGTTCAAACAAGAGAATGGAGACAGTCTTCACTTAATCGAGGATTTGTTTATGTTTGCAAGTCTAAAGGTATTCCAGTAAATCTAAAGGAAACTTCCTTTTATGATGCAACTGGTGACGCAAGCGGTTGCTATTACCCGCTCGGGGCGATCGCGACAGAGTTGATGGTTGCCCTATATGGTTTTGAATCTCAACTTTCCTGGTACGAAGCTCTTTATCTTCCAGGAAACGTCACTAGAGAGGCCACAATTAATGCTTGGGAAGAAACTTTTCCTAAAGTATTTGGAGACAGCCTTGAGTCGTTCTACGAAATGACAGATGCGTACGCTAAGTACCTCGATAGTCAGGGCTCAGTAAAGTTGCCAGAGTCTCTCTTAACGAGACTTTCAGGCATCGGCCGTTGATCTCAATAAACTCATCGTATGTAAGGGCGAAGTTCAACCTTGCGATTACAGCAATGTGAACCTTCCATGGCTAACTCTTTAGCCTGATCTTCTGATTCTGCTTCGATGAGCCAGAAACCACTGAAGTGTTCAGGTGTATTGAATAGAGATCCTGCTTTTACTTCAGCTTTGTTATTCCGATTATCAATCAATGTTGCATTAGCTCCCGACTGAATTCCTGCAGCGGTAATCCAATGGCCCTTGCTACGCAGCTTTTCATTAAATGCATCAATTTTCTGCATTTCATCTGGACTTGCTGGATTATCTGGGCCATCAATCACAAAAATTATGAAGCGCATAGAGCAATCTTAGGAGGACATTCTTGAATTTGGAATTTACTTCAAATCCTTTTGCTCTTTTGGGCAATAATGAAATGATCAAGTGCCGTCGCAATAGGAGATACAGCTAAATTATGAGCCTTAGCATCCAACGACCATGTTGATGGTGATTGTCTGAATTGGTCGAATCTGGTGGGCGCTGAGGGGTGTTGTTCCTCTTCTTTGTTCTCCAAAAAGAAATGCGACATTCAGTTTGGAACCAATGCCCCATATAACTTGTTCGGTCAATACTTGAGGGACTTTTTACGCGGTTATTCGAGAGTTTAAGTCATTCAACTACGCTACTGCTGTGAGAAAAGGAATTCTGAGCCTTGCTCTGTTACTCACCATTTCATTCGCCCCCGCATATTCGGCTACCCCTCCAAAAGCAGGAGCAGCGTGTTCAAAGCAGGGAATTACCAGAACTCATCAAGGCAAGAAGTTCACCTGTACTAAGTCAGGAAAGAAGTTATTTTGGAATAAGGGTGTGCTTATAAATGTGAAAAATTCGAAGGACAGTGGAACCACGACTCCAAATCCTCCCAATGGTCCTTTCTCTACTTGGCCATCAGACTTCCAACTTCTCGATCTCGTGAACGAAGCTCTCAATGGGACCGATATGTACTTCGGAAAGGTTACTCCACAAAGAAATTATGATTTGGTTTTAGATTCAAAAGTTTCCGAGGAAGATTTGCAGTGGATAACTTCGACATTGGACTATGTATCTGGATCCTTTTCCAATATTTCACGAGATCGCTTACGAGTGTACTTGGGAACTAATCACGATTGGTCGAGAGAAACTTTTCGATCGGAAAAGACTTGGATGGGAGATCCATCAACTCCCTATCCATGTAGCCAAGGTATTTACGAAGCGTATTGTGCCGACAACAACAAAATTCTGCTTTTATACAGTGATATCTACAAATTAAATTCCAACGCGAAATGGGATTCCGGGCGCCGATCAACACCAGCTCATGAGGTGTTTCATGTTGCTCAATATTGGTTATATGGTCCGATGAGTTATGTTGGTGCCTCAGATCCTCGCTATCTCCCAGTTTGGCTAAAGGAAGGCACTGCTCAATTTTACGGACTGTACGTTGTGGAAAGATTGGGACTCGGTTCATATCTTTCGGTAAGGGACCAGCAGGTCAGATACGCTCAAGAATACAAAGTGTCCGTCCCACTTTCTGAATATCAAAGCTATGGCCAATCCAAAAACGGCGTCCCGTTAAATCCTTATGGAATTGGACAAGCAGCAACAGAGTATCTGATTGCTGCAGTTGGATTCAGTAACGTTCTTGACATCTTTCGGCTCACCAAGGAAAAAGGTAGTTTTAAGGAGGGGTTTAAAGAAGCAGTTGGAATATCAATTTCAGATTTTTACAAGAAATTTGAAAACGCAAGAAAGTCTATGCAGATAGGGTCGTAGAATTCCTAAACTAGAATTAATTGAAAACCAATTAATTGGGCGACTAAAGCGCAAAACTAAAGATTCAGAGGCAGCTATCTGTAATTATTTCTCATTTGCGTGAATCTGGTGGGCGCTGAGGGTTTTGAACCCCCGACCTACTCGGTGTAAACGAGCCGCTCTACCGCTGAGCTAAGCGCCCTTCTAAGTGCGTGCGAAGTCTATAACGATGCCAGCGCACTCTTGTAATCGGCTAGATTTCGCGCTTCTGCAGGGCTATTTACTACCGTCCAACGCACGATTCCGCTCTTATCGATTACAAAAGTTCCACGTAGCGCAAGTCCGCGATCTGCATTGAACACTCCATATTTCTGCGCAGTGGCTCCGTGTGGCCAGAAATCAGAGAGAAGCGGGAAGTTATATCCCTCTTTCTCTGCAAATACTTTTTGTGTGAACATGGCGTCACAAGAGATAGCAAGGAGTTCGACGTTATCGTTCTGGAAAACTGAGAGGTCATCTCGCAACGCACAGAGCTCTCCAGTACAAGTACCGGTAAATGCAAATGGGAAGAAGACAACTACTACATTCTTTTTGCCACGGAAAGAGGATAGAGATACTTTCTCACCGAATTGATTTGGTAGTTCAAAATCTGGGGCTTCTTGTCCGACTGCAATACTCATTATTTTCTTCCGCTCTTTCTGGCAACAAGTCGTGTTGCAGTCCAATCTTTTGAAGCTGGGATAGTTGAAGTAAGACTTAATCCGGCAGTTTGCGCTGCATCTTGAATATCGCTCGGTTCAACATGCCCATCACGACCAACTTTAGGAGTTAGCAACCAGATTGGTCCATTCTCTGAAAGATATGTCAAGCAATCGACGAGTTCATCAATGAGATCGCCATCATCTTCGCGCCACCAGGTAATGACTGCATCCACAACTTCTTGTGAATTCTCATCGAGAAGATCCGTACCAGTTGTCTGGGAAATTTCTTTGCGGATTGCTTCATCAGCATCATCGCCGAAGCCACGCTCTAAAACGAGAAAGCCGCTTTGGATTCCCATACGGGCTGCCAGTTGTCCTGGCCCCACCGGGGTACTCAATGCCTTCTCCTTAGCTCTCAAGAACTCTTCAATTCTGAAACGAGTAGGAGAAGTCCACACTTCCGCGCCGTATTACGCAACTCCTTAGCCGCTTTCGGGGTGGTCAAAACTCACACGCGCCGATTTCGCGCATTGAGGCTTAAGGCGGAAAGATAGGGGCGTGAGCCCAAGTCAGAACGAGATTAACTCCCTCCAGGACGCCCACGTCGACCAGCTCGTCGATACCAACCCAGACGAGACCGCGGAATGGCATCAATCGCTCGACTCCTTGGTGAAGTTCGCCGGACCAGCCCGAGCGCGTTATCTGATGCTCTCCCTCTTCAAGCACGCCCACGAAAAGAATGTAGATCTTCCCAACCTTCGCGTCACCGATTACATGAACACGATTCCGCCAGAAAAGGAACCGCAATTTCCTGGTGACGAATTCCTAGAACGTCGCATTCGAGCCTACATACGTTGGAACGCAGCAATCATGGTGCATCGCGCACAGCGACCTGGTGTTGGAGTCGGCGGGCATATTTCAACATTTGCTTCATCTGCAGCTTTGTATGAAGTTGGATTCAATCATTTCTTCAAAGGAAAAGAGCATCCTGGCGGTGGAGATCAAATCTTCTTTCAAGGTCATGCTTCACCTGGAATGTATGCTCGTGCGTTTCTCGAAGGACGATTAAGCGAACATCAACTGGATGGCTTTAGGCAAGAACTATCCCATCCCGGTGGTGGACTTTCTTCATATCCGCATCCACGTTTGATGCCTGAGTTCTGGGAGTTCCCTACTGTTTCAATGGGTCTTGGCCCAATCAACTCTGTTTATCAGGCGCGCTTTAATCGTTACTTGCACAACCGCGGAATTAAAGACACTTCGCAACAACATGTCTGGGCATTCCTAGGCGATGGCGAAATGGATGAACCAGAAAGCGTTTCAGCACTGACTCTTGCAGCCCGTGAGAATCTCGATAACTTAACCTTTGTAGTCAACTGTAACTTGCAGCGCCTTGATGGACCGGTGCGAGGTAATGGAAAGATCATTCAAGAACTTGAAGCGCTTTTTACCGGAGCTGGCTGGAATGTAATCAAAGTTGTCTGGGGTCGCGAGTGGGATCCTCTCTTTGCGATGGATAACGAAGGTGCGCTTGTTGATTTGATGAATAAAACTCCAGATGGAGACTTCCAGACCTACAAAGCAGAAAATGGAAAGTTTGTGCGCGATAACTTCTTCGGTCGCGACCCACGAACCGCCGCAATGGTCGCTAATTGGAGCGATGACGACATTTGGAATCTCAAGCGTGGAGGCCATGATTATCAGAAGCTTTATGCTGCTTATCAATCAGCGATGAACCACAAGGGCCGTCCTACGGTCATCTTGGCCAAGACGATTAAGGGCTGGACTCTGGGATCGCACTTCGAAGGTCGTAACGCGACTCACCAGATGAAGAAGCTGAAGTTGGATGATCTTCAAGCGCTCCGCGATCGACTCTATCTTGAGATTCCTGATGAGAAATTGGATGAGAAATTACCTCCGTATTTCCATCCTGGTAAAGAATCTCCTGAATATCAATACATGATGGAACGCCGTAGCTCTCTGGGCGGTTCTGTTCCGAAGCGACGTCCAATTTCTAAAGCACTTCCCCAGCCCGACGAGTCACACTTTGAAGTTATGCGCCGCGGTTCTGGCCACCAAGAAGTTGCAACCACGATGGCATTTGTCCGCCTACTCAAAGATTTAACGAAGGTCGAAGGTCTTGGACATCGAATCGTGCCAATTATTCCGGACGAGGCTCGTACATTCGGTATGGATTCTCTCTTCCCAACAATGAAGATCTATTCACCACACGGACAGCAATACACCGCTGTTGATCGCGATCTGATGTTGTCATATAAGGAATCCACTACTGGAGTGATTTTGCACGAAGGTATCAATGAGGCTGGCTCAACCGCTTCATTCACCGCAGTTGGAACCTCCTACGCAACTCATGATGAGCCGATGATTCCGGTTTACATCTTCTATTCCATGTTTGGTTTCCAACGTACCGGCGATGCTTTCTGGGCTGCTGCTGACCAGATGGCACGCGGCTTCGTTATGGGTGCAACCGCAGGTCGCACAACTTTGAACGGCGAAGGTTTGCAACACGAAGATGGTCACTCACAACTTCTTGCATCAACTAATCCCGCTGTTGTTGCTTATGACCCGGCATATGGATTTGAACTTGGCCACATCATCAAAGATGGTCTACGAAGAATGTATGGCGAAAATAGCGAGAACATTTTCTACTATCTCACTGTCTATAACGAGCCATATGTACAACCAGAAGAACCCGCTAATCTTGATGTGGAAGGGCTTTTGAAGGGCGTTTATCTCTACTCCAAGAGCGTTAAATCAGGGCGTAAGAAGCGCCGCGCCAACATTTTGGCCTCAGGAGTTGCCATGAATTGGGCTCTTAAGGCGCAGAAACTCTTAGCTGAGGATTGGAAAGTCCACGCCAATGTCTGGAGCGTAACTTCGTGGAATGAGCTTCGTCGCAATGGCCTAGAAGTTGATCGCCACAATCTCTTGCACCCACTTTCGAAGAAGAAGGCGTATCTCACTGAGAAGCTAGAAGCATTTGATGGCAGCGTTCTAGCTGTAAGTGACTTTATGCGAACTGTTCAAGATCAAATCGCACCGTGGGTCCCCCAGCCATTTACTTCACTTGGTACCGACGGATTTGGTCTATCTGACACTCGTGGCGCTCTTCGTCGTCACTTCAAAGTCGATGCTGAATCTATAGTTGTTGGAGTTTTGTCCCAGCTTGCAAAAGAAGGAAAGATTTCTCCAAAACTTGTCCAGCAAGCTATTCAGAAGTATCAACTCGATAACGTCACAGCAGCTGATCCCGGAAATACTGAAGGAACGGGATGATTGGTCGCTTTCCAATCCTGGATATCTCTCCGGTTACGTACTTCGGTGGAGAGTTCATTGGTGCGAAAGCGATTCCTCAAGAAGAGATAACTGTTGGCGCCACGATTATTCGTGAGGGCCATGAATCTTTTGATGCATTTGTCATTCTGATCGATCCCAAGGGTCGAGAAGTCACTCGCGTTGCAATGAGAGAGATCTGGCCCAAAAGTGCACGGTATGAGGGCAAGGTACGCCCAACATCACAAGGAGTCTGGAAGTACTACATCGAAGCCACGGCCCAGAATCCCGGCGAGTTTTCTAAAGCGCTGACCAGCGTTAGTGACCAATACCCGATTCATGTTGAGTGCGAGAGAGCCCTAGTGGGAAGTTGGTATGAGTTCTTCCCTAGAAGTGAAGGTGCAACAAAGAATTCCGATGGCACCATTACCGGTGGAACATTTCAGAGCGCTTCAAAGCGCATACCTGCTGTAGCCGAGATGGGTTTTGATGTTCTCTATATTCCTCCGATTCATCCCATCGGATATGCCCATAGAAAAGGCAAAAACAACTCACTTCAAGCGCTTCCTTCCGATCCAGGAGTGCCATGGGGAATTGGCAACACTGATGGCGGACATGACGCAGTAAATCCCGAACTCGGAACTATTAAAGATTTTGAGGACTTTCTCAAAGTTGCAAAGAAGAACAAGATTGATGTCGCCCTTGATTTAGCTTTGCAATGTTCACCTGATCATCCATGGGTGAAAACAAACCCTGAGTGGTTCACAAAGCGCGCCGATGGAACGATCGCGTACGCCGAAAATCCACCAAAGAAGTATCAAGATATCTACCCTATTAATTTTGATAACGACTACCCAGCTCTATTTGCCGAGGTTCATCGCATTGTTAAGTTCTGGATAAACAAAGGTGTCTCCATATTCCGAGTAGATAATCCACATACGAAGCCAGTGCACTTCTGGCAAGAGCTGATAGCTAAAGTGAATTCTGAATTTCCTGACGTAGTCTTTCTCTCAGAAGCTTTCACCAATCCCCCGATGATGCATTCTCTTGGGAAAGCAGGATTCCAACAGTCCTACACATACTTCACTTGGCGCGTCACCAAACAAGAGCTAGTGGAATATGGTCGTGAAGTTTCACAGCACACCAGCGCCTTCTTCCGCCCTAATTTCTGGGTCAATACTCCAGACATACTTCCATTCCACCTCCAAAGTGGAAATCCTGCAGTCTTTGCACTCCGTGCAGTACTAGCAGCAACGATGGCTCCTGCTTGGGGCATGTACGCAGGTTATGAGCTTTATGAACACATTCCTATTGCCGAAGGTAAAGAGGAATATCGTGATAGCGAGAAATATGAAATCAAAGTTCGTGATTGGTCTGGAGCTGCCAAAAAAGGAATAACTCTTGCGCCTTTTGTTACACAACTCAACAAGATTAGAAGAGAAAATATCGCTCTTCAAAGATTACGTAATTTATATTTCCACGATACAGATTCTGATCAGATCATCGCCTACTCAAAGCGGGAGGGTGATAATTTGATTCTCGTTGTGGTTAATCTTGATGGGTTGCATGTCCAAGAAACCACGATTCATTGGGATATGTGGGCTTTGGGGCTTACTCAAGAAAGCTTTGAAGTAACCGATCTTCTCGATAACTCCATTTATAACTGGGGTAAAGACACCTTTGTTCGCCTTGATCCTGCTCGTCCTTACGGCAAAGTCGCTCATATCGCTCGAGTCAGAATTAAGTAAAGTCTGCTCATGAAGAGCTTCCTTGCCAGATTTATTGGGAAGCGTCAGAAGTTCCAATCGCCCCCAGCGGGGTATCTGAATCCGCATTCCACTTTAGGCGAGTTGGATTTGTATCTCATCACTGAAGGTCGCCATGAAAATCTATGGGATGTACTCGGTGCTCATGTACGTCGCGATTTGGAAGGTGAATTAATTGGAACTGCCTTTGCCGTGTGGGCTCCTAATGCACGGAGCGTAAGTTTGATCTGCGACAACAACTTCTGGGATCGAAAAACTAATCCGATGATTCCTCTGGGATCTAATGGCTTATGGGAGATCTTCCTCCCGGATCTTGGTCCCGGTACCAAATATAAATTTGCCATTGAAGGTCGTGATGGAAAATGGGTAGATCACGCAGACCCCATGGCTCGCCAAACTGAAGTTCCGCCACATACTGCATCGATTGTGAATGAAAGTAGTTACCAATGGAGTGATGCGCCGTGGATGACTGATCGAGCGATGTACCAACCGTGGAAATCTCCGATATCAGTGTATGAGGTACATCTTGGCTCGTGGAAACCAGGTCTCTCGTATCGCGAATTAGCAAGAGAATTGGGTGACTACGTTCTTTCACAAGGATTCACTCATATTGAGTTTCTTCCAGTTACCGAGCATCCATACAGTCCATCGTGGGGATATCAAGTAACGTCGTACTTCGCACCTACTTCACGGTTTGGGACACCAGATGACTTTAGATATTTGGTTGATGAGTTGCATAAAAAAGGAATTGGAGTTCTTCTTGATTGGGTCCCCGCACACTTTCCCAAAGATGAATGGGCGCTCGCTCGTTTTGATGGGACAGCGCTCTATGAACATGAAGATCCTCGTTTAGGAGAGCATCCTGATTGGGGCACTCTGATCTTCAATTTTGGGCGTAATGAAGTACGCAACTTCCTCGTATCAAGTGCGCTTTATTGGTTTGAAGAGTTTCATATTGATGGCCTCCGCGTTGATGCTGTGGCTTCAATGCTCTACTTGGATTACTCCCGCAAAGAGGGTGAATGGGTTCCGAATGAATTTGGAGGGCGTGAAAATCTAGCTGCGGTTCGATTCTTACAAGAAGCTACCGCCACCGCATACAAGCGATATCCAGGAATCATGATGATCGCAGAAGAATCAACAGCCTGGGGCGGAGTCACCAAGCCAACATCTGAAAATGGGCTTGGCTTTGGATTCAAATGGAATATGGGATGGATGCATGACACTTTGAAATATCTTCATCATGAACCAGTACATCGCGTTTATCACCATAATGAAATTACATTTTCGATTCTTTACGCATGGAGTGAGAATTTCTTGCTACCCCTCTCGCATGACGAAGTAGTGCATGGCAAAGGAGCGCTAGTAAATAAGTTTCCTGGAGACCGTTGGCAGAAACTTGCCACACTGCGGGCGCTCTATGGATATATGTGGGCACATCCCGGCAAGAAACTCTTGTTTATGGGATCTGAATTTGCCCAGAATGATGAATGGCGTGAATCGCAATCACTTGATTGGCATTTAACGCAATACCGCGAACATAGCGGTGTGCAAAAACTCATTGCTGATATCAATGACGGTTACCGCAATATTCCTGCTCTCTGGCAGAGGGATGTCATGACCGAAGGATTTCAATGGCTCATTGGCGACGATGGAGCCGGTAATACTCTTGCCTTTTCACGGTGGGCTGAGGATGGCACTTGCCTGATTTCAGTCACCAACTTCTCTCCTGTGCCACATGAGCACTATCGCTTACCCATTCCCGTGGCTGGAAACTGGCAAGAAATTCTCAATACTGATGATGAGATCTATGGTGGTTCTGGAGTGACTAATTCGTCTCTGCAGCTACTGAATGAAGAGCATCGTGGCCAACCACTCTCAATCGTGATGAAACTACCGCCGCTTGCGACCGTCTGGCTTAAAGCAAACTAGTTCTTTACTTCTTTCGGGGCTGGCTCGCGGCGGCAACAAAGAATGCAACAAATAGCAACATGACTCCTGGAATCGTCATAGCAATCGGTAGCGTTGTGGCTCCAGCAACCACTGAAATCACGCCTCGACCAATGAAGGTGAGGACTTGATTGAGAGCTCCAAGTTCGGCCACTGCAACTCCGCCAGGTTTATCCGATCTCGCACTGGCATAGCCAAAGAAGAGCGGACCAACAAATGAAATTCCGAAACCAGTCAGAAGAAATCCGAGAGAAAATACTGCAAAACCCAGGTACAGATTTGTCTCTTTAAGTTGCAGACTCAAACCAAGAGAGACTAAAAATACGGTTCCGCCTAGTACTACAAAAGGTTGGACCATTTCCTTATCACTACGGTCACCCTTGATGCGGTTATAACTGAGGCGACCGATAATCATCGCTGACATAAACAAAAAGTATGGAACGACAGCCAGAGATTTAGAGACCTCAAATTCTTGTCGCGCCATGATCGTGGCCCAATCTCCTACTGAAACTTCAAGCATCAAAGCGCAGAGGAATCCGAGGCTTACTACCCAATCGATACTGAAAGTCGAGATCATCTTGCGAAAAGTCACGACTTCATCTGCTTCAGTTACTTCATTCCCTGAAAGCAAAATCGGACGTAATCGTCCAATTGAACGTAATTTCAGGATGTATACGATGATGATTAATGGATAGATATGCCAATTGAGCGATACAAATGAAGAGATAAGAAGAGCAATGAATGCAGTAGTCACTGCTCCGGCACTCCACAAACCATGGAGCATCGGAATAATCTGTGTTCCACTCTCGGATTGTCGGTGGAGAGCTTGAGCATTGATTGCGATGTGGTACGAAGCCCAAGCAAAGCCACAAAGAATATTCACAATCATATAAATCTCTGGATTATGCAGCTCAATCAAAATTCCAAGAGTTATATATGTAGCTGTGGAGCTATAGATGAGAACTTTATAAACGCCGAGGCGATGGACAATATGGCCCATTGTTAAGTGAGCGGATAACGCACCTATCGAACCTGAACTCATCAAGAATCCAAAGTAGGTTGTTGAGACATCGAGATTTGCTTTGATATCCGGCAAACGCGGAGCCAAGCACATAATCCCAAGTCCGAAAAGGAAGAAAATCGCCTGTAAATCTCGACGTTCGGCGCGCTCTAATGGTGAATTCAAAAGAGAGCGCTCGCTAACTCATTCCGAGCCCGAATGAGATCGGGATCGGCAGGGTCGACTAACTGGAAAATGAGAAGCAAATGCTCTTTCGCCTTCTTTTTCTCGTCTCCGGCAGAGTTTCGTACAAAAGTAATAAGTCTTTCAAAGGCCGCTTTCGGTAATCCTTGGGCAATCTCAATATCAGCTGCCATCAACTGTTTCTCGATATCGGTCGGATGGGAGTTAGCATCCTTAATCGTAAGGTCGGGATTCAATCCTCCGATACGAATCATTAGTTCGCATTGGGCTAAACCAATCTTTGCCAAAACTTCATCCGGCTTTCTTTGTAACCAGTTGCGATACGCCATCGCAGCTCCAGAGTAGTCTGCATTCTCAAGCGCGCTCAGCGCTGCAACTTCTTCTGGTTCCATTGGCGCTTCTTTGATATCGGGCAAGTCAACCTTTAATCCTCGTTCCTTTGCAACCTCAAATAGTTTTCCAATCACGAGCTTGATCTGTTCTTCTGGATAGATCTTGTCAAAGAGAGCAAGTGGTTGCTCATCAATAAATGCAATAGCAAAAGGAACAGATTGAATTTGGAGCGCTTGTGCTAGCTGTGGCTGAGAGTCTGCATTTATTGCACCGAAGATCCAACTGGAGCCATCAGACTTCGACATGCCAGCCATTAAGTCTCGTAGATCCATCGACGCTTTGCTGCGAGGTGAATAAGCCAAAAGAACTACTGGCTTGACCTTGGACTGCGATACAAAATCAACCATGAAATTCTCAACTGTCGCTTCGGCAAAACTTGTGCCGTGAACTTCGGAAGCTTTAGGTTTTCCGAGCGAACTAAGATCAAAAGCGCGCCCAAAATTCTGTGGCAGAGGCGGCATAGTCATGGAGTGATTCTCTCAAAGAGTGGGGGCACCGGAGTCCATTCGGTAGGGAAGAACTGCTGTGATGTAGTCGACGGTGGCGTTATCGAGACCAACATCATGGCCCTGTTTCTCACCCAAATACCAACGATGCTCCAAAACCTCATGGAAAAGTTGTGCATCTTCAATACGACCTTTGAGATTTTCTGGAACTGAACGGACAACTGTGTAGAACACTTCGTGAAGCCACCGTTGGGCCGCTTCAGATACATCAGGAGTCTTTGCTATCTCACGCGAACGAAAACGGTCGAAAGATGCCAATATGCGTTTGGCTTGAAATTCTTCAGTATCAAGACCCATTAACTCCTTAAGGCGTTGTGAATGATAGTTTGGCGCAACCAATTTTGGAGTGAATGTCAGAGTTGATTTATCACCAGCTAACTGCAGATCCACCTCCTCCACCGCAAATCCAATATCTTGCAGCGAACGCATGGCGCGCTCGACTGCATGGCGATCATTCGCTGGCAGCACTTGTGGTTCACTGAGCGCCTTCCAGATCTTGCGGTATCGAGTAATGACAGACTCGCTCGCTCGTAATGGATCCATTGCTGGAAAGAGGACTCCAGCTAATTTCAAATCTTCTAATTCAGCAGCAACATTAAAGCGAGCCAAATCAAGATCATGCTCACGTTGACCATTGCTGAGATTCTTCTGAAACTCACCTGTCTCTGCATCCACGAGATATGCGGCAAATCCATCAGCATCACGTCTAAATAAAGTATTAGAGAGTGAACAATCACCCCACCAAAACCCCAATAGATGTAGGCGTACAAGCAAATAAGCAAGAGCGTTTGCCATATTTGTTATCTCATGTTGCGTCACATCACCGCTTAGAACGACGCGATACGGCAGCGAATATGGCAGAAATCTGGTCACTATGGCGCAAGGCAATTCTTCGCCTTGAGGTGTGAATCGACCATTGACAATCGCAATCTGAGAGACTGATGGCGCACCTCTGATGCCAAGTTCGCGGAGCGCTTCATATTCACGTTTGGCGAATTCCTCGACTGTCTCTTTTACGGCGTAAATTTCACTATCGGGATCTGGAGTAGATCGAACTAGTCTGACAATGTGCCGAGAAATACCCCGTTGCGCCGTTAGGGAAGGATCTTCTGGCCACCCTTCGAGCGGTTTTTCCCACGGTAAATTAGAGAGAGCAGATATCTCTTCGCCAAGACCCGTAATGCGCAATTGCGACTTGAATGGTGCCACTACTGCATTCTTTCAGGCTTTAGACTAGATACATGGCGGGAATTAAACGAGTTTTGAGAAATGTCACACCAAAGTCACCACAATCCAAGTCCTCCGAAGATTTTGGAGCGCAAGGTGCTCCACTTAACATTCAACACCCTTTTTACTTTGGTTTCTTGGCGGCATCAGGCGCCCTCGTAGCAGTTACCTTTCTTCGCGCTCTTCAATCTGCCAGTCAAGTTTTCGTCTTAATCATAATCTCGCTCTTTCTTGCGATGGGACTCAACCCTGCCGTTGAATACTTACAAAGTCGAAAGCTGAAGCGCGGTGGGTCTGTTGCCATTGTTGTTATTGCCGCCTTGCTTGTCATCGTTCTTTTTGCATTAGTTGTTGTGCCACCAGTTTTTTCCCAAGCCAATGAGTTAATTGATAGCGCCCCGCAACTCATAGATTCGTTGAAAAACAATCGGACACTTGCTGAACTAAATAATCAATATGGAGTTATTGATACATTGCAAGGCAAGTTTGAGAGTTGGATTTCAGATGGACAGATATTTACTGGAGCTTTTGGCGGTGTTGTGGGGGTTGGACGTACCGTCCTTTCTGGCGCTTTCTCTACTTTGACTGTCCTCGTATTGACTCTGTACTTTCTCTCTTCACTTCCATCGGTTACTCGAATTTTCTATCGCCTTGCTCCCGCATCCCGCCGCGAACGCGTTTCGCGGATCGGAGATGCCATCATTTCTCGAGTTGGGTCCTTCGTTGGAAGCCAAGTACTCATTGCCTCACTCGCCGCAGTTTTCGTCTTTGTTTTGGCTCTGGGATTAAACCTCCCGTATGCCGCGGCGCTGGCGATGGTGATTCTCTTCGTTGCGCTCATACCTCTGATCGGACATTTCATTGGTGCGAGCATCGTCATCTTGGTCGCACTTACTGAATCGCCCAGCAAAGCCCTTCTTGCTCTAATTCTCTATACTCTCTATGTTCAGATTGAGAATTACATCATCACGCCGCGAATTATGAAGCGCACGCTCTCAATTCCTGGCCTAGTCACAATCGTCGCAGCGCTTCTCGGAACATCACTATTGGGACTTGTTGGTGGCTTACTTGCTGTGCCTATTGCAGCAGCAATCTTGCTCATTATGGATGAAGTGGTCTTTCCAAAAACAGATAACGCTTAAATCTTAGCGCTCGAACTCCAGTGGAAGTGGAAGTCGAGATGGATTCACGACTTTTACAATCTCACTTAAGACACGATATACGAATGGTTCACCAACCCATAAATGTTTTCCATCTTTTACGGCAATCAACTGTATTTGTGGAATAACCGAGAATTTCTCCTGAGCTGCTGATGGCTGTAAGTAGTCATCAAATTCTGGAATCAGAGCAGTAATCGGTCGCTTATCTTTCGCCCAGAACTCAAGATCGTTCGGTTCTGAGAATCGCAAGGGCGGTGAAAGCAGAATAAGTCCAGCAACTCTAGAGTCTCGAGCGTATTTCAGTGCTAAATCTGTTCCAAATGACCATCCTGTAACCCATAACTTCTTTACGCCAACTACATCGAAACAATAATTAATCGCCGCAACGACATCTTCCTTTTCGTAGACTCCTCCTCCGAATTCGCCCTCGCTCTTTCCCTGTTCACTTTTGGTTCCACGAGTGTTGAAACGAATGACAGCAATACCCGCCATATCCGGTAAACGATTAGCAGCCTTTTTGTAGATATGGCTATCCATCATCCCGCCATGTGTTGGCAAAGGATGCAGACAGAGCAATCCGAGCGATACGTCACCGTTCTTGGGTGCCGAGACTTCCCCTATGAGTCGAATTCCATCAGATGTGAGGAATGAGATGGGGTTACGCTGCGCCGGCAGAACTGTGCTGGGTCGAATCAACTCTGCCATACCTGTAAGTTTAGTCATTGACGATGAAAACGACGCCTATGAAAACTTTTGAATCTCTTAACCCCGCGACGGGTGAGGTTGTTGGTATTTTTCCAGTCACAACTCCAAAAGAAGTGAATGACGTTGTAAAGCGTGCGCACGCAGTATCAGAACGCTGGGCAGCCCTGAGTTTTCGCAAGAGATTGATTGTCTTGCGTGATTGGGCATCCCTATTAACTCGAGAGATCGATAATGCAGCAGATCTCATTCATCGCGAAACGGGAAAACCGCTGAGTGATTCCAAGCTAGAAGTTGCCATCTCAATCGAACATATCTCGTGGGCTGCGAAATTTGCCCCCAAAGTTCTTAGTCCGCAAAATCGTCCATCAGGACTCTTGATGTTCAATATGGCTTCACAAGTACAGCGCGTTCCTTACGGCTGTCTCTTATACACATTCT
>VFFD01000011.1 GCA_018882745.1 Candidatus Nanopelagicaceae bacterium
GAATAAATAACAGAGTAGGCATATTCCAAGAAGGAATCAGACATCTCTGATGAGACATCAACATCAACAATCTTGCCGGGAAATTCGCCGGGCTTAGGACCAACTACCTTCTTCTTCGATCCTGTTGTTCCCTTTGCATCTGCCTTTGCCATGGCGCGATTCTGCCAATGATTGGTTGATTTACTGGGGATTGACGCTCGGTCTCGCTCCGATAATTGCGACACATTGACGGGCTAATTCGTTACCAGCATCCATTGCTTCTCGTAAATCTTTCGAAGCAATCCATTGTGGAATGAAGCCTGCTGCGAAGGCATCTCCAGCTCCTGTGGTATCAAGAGGATCGATTTTATCGACTGGTGACGTAATGATTTTGGAATCATGTGCTACTGCCATCGCGCCTTTATCACCGCGTTTTACAACTACTACGGGACAGTGCTTCTGTAAATCTTGAATTGCAGCCTCAATGTCATTTTGATCAGTGAGAAACAAAGCCTCTTCTTCGTTAGGGAGAATTACATCCATCTGCTTCAAATACGATAGGGCTCGATCACGATCGAAGTGCGACATCGTTCCAACTGATGCAGGATCAAAGAAGAGCGGAATCTTTGCACTCTTAATTTCAGCGATGATCTCTGAGACTCCTGGGGTTGAGTGCGGATTAAACAATGAGTATCCAGAGAGGAAGGCAGCATCAAAGTCTTCAAGTGGCGGGAGATCATCAACGCCAAGTCCTGAGTTAACGCCTGAATCAGGAAACATTGTGCGCTGTCCCGTTTCATCAACAATCACTACAACAACGCCAGTTTTACCTTTGATGTGGCTCATATCTTTATGTTCTATCCGCCAAGCATCCAACTCCGATAGGACTGCGCTACCGGCTGCATCATTCCCAATGCGTGAGACAAAGAAGATTTGGTGGCCTTGATGAGCCATCCAGGTTGCAGTATTCGCAGCAGCTCCACCGCCATGCGTAGTGATGTGGGCCGGCGTATCGCTTCCGTAATGAATATCTGAGTCGATAAGCACAACGACATCGAGCATGGCATCGCCAATGCAGAGAATGCGAGCCATTTTATTGTGCGGCTACCGCAATCTGAGCAGCAAGAGCCGCATTGGATTTTATGATCTCGATATTCACTCGAAGTGACTCACCATTGGTGTGGGAATGGAAATATTCAAGTAAGAATGGCGTGACTGCTTTGCCTTTAATGTGCTCGCGTTCGGCAGCAGCCAATCCATCTGCAAGTGTCTGTGCGTGCAATACCGGATCCATCTGGCGAACCACGGGATTTGCAACCACCATGCCAGAGTGAGTGATTCTTGCTTGATGCCGAGCGCTCCAGATCTTGGCAATCTCTTCGGGCGAGTCAGCGCGATACTCGAGTTCAAAGCCAGAGTCAGAGAGATAGAAACCTGGGAACTTATTAGTCTGAAAACCAACGATGGGGACCGATAGAGTTTCAAGTCGCTCTAGCGTTGCAGCGACATCAAGAATGGATTTTGCGCCCGCGCTTACCACCATCACAGGAATATTTGCCAGCGAATGAAGGTCTGCTGATTCATCCCACGTCTCTTGCGCACCGCGATGGACACCACCAAGTCCACCCGTAGCAAAGATCGCGATGCCAGCAGAATGAGCGATATGTGATGTAGCTGCAACTGTTGTGGCAGCGCTCATCTTCTTTGCAATCACAATAGGGAGATCACGTATCGAAGCTTTGGAGATATTGGTATCTGTTGCAATTCTTTGAAGCGCACTCTCGTTGAGTCCAACATGGATAGCTCCGTCAATGACAGCAATCGTCGCAGGTGTCGCGCCATTTTCTCTGACAATTGCTTCTACTTGAGTGGCCACCTCGATATTGGTTGGACGAGGAAGACCATGGCTGATGATTGTGGATTCGAGAGCCACGATAGGCGCCTTGTTTTCCAGCGCGGTCTTCACCTCAGATGAATAGTGGATCACAAAAGGAAGATTACTGGAAAGATAGGTGCGTGGCCTACTTGCTCTCAGACTTATCACAATCAGTCTTCGCCACACTTGGGCTCTCTGGTACTTCGAATATCCTTGAAATTCCGAATAATCCTGCGCAGCGAGAATGCATTCTTCTTGTTGATGGAATGGGAATGAACGCCTTACAACTTTCACTTCAGAACCAACCAATTTTCAATCAGCTCACCAGCTTTTCTTCACTACAGGCAACTTTTCCCTCAACGACTTCAACTAGCCTGACATCACTTGGCACAGGAAACGCTGCGGGCCGACATGGAATGGTCGGTTACACGATGCGCGTGCCACATAGTGGGACTCCGGAACGTTTGTTAAATGCCCTGAAGTGGGATGAACGTGTTGATCCATATATCTGGCAGTCAGAAGAAACTCTCTTTGAACGTGGGAAGAGAGAGGGAATCAGCGTCTCGCATATTGCAGCAAAGCGTTACGAAGAAACTGGTTTTACCAGAGCAGCTCTACGAGGTGCTACCTATCATGGTGCGAATCTGGTTGATGAGATGGTGACTGAAACTAAATTAGCGTTATCGCAAGAGCGTTCATTTGCTTATGTCTATATCAATGATGTTGATGATGCTTCCCATCGCGATGGCATCGGCTCGCCGCGCTTTCATGCTGCCATGGCAAAAGCAGCCGAGCTCATCACTAAGCTTCTTGAGAACTTGCCTCTCGGTACGAGACTTTGGATAACGGCAGATCATGGAATGATTAATCGAGATGACTTCTGCGTTCTTGGAAAAGATAATGACTTATTGCAGAATGTTGAGCTGCTCGGGGGAGAACCAAGAGTTCGCTATTTGTATGTAAGGAATGGAGCGCTTGCTGAGACAAAATCACAATGGGAAGAATTCTTTGGGGAGAAAGTGCAAGTATTGACTCGTGAAGAGTCAGTCAATCAAGGATTTTTTGGACCATCAGTGTCTGAGAAAAATCTCGAACGTATTGGTGATTTGATCGTTATTGCCAATGGTGAGTTCATTCTTGTAGAACCGGATCGAGAAGAGTTTCAGCTCGCGATGGTCGGGCACCATGGAGGAGTTACTGAACCAGAGATAGCGATTCCGCTACTAACGAAGACTCTCTAATCTTCTTCGTCTTCATCTTTCTTCTTGCCTCGCCCAAACATGATGTCATCCCATGATGGGATAGAAATCCTCTTGGTAACGCCATCTTTCTTGGCGTCAGGTGCAATCTCTTTAACTTCACTCGGCTCGTCATTAACCATAGGGTCAGTTCGAACTGCGACAAGTCGCGGTGGTTGTGGTGTTTCTCCTTCAACAGGAAAGAGAACTCCATGATCACTCATACGGTCTTGGCGAGGTGGCTGTTTCGCGGGTAGCTCTTCGCCGTTAATCCAACGAGCGCCATCATCTTTTGATACGAGTGTTCGTTTATTGGAATCGAAAGTCCAGGTTGCTTCGGATTGACCTTCACGAGATGGGTAACTCAACACTAAATGCCATGTTCCATCATCAAGGCGCCATGTGTTCCAAGAAATCTGATTCATATTGACGCCACGAGGTGCGAGTCGCTGAATAACTAATTCGGAGAGTGGAAGCGATGTTCCTTTAGGTGAAGATTTTTCTGCAAGTTCGATAATCCATGCTCGCTCTTGAAGAATGGGACTGGCATATCTCTCAATCTTCTCTAGGGAGAGACCTGAGATTCGTGAAACTTCGGCGTAGCTTTCGCCGGCGCGCAAACGCGCTTGAATCTCTTTAATTGAAAACTGTGGGGCGGCATCAACGACTGGAGCTAGTCGACGCTCATTGACTGCGGAACGGAGTGAATCAGAGAGGCGAACAGTAAATTTATTTCCATCGTTATCAACCAACTCGATGTGGTCACCATCGTCGGTGCGGCCAACTAAACGCAATTCAGTCACGGGTAAAGATTGCCATACAAGAGTCTGGTTTTAAGGGAACCTACGCTGGCATTTGATGGAGTTTGCGACGCCACAATCCGAAAAAAGGAAGTAGCGAGAGCAATGAAATTGCCATACATGCCAGTGGAACAATAAATGCGACAGATGAGCCAAATGTGTCAATGATGTAGCCAGTAATTGCTGTGGGGATTGCTCCGCCAAGATTCAATGCGGCGATTGCCCAGGCCAATACTTCTGTCGTGCGTTTGGGGCTTACTGATCTTTCAGCTACTGCAAATCCAGCTGTAAGGATAGGTGCAATGGCAAGGCCATTAAAGAAGAGCGCAATAGCCAACATAAAGAGATTGCCTTCATAGAAATATGCAGCCATAACGATTGGAATAGTTAAGACAAAGAGCGCGACGAGCGAGTATAGAAAGCGACGAGTTTCATTCATCTTCCAATGAATAGATCCACTAACGAAAGCTGAGAGCCCGGAACTGAGAGACCAGATTGCAATGAAGAATCCGCTGTATTCACGAGTTCCAAAATCATCGAGATATCCAACGATTACCAAACCTGTTGAACTAAAGAAAGCTCCACACATCATCATGGGAATAAAGAGCGCTTGAATGAATCTATCTCGAATGAGAAGCGAGTGATCATCGCCCGGTTCTTTTGGATGTGCGGGAGGTTCAGTTCGCTTCTGAGTGAGGAATATCAGTGCCCCGAGCATTAAGAATCCCATTGCAGCAAAAATTGCAGCTTCGGGGAAAAAGTATGAAGCTACGAGCGTTGCAATAACAGGTCCTGTTGTAAAGATGATTTCATCAACGAGAGCTTCAAACGAGTAGGCGGTGTCGATTAGTTTGCGGTCATCGCCTATGACATGAATCCAACGACGTCGAACCATCTGTCCTGAGCCAATAACAAAGGATTCAAAGACGATGGCACAGAAAAACCAACTCCAAACTGGAGCATCTGTCTTTACGAAATATACAAAGAGACCCAAGAAGATGATGTGGATGGGCGCAGTAATTGAGAGGATTTTGTTCTGTCCAAATTGATCGGCTGCTCGGGACCAGAGCGGCGTTGCAACAGCCAGCACGATCGAGGAGACCATCGAGATCGCTCCCGCAAGTGAATAGGAGTCGGTCTCGGCCACGACAAATAAGACAATTGCTAAATACAACATCGAAATCGGTAGTCGAAGAATGAAGCCTGCCAATGAGAAATTCCAACCTCCGGGAATAGCAAATAACCGTTTATAGGAGGTCAACATGATGCGAGTGTACTTGTTCGTTAAGAATTGTGATTAGATTGGGATATGTCTTTAGCCATTGAAGTACTCAATCTTGCAGAATCAATCGCGCTGAAAGCTGGGTCACTTCTCGTAAATAGACCTTCAAAGTTTGATTTAGATGAAAAAAGTGGAGTCTTTGACTTTGCGACGCAGATGGACCATGAAAGTGAAAAATTGATTGTAAGTGAAATTCTTGCAGCACGTCCTGACGATGGTTTGATTGGTGAAGAAGGAGCAAATCGCGATAGTAAATCTGGAGTTACGTGGGTCATAGATCCGATTGATGGGACCGTCAACTATCTTTACGACATTCCAGGCTGGTGCATCAGTATCGCTGCGAAAGACAAAGACGGAGGTTTAGCAGGAGTTGTTTATTCACCGGCAACGCAATCTCTTTGGAAAGCACATCGTGGCGGTGGAGCATTTCTTAATGGAAATCTCATTAAATGTAACGATCCTGTTGCTCTCAATAGAGCTCTTGTGGGTTCAGGTTTTGCATATGATCTTGAGAAGAGAAAAATCCAAGCAGCACTTATTGCTCGATTACTTCCGGAGATTAGAGATTTACGCAGATTGGGCGCCTGCGCGGTAGATATCTGCCATGTTGCGAGTGGATCACTTGATGCCTATTTTGAAGCGGGCGTTAATGAATGGGATTACGCCGCTGCTGGTTTGATTGCCACAGAAGCTGGCGCGATGATCTCTATCGATAAGGGAATCTGGAATGGAGAGAAGAACATGGTGATAGTGGCCGGGCCAGCGCTTCATCCTGCGCTCAGCGCCCAGATTCGGGCTGGTCAGGCGTACTAGACCTGCGATTTAGCGCTTCGGGATGAGGTGTGGCAAGATACGCCGAGTTATTGAGCGTTAAGCGTAGAGACTAATTGTTAGGACAAACCATGAACGTGCTTGATGCGGTAGATGCCGCCTCCCTCCGTAAGGACCTACCTAATTTCCGCCCCGGCGATGAACTCAAAGTTCACGTCCGCGTCGTTGAAGGTAACAAGAGCCGTATCCAGGTCTTCCAAGGTCTCGTTATCGCGCGCCAAGGTTCTGGCGTCAGTGAAACATTCACAGTTCGCAAAATTTCTTATGGCGTCGGCGTTGAAAGAATTTTCCCAGTCCACGCACCTGTTATTGAGAAGATTGAACTCGTCCGCAAGGGAGAAGTTCGTCGCGCGAAGCTTTATTACCTCCGTGATCTTCGTGGCAAGGCTGCAAAGATCCGCGAACGTCGTGGCGCAGATGATCTTGAAACTCTATACGCGGCTCCAGAAGCAGTTGCTGTTGAAGAGGCAATTGTTCAAGAAGCAATTGTTGAAGACGTCGTTGTTGAAACTGTAGAAGAGGCTCCTGTTACGCAAGAAGCTGTTGCGGAAGAAACCGCCCCAGCAGCGACAGAAGAAACTTCTGCCGAGTCTGAAACCAAAAACTCCTAAAGTCGACTCCTATGTCGCCTAAAGCGAAGGGCACCAGCCTTCGCGAACTGCCTGTACTTGTTGTATCGGCCCTTGTCCTATCCATCATTGTTAAGACTTTTCTCGTTCAATTTTTCTATATTCCATCTGGCTCTATGGAGAACACTCTCCAAGTAAATGACCGGGTTGGAGTAAATAAATTTGCCGCCCTTTACAGCGATATCAAACGTGGAGAAGTTGTTGTTTTCCGTGACCCCGCAAATTGGTTATCAGAGTCTTATGATGACACCACAGGAATTCGCAAATTAGTTAAAGAGACCCTAGTTTTTGTAGGCATACTTCCTGACCCTGCTAAGCAATATCTCATCAAACGAGTCATTGGCGTTGGTGGCGATCGCGTCGTCTGTTGTAATCAAGAGGGGAATCTAGAGGTAAATGGCATAGCGATTGATGAACCATATGTTTACGAAGGTGATAAGCCCTCAGATTCTGAATTTGATGTGAAAGTCCCAGAAGGTTTCATCTGGGTCATGGGTGATCATCGTGGTGCGAGCGCAGATTCACGTTTCCATACTGATGATCCGAATAAAGGTATGGTCCCGCTCGACAAAGTGACTGGACGAGCGCTATTTGTTATTTGGCCCTTTAAGCATCTAGGAGTATTGGATGCTGGAGAATATCTCTCTCAGATTCCTGTTAAACAAAATAATTAGCAAGTTCACGCATGATTGAGGAAAAACTCATCCGAGCTGGCATATCGACTATCGCCGGCGTAGATGAAGCGGGGCGTGGAGCTTGTGCTGGCCCACTCGTTGTTGCTGCAACCATTCTTAAAGATCCCAACAGTCCGACTCTTACAGAAGTTCGTGATTCTAAAGAGTTAACGGCACAGAAGCGAGAAGAGCTCTTTGATCTTGTGATCTCTGAATCAATTAGCTATGCAATCATTGAAATCTCACCAACCGAAATAGATTCAATCGGGCTACACAAATCAAACCTTGAAGGCATGCGTCGTGCAATCCATGCGCTGAAAACTGAGCCGCAATACATCCTGACCGATGGATATCGGATTGATGGTTTAAACGCTCCATCACTTGCAGTGTGGAAAGGTGATCAAGTCGCACTCACAATCTCGGCTGCGTCGATTCTGGCGAAAGTCCATCGAGATCGAATCATGGATAAGTTGGATGAACAGTATCCCGGGTATGGATTTGCGACACACAAAGGATATGTGACCCGGAGCCATGAAAAATCTTTATCTGAGCTTGGCGTGAGTGAAGTCCATCGCTGTTCGTATGCAAATATTGCTGCGCTTATCAACAGATAGCTTTCTTCACATTTCGAAATTTTCCTTCTGAGAAGGATCGCAACTCAACTTAATCTCCCGCAATGGCTTTAAATGCGCGAGCATCACAAACTGGAAACATCGGGGAAGAATTCACCGTTCGACACCTTGAAAATCACGGCTATAAAATCCTTGATCGAAATTGGCGAATTAAAGAAGGAGAGCTCGATATTGTTCTTCTTTCACCGGAAAAAGAGATTGTCTTTGTAGAGGTAAAGACCCGCACCAGCGCATCTTTTGGCGATCCTTTAGAGTCAATTTCAGATAAGAAACTTCACCGTATTCAACGGTTAGCTTTAGCATGGCTCGCTACTCACCAAAAATTAGGCGCTCCCTACCGAATAGATGTATCTGGTGTGTTACTCGGTCGATCAGGCGAGATCACGATTGATTATCGAAGTGGAATTGCATGAGCGTTGCCACGACGCAAGGTATTTCTCTCACAGGTCTTGAAGGGGAGATAGTTCAAATCGAAGTGGATGTTTCGAAAGGTTTGCCGGGCTACCAACTGCTTGGCCTTCCAGACGCTGCATTGAATGAATCGCGTGATCGAATTCGTTCGGCAATCAACAATTCAGGGAAGAAATGGCCTCAAACGAAGGTAACTGTCTCGCTCTCACCTGCGTGGTTACCTAAAAGTGGCTCGGGTTTTGATCTTCCTATCAGCATCGCAATATTGAGTGCGACTGATCAGGTAGCCCAGAAGAATTTTGATAAAACCATATTGATCGGGGAACTTTCATTAGAAGGTGCACTGCGTCCTGTGCGCGGGGTCTTACCGATGTTGATCTCAGCAGCTAAGCATGGAATGAAGCGCGCCATTGTTCCAGAGCAGAATTTCCATGAAGCTAATCTGGTATCTGACATATCGGTTACTGCTGCAAGCAGTCTTATTGAAGTCTTGGCACTGCTTACGGGGATTTCTCATCCGCGAGATATCCCACTTCTGACTCATGAAGAAGTTGTAACCGAGTTAGATTTCTCAGAAGTTGCGGGACAGGAAGATGCCAAGTTCGGACTCGAAATCGCCGCTACCGGTGGCCATCACTTGTTAATGATGGGACCCCCAGGAACAGGTAAGACGATGTTGGCAGAGAGAATCCCAACTATTTTGCCTCGATTAGATGATCTACAAGCCAGAGAAGTTGCCGCAATTCACTCCATTGCAGGTACACAGCGTTTACAACAATCACATTTCAAAACTCCACCTTTTGTAGCCCCACATCACACCACAACAACAGTGGGAATGGTGGGCGGAGGTACTAAGCAGATTCGACCAGGCGCCTGTTCTTTGGCGCATAACGGCGTGCTATTCATTGATGAAGCGCCTGAATGTGCAACAGGAATATTGGATGCGCTACGACAACCTCTGGAATCTGGATCAATTGAGATTACTCGTGCAGTAGGGAGTACGCGATTTCCAGCAAGATTTATCTTGGCGCTTGCTGCGAATCCGTGCCCGTGTGGGCGATTCACAGGAAAAGGCAGAGGTTGTCAATGCTCCTCGATCCAAGTGAGGCGCTACCTCAATCGACTTTCGGGGCCACTTCTCGATCGCATTGATCTTCGATTAACCGTTGAGAATCCAACTAGGGCAGCGTTGGCACAATCTGAACCACGAGAAGCTAGCGCTGCAATGCGAGCTCGCGTTATCAAGGCGCGTCAAGTAGCTGCAGAAAGATTTACTGGATTAGGTTTCACGTTGAATTCCCAAATTCCTTCTGATCAATTACGCAGTCAATTCCGAGCTGATTCAAAAGCGATGAGCGCTCTACATACTCTTATGGATAAAGAGGAGATCACTGCGCGTGGATTCCACAAACTCTTACGACTCTCGTGGACCATCGCAGATCTCAAGGGTGTAACTGTGCCCACAATAAATGAATTAGAGGCTGCATTGAATCTTCGATCCAATGCTGAGCGAGTGGCATGAGCATTGATGTACGACTCCGACTCTTCAACGCCATAGAGGGAGGCTCAACTTTTTGGAGCGAAGAATTGGTGAAATGTGGTGCAGAAGAACTGGTTGATCGCCTTGAAAGTGGCGCTTACGACAAGGAGAAGAAATCGGCGCTACGAATAAAGGAGTTCTTACTCGCAGATCACGTGGAGAAGTTACATAGTGAAATTGACTCTGCGGGAGCGCGATTTCTTACTCCTGATTCACCTGAGTGGCCGCCACTTCTCAACGATCTGCTGGCTCCACCATTTGGACTCATCATCAAAGGACGCGCACTGCCAACAAAAGCAGTCGCAATTGTTGGGACAAGAAATCCAACTACATATGGGGCACGGGTTGCCAGTGAATTCGCTACGGGTTTTTCTGACCGAGAGTGGGCTGTCATCAGTGGTGGCGCATATGGAATCGATACGCATGCACACCGGGGTTCGATCGCTGCCGAAGGTGTGACTTGTGCAGTTCTTGCTTCAGGAGTTTGCGTGAATTACCCATCGGGTAACGAGAAACTTTTTGTAGAGATTCAAGAATCAGGCGCCTTAATCTCAGAAGTCATGCCACATGTTCGTGCCCGCCCTGAAAGATTTCTTACCCGTAATCGGATAATTGCAGCGCTTTCACTTGGAACCATCGTGGTGGAAGCTGCATTTAGGAGTGGGTCGCTTCGAACCGCACGCGATGCTGCAGAAATCTTACGTATTGTTATGGCAGTTCCTGGTCCGATTACCTCTCCTTCAAGTGATGGATGCCATCGCTTAATCGGAGAGCGTTGCGCTGAAATCGTGACCTCTGTATCAGATGCGCTGGAATTGTTGTTGCCAGTAAGTTCTCAAAGTACAGGTACTCTTAGCGCTGATGACACATAAATCAGCATTCGTTGCAATTGTGGGGCGCCCTAATACCGGCAAATCAACGCTAGTAAATGCTCTCGTTGGCGAAAAAGTAGTCATTACTTCTCATCACCCGAATACCACTCGTAGCGCAATTCGCGGCATCGTCACAAGACCTGGCTTTCAACTAGTTGTCGTTGATACCCCTGGGGTTCATAAACCGAAAACACTTCTAGGTGGCGCTCTTAACACTATGGTGAGCGAGAATATGGATTCGGTGGATTCCATCGTGCTCTGCATTCCGGCGGTCGAAGCCATAGGTGCGGGAGATTTGTACATAGCAAAAGAGATTGCTGGACATAAATCTGCGAAGAAAATCTGCGCCATTACGATGATAGATATGGCAAAGAAGAGCGAGATGCCAGAACAGCTGATGGCGGCGAGCAAATTAGCAACTGATGCAGGATTTCAATGGGATGACATAGTCCCTTTATCTGCCAAGACCGATGACCAAGTCCAACTCCTTATTAATCTTCTCGCTAAATATGCACCCGATTCACCGCCGTTTTATCCCGCGGACATGACCTCTGATCAAGAGCTCACGACACAAATAGCGGATCTGATACGAGAAGCGGCGATCGAAGATGTATTTGAAGAGGTTCCTCACTCCATTGCAGTCATGATTGATGAAATTTCTGAACGAGAGAAGCGCACTGAAAGCGAACGGCCATTCTTTGATATCCATGCATCAATCATTGTCGAGCGTGATAGCCAGAAAGCAATCATCATTGGAGCAAAAGGGGAGCGACTTAAGAGCGTAGGAATTGCAGCTCGAAGTGAGATTGAAAAGAAACTCAAGGGAAAAATTTTCTTGGGACTTCACGTCAAAGTCATGCCAAATTGGCAGAGTGATGCAAAGGCTCTATCGAAACTAGGTTTTACCCAGCAATAACTGGAGCTGATGGCTTGCGACTTGCAAAGTATGAGCCCAGCAAAACCATAGGAAGCCCAATCGCAATAGCAAGAGTCAGTTGTTCATCAAGCAAGAAGATGCCAAGCACAACCGCAACTGCAGTATTGGGATAAACAACGAGTGATGCACGAGCAGCACCAATTTCTTTTAAGACAATAAAGAAGATCCAGAAAGCAAACGCAGTACAGATAATTCCCAGACCAATAGTGGCAAGTATCGCCTCACTAGAGGGAGTCTGTGATGGAAGATGTGTAATCGCGAATGGTGCAAAAATTATGGTGGATAGCGCCATTGCAATTCCATTGATGGCAACACCAGAAGTTTCGGGCGCTTTACGAGTGATCATGTTCACCGCATAGGCATATGCAGCCGAAGCTACGAGAACTTGAATTAGGGCTCGCATATTTCCGAAGTCATTTAGAGTTTCAATTCCAACAAGGAAGACAATTCCAATTAACCCAAGTGCAATCCCAAAAATACGGGTGCGATGAGCTGCAGTTGAATCACCGGTGTGATGAGCAAAGAGAGTCGCCCAAATTGGAACAGTTGCGACAAGAAGTGCCACGACGCCCGAAGATAGATCTTTCTGTGCACTTGTAATGAGGGTCCATGGAATGACCATTTCTGCTACTGCGTATAGAGCGATGTATTTCCAGTACTTGAGCGCAGGTCGAAGTGTTTTCTCGTAGAGCGCTAGAGGAACCAACACTGCTGCGCCAATAAGGAGTCGAGAGAAGACAATGACCGGGGTGGATAACTCCTCGACCGCAACTTTCATAAATAGATACGGAACGCCCCACAACACACCTACGAGCGCAAAGAGCGCCCATCCTTTACGTGACATTGATTAGATCAAACTCCGATATAGATTGATGGTTGTTGTCGCAACCTTATCCCATCCAAAATCCGCAACTGCACGAACTCGTCCCGCTTTACCCAACTCATTTGCTAGCGATGTATCGGACATCACTTGATTAATCGCAGCAGCGAAATTACTTTCGAATAATTCGCGATTGTCCACATAATCGATGAGTAAACCAGTCACTCCATCTACAACCACCTCAGGAATTCCACCAACTTTGGAGGCCACTACTGCTGTTTCGCAGGCCATCGCCTCTAGATTAACTATTCCGAGTGGTTCATAAATTGAAGGACAGAGAAATGCCTGAGCGTGAGTAAGTAACGCTGTGAGCTCTTCATGCGGCAACATATCTTTAATCCAAATGATATTTCCACGTTCATCCGAAAGCTCGTCAATAAGTGATTCAACTTCTGCGCCAATCGCAGGCTCATCAGGACTTCCAGCAGCCAGTACAAGCGAATATTGCGGCGAAACTTGACGCCAAGCTCGTAGTAAATGTGCCAGACCTTTCTGTCGAGTAATGCGACCTACAAAGAGAGCAAAAGGACCATTGATGCCATATTTCTCTACAGGTGCAATATCAACGTTAGGAGCAAATTTCATTGTGTTGATTCCATTAAGGATGACATGAACGCGGCTAGCGTCAATGTTGGGATATGCAGAGAGAACATCTCTTTTCATACCTTCGCTTACCGCAATGATTGCGTTGGCGTTTTCGAAGGCTAGCTTTTCAACCCATGAAGAGATCTGGTAGCCGCCGCCAAGTTGTTCTGCTTTCCATGGACGTAGCGGTTCTAGAGAATGTGCAGTAACAACGTGGGGAATATTGAAAATCTTTGATGCAAGAAAGCCAGCAAAATTTGCATACCAAGTATGGGAATGAGCAATATCCACTCGACTAAGCTGAGCAGACATCTCGCTATCTATCAGGAGAGCCTGTAACGCAGGGTTTACTTTGGCGAGTTCACCCATAAGTTCGTAGTTCAAAGCATCGCTACGTTTGGGTCCAAAACAGTGAACTTCAGTCGATATCTCTGGACTCATACTAAGAGCGCTCACCAGATTAGAGACATGTACTCCCGCGCCACCATAAATGTGAGGCGGCCACTCCTTGGTAATCATGCCTACCGTGACCTTCTTATTACTCACACACCAAGAGTATCGTTAGGGCATGGCGCGCTTGGATCTACCACTAGGAATAGTGCTTGCAGGTGGTGAAGGAAAGCGACTGATGCCACTTACTGCAGATCGTGCAAAACCTGCAGTTCCATTTGGTGGCTCTTATCGCCTCGTTGATTTTGTTCTTTCAAATCTCGTTAATGCAGGATTCTTGAGAATTGCCGTTCTGACTCAATACAAATCTCACTCACTAGATCGTCACATCACCACAACCTGGCGTATGTCCAACCTACTTGGAAACTACATAACCCCGGTACCCGCCCAACAACGATTAGGGCCACGCTGGTACACCGGGAGCGCGGATGCAATCTTGCAGAATTTCAATCTTATTCATGACGAAAACCCAAAACATGTAATCGTATTTGGTGCGGATCACGTTTATCGGATGAATCCTGATCAGATGTACCAACAACATCTACAAACTGGCGCCGGAGTTACAGTTGCTGCAATTAGAGTGAAACGCAGCGAAGCATCGGAATTTGGAGTAATTGAATTAGCGGATGATGGAATAACCATTAAAGCTTTCCATGAAAAGCCAGCAGATCCTCCCGCAATGCCAGGCCATCCTGACCTAGCTTTAGTTTCGATGGGCAACTACATCTTTAGGCGAGATACGATGGAAGAAGCACTAATTCTTGATTCTGAAGATGTTGATAGTCGCCACGACATTGGCGGAAATATCATCCCCGCGATGACAAAAGCCGGAATTGCAAAAGTTTATGACTTTGCACATAACGAGGTTCCAGGAGAGACCGAACGCGATAAAGGTTATTGGCGTGATGTAGGTTCAATAGATTCTTACTTTGATGCACATATGGATTTAGTTTCGCCACTACCAATCTTCAATCTATACAACCGCCAATGGCCAATTCTCACGAATCCACCATCGCTACCACCAGCTAAATTCTCGGAACGTGGCATAGCTTTCGATTCGGTCGTAGGTGCTGGTTCCATCATCTCTGGTGGTGAATTACGACGTACAGTCGCGTCATACGATGTCTATGTTGGACGGGACTCTGTCGTTGAAAATTCAGTCTTAATGCCTTCTGTGAAAATTGGAGAGAATGCAAAGATAAAAAACGCAATATTGGACAAGAACGTTGTTGTAGAACCAGGCGCTTCGATTGGCTTTGATATAGAGCGCGATCGCGAAAGATTCACTGTCTCTCCAGGTGGAATTGTTGTGATTGGAAAAGGCGTTACCGTCACACGTTGACCTGCCAAGTTCACAAAATCGAGTTCAAAATCGCGATGCGGTAGACTCTGCTCAGGTCAAAGTTGACTCACATTCCATAACCTAATCGGAGATTTATTCATATGCGTTTCGGTGTGCTTACTGGTGGCGGAGATTGCCCAGGACTCAATGCAGTTATTCGTGCAGTTGTTCGTAAGGGTGAGAAGGAATACGGCTACGAATTCATCGGATTCCGTGATGGATGGAAAGGGCCACTCGAAGGATTAACAATGCCGCTCAACATCGCGGCTACACGTGGAATCTTGCCGCGTGGTGGAACAATTCTTGGTTCTTCACGCACCAACCCATTCAAGATTGAAAATGGCGTTGAGCGTATAAAAGAAAATCTTGCAAAGATGAATGTTGATGCACTTATTGCTATCGGTGGAGAAGACACTCTTGGTGTTGCCACAAAGCTTGATGCTCTAGGAGTAAAAGTTATCGGTGTTCCAAAGACGATTGATAATGATCTCAACAATACCGATTACACATTTGGTTTTGATACTGCAGTAAATATCGCTGTCGAAGCGATCGATCGTCTCCACACCACGGCAGAATCACATCACCGCGCTTTGATCGTAGAAGTTATGGGACGTCATGCTGGGTGGATTGCTTTGCATTCCGGCCTTGCGGGTGGAGCTTCATGCATCCTCATCCCAGAAGTCCCATTTGATATCGAAAAGGTCTGCAAGTACGTCGAATCTCGTTTTGAACAGTCTTATGCTCCAATCCTCGTTGTCGCTGAGGGCGCTCTTCCGAAGGATGGCGATTTGATCACCAAAGACTCAACCCTCGACGCTTTTGGCCATGTAAAACTCTCCGGAATAGGCGAGTGGCTTGCTAAAGAGATTGAGAAGAGAACTGGAACTGAAGCTCGCACGTCGATTCTTGGACATATTCAACGCGGAGGAACCCCAACCGCATTTGATCGCGTTCTTGCTACACGTTTTGGCCTCCACGCTATTACTGCTGCTCACGAGGGCGATTGGGGCAAGATGGTTGCGCTCCATGGAACGAATATTGCTCGCGTACCGTTGGCATCAGCGACAGAGAAGCTTAAGACCGTAGATCCTGCGCTCTTAGCAGAAGCAGAAGTCTTCTTCGGCTAATTGGTCTGCGCCAATAGCTGACCTTTGCGTAGCCTCTGACCATGAATTCGCAGCCCACAATCGACGCGCTCTTCAACAAATCGTTGATTGCTGCCCAACAACCTGCTTGGCCAGATTCCGCGGCGCTGGAAAAAGCGGTTACCGAACTTAAATCGCTGCCGCCATTGGTCTTTGCTGGAGAGTGCGACAATTTAAAGGCGCGAATCGCCGAAGCAGCAGATGGCAAAGCCTTCTGGTTACAAGGTGGTGATTGCGCCGAGACATTTGCGGCAGCAACAGCGGATTCGATTCGCAATCGCATCAAGACCATTCTTCAAATGGCTGCAGTGCTCCAATACGGCGCAAGCCTTCCCGTTATCAAGGTTGGTCGCATGGCAGGACAATTTGCAAAGCCGAGAAGTAATGATTTTGAAAAACGTGGCGATGTAACTCTTCCCGCATATCGCGGCGATGCAGTTAATGATTTGGAATTCACTGAATCTGCGCGTACTCCAGATCCCGCAAGACTTGTCAAGGTTTATCACACATCCTCTGCAACCTTGAATTTAGTGCGCGCTTTTACTCAAGGTGGTTTTGCAGATCTTCGTCTAGTACATGAATGGAATAAAGGTTTCGTCAAAGATTCTCGAATCGGTGCTCGTTATGAAGCGATGGCAAATGAGATTGGCCGCGCACTAGATTTCATGCGCTCTGCTGGAATTAATCCCGAAGAGTTCAAAACCGTTGACTTCTACTCCAGCCACGAAGCGCTAATTTTGGAATATGAAAAAGCTTTGACGCGTATCGATTCGCGAACTGGTCTGCCTTATGACGTATCTGCCCACTTCGTATGGATTGGAGAGCGGACACGCCAACTTGATGGTGCACATCTTGATTTTGCAAAGAAGATTAAGAACCCAATCGGCGTGAAGCTTGGGCCGAAAACCACTCCTGAAGATGCTCTAACTATGATTAAAGAACTTAATCCTGATAATGAACCGGGTCGTTTGACTTTTATCACTCGTATGGGCGCCGGCAATGTCCGTTCTGTACTCCCTCCACTCGTAGAAGCTGTAACAGAGTCAGGTGCCAAGGTTCTTTGGGTCTGCGACCCTATGCATGGCAATACCTATGAAGCTCCGAGTGGATATAAGACTCGTAAATTTGATGATGTACTTGATGAAGTAAAAGGCTTCTTTGAAGTTCATCAGAAACTAGGAACCCATCCTGGTGGTATTCATATCGAACTCACTGGGGATGATGTGACCGAATGCGTTGGGGGAGGCGAGGAGATCTCGCATGAAGACTTAGCGACCCGTTACGAGACAGCATGTGACCCGCGCCTAAATCACACTCAATCTCTCGAGCTCGCTTTTCTCGTCGCTGAGATGCTCCGCGATCGCAAGTAATTCTCTAATTTCTGTATATCCAAAGCCGTAGCCCAGTAATACAGTGACGGGGTGTTGTTGCGCTCCACACTCAAAACGCCCATTGGTGCGCTCTCACTTATTTCGCGGGAACATATTCTTCTGGCTGCCGGATTTGCATCTCATGAGAAATTAGTTCTCGGGCTCTCGCGAGTAGATCAAGAGTCTGACTTTAAGAAGTCCAATGATTTACCAATCATTACTGAGCTACTTAAAGATTACTTTGATGGTGATCTTCAAGCTCTCGATGGAATTTCTGTTGATCAACCGGGAGAGAAGTTCTCGCAATTGGCGTGGAAAGGTATGCGCAAAGTTTCACCCGGTAA
>VFFD01000012.1 GCA_018882745.1 Candidatus Nanopelagicaceae bacterium
AAAAAAAAATCGCCGGATGCAGTCCGCGCTGCTGGAAGCGCATGTGCTAGGAATTTGATCGCAGTTGTAGTTCCTTGCCACCGTATTGTTAAAACTGGTGGCGCGCTGGGCAACTACGCATATGGTTTGAAATATAAAGAGTGGTTACTAAGCCACGAAGGCGCGCTTTAAAAGCTCCTGCAATATTTCGGCTCCACGTTGAGTCTGAGAATCATCAATATCCCGATGGGTGACGAGGCGGACGAAAGTTGGGCCAAGAGCACTTATCCATAATCCTTTTTCACGTGCTGCAGCTGAAAATTCAGCAGCAGACTGGGATGCTCCACTTAAATCAAGGCTGACAATATTTGTCTGCACAGTTTCAGGATTGATTACAGACTTTGCCGCCGTTGCACAAGCATCGGCCAAAATTCTCGCCCGACGATGATCATCGCGTAGAGCAGGAATATTGTTATCGAGTGCGTAATGTCCCGCCGCTGCAAGAATTCCAATTTGGCGCATGCCGGCTCCATAGCGCTTACGCCACACACGCGCTTTTGCTACACGTTCTTTTGTAGAAATCATCAGAGATCCAACCGGTGCACCGAGACCTTTGGATAAGCAGACGCTGATAGTGTCAAAGTGTTTGCCATATTCAGCGAATGAAGTGCCACTTGCAACATGTGCATTCCAAATGCGCGCACCGTCGAGGTGCATAGCAAGGCCAAGGGGTTGAGAGGCCTTGCGCAGAGCAGCGATTTCTGAGATGGGTTGAACGGTTCCGCCTCCAAAATTATGGGTGTTCTCAACTGCAATGGCTGTAGTTGATACTAGGTAAGGACCAGAATTTGGCTTTGCAAGATTCATCGCATCAGAAGTTATGAGAAGTCCGCGCTCTGCCAGCCAAGTGCGGGTGGTAATACCACTAAAGACAGCGGCTGCACCTAGTTCAGCGCGAGCGATATGTGAGTTGGTTTCACAGATCAACTCTTCACCTGGTGAGACCAGCATACGTATTGCAAGTTGATTTGCGAGAGAACCCGATGGGGTAAAGACCGCAGCTTCTTTACCAAACATATCTGCAACGCGTTCCTCAAGTGAATTAACAGTTGGATCATCGCTATAAACATCATCTCCAACCGGAGCGCTAGCAATCGCTGCGCGCATCTCAGCAGATGGTTTGGTGACTGTGTCAGAGCGAAGGTCGATGACGGAATCGTTGCTGGACATGGCCTAATACTCTCAGTTTGTTCGTGGCGTGGAAACCCTCGGCTGCACAATGGCAAGCATGGCGATCAAAACACATGTTCCACCAAGCGCGAGTCGCAAAGTAAAGGGCTCCATGCCATACATAAATGAGAAGAGAGCTGCGAAGACCACTTCCATTGTAAGGATCACTGCAACCTTAGTGGTGGAAATTCGCGCTTGAGACCACGTTTGAATGACGAACGCAATTGCAGTCGCAAAGATAGCGGTAAAAATAATGACACCCCACACTTGCATATCTGGTGGTGCAACATAGCCATTGATAGAAGCTGGAATTGCAGATAGGAGTGCACAACCAATCAGCTGCATGACGGTCAGTGCGTAAGCATCAAAGTTCTTACTCCAAGAACCCAACAAGATGATGTGAATTGCAAAGAGAACTGCCGAGATTAGGACAAAGATTTCACCTAAGCCAACGCTCCAGCCTTTTACAGAGAGTATGCCAAGTCCGATAACGGCAAGGAGTACATAACCCCACATTGCAAGAGTTAAACGCTCTTTTAGAAAGATCGATGCGAGCAGGGGAGTGAAGACGACATATAAACCTGTGATGAACCCCGTTATTGCAGGAGTTGTTCGCTCAAGTCCCAGAGTTTGAAAGATATAGCCTGAGCCGAGCGCCATTCCAACGATCAAACCCTTGAACACTAACTCCTTATTGAATGCTTTAAGCACTTTTGGCTTCAAAAGAATCATGGCGGCCGCAGCCACAAGAAAACGAGAAGTCAAAAAGCTATATACATCTTGCTGGTCGAGAATATCTTTCATCCAGACGAAGGAGATTCCCCACATTGCAGCTACTGCAAGAAGTGCCCATGGAGCCAATCTCAACTGCACTATTTATCTCGCATCTTCCGTAGCACAGCAACCTCTTTGCCATGTTCTGGTTCTTCTCCAGGAGTCTCCAGAATTAACGGCGCATTTACAACAGCAGGATGTGCCAACAATTCAGCAAAAGGCTTTACACCAATTTCGCCTTCACCCAGATTCTGGTGACGATCTTTAAGTGATCCCAGTACATCCATAGAGTCATTGGCATGGATAAGTTGAATACGCTCAGCCCCTGCGACCTCAACAAGTAAATCAATAGTTTTAGTCATGCCGCCTTTGCTCTTGATGTCATGGCCAGCAGCAAAGACATGGCAGGTATCAAGGCAGACGCCAACCTTGGGATGCCACTCCAAAGCATCAAAGTAATTTGTAAGGTCATCTAATTTTTTTACTAATGATTGACCTTGACCTGCAGTTGGTTCGAGAAGTAACCACGGATCCTCATCAGCCAACTTCTCCAAAATTGGCATCATGCCATCATGAATTTGTTTCCACGCTTTCTTCACATGTCCTTCATCAACGGCCGAACCGGTGTGAATCACAACTCCGAGCGCACGAATTTCTCGACCACGTTTAAGGGAGTATTCCGTCGATGCGAGTGAATTCTTGTATGTCCCTTCGGTCGGTGAACCTAAATTGATAAGAAATGGAGCGTGGACATATGTCTCGATATCCAGCGCTTTTGTCTTTTCAATAAATGCTTGATCAGCATCGCGATTAGCTTCTGGCATCGCCCATCCGCGCGGGTTCGATGCGAAGACTTGTATTGCCTCTGCCTTAATGGTCTGCGCGTACTCGATGGAGCGTTTAGCCATTCCACCAGAGGTAGGAACGTGCGCTCCTAAACGAGGTTTGTTCTGCTTCGGCACTCAATCACCCTACAGTGATTGTTACCGTAGAGCCACGCTTAACCTTCGTGCCGACCTTTGGTGAGATTTTCGAAACTAGTTTTGTCTGCCAATTTCTTACTTTGGGCTCGGGGACCACCAATCCAAGATCTCGGAGAATCTTTACTGCTTTCTCCCCCTTAGCTAATTTAACGTCAGGAATCGCAATAAACTCTGAACCTTTAGAAACAAGCAGAGTGATTGTGCTGCCCTTATCTGCTTCGCCCGCACCTGGGGTCTGACTAATCACTGCACCAGGCGGAAGATCTTCGCTAAATACGTACTTAGTCTTAACGTCGAATCCAGCTTCCGTGAGTTCATTGAGCGCCTGCTCCCCACTCTTGCCTTTGTAATTTGATAAGGCGATTTGCTCGATTCCCTTTGATACAAAGAGAGTGACCTGACTGTTGCGTTTGATTCTCTCACCAGCAGCAGGCGTTGATTGCATGATGAAACCTTGTGGGAATTCATTGGAAAATTCTTCTTTGACTTCTCCCAAGACTAATTTATTCTCTTTCAATAACTGCTCTGCTACTTCTAACTTAAGTCCTTGAACTGTGGGAACGGAATATCTTTCCTGGCCTTTAGAAATAATGACGCCGACCGTGCCGTTGGGAGAGACGCGACCTCCACCAGCTGGATCAGAAGTTATGATCTTTCCATCGGGAATATCTTCACTGAACTCTTCTTGTGCGATATCTAGATTGAGTCCTAGATCCTCTAACGTACTTTTTGCTTCTTTTACTGTGAGTCCAGCAAGTGAGGGCACAACAACTTTGGATCCAGGTCCGAGTAATGAATACCAAACTCCGACGCCAAGAAATATTGCAATAGATGCTGCAATGCGACGATTTCGCCTCACGCGCGAAGAGAGCTGCTTCTTCTTGGTTGGCGCAGTCTTTTCTTTCTTCACGGGCGTCTCCTCTTTCTTTGCAGGGCTAGAATTCTTTGCTTTTCTCTCTCGTGCAGGTTGTTTGATGGGGAGTGGAGGAAGATCTAATTCCAAACTCAGTTGGCGTTTGCGCGGGTCTAACTTCTCGGAAAGCTCCCTAATCTTCTCAAGCAGAACCCCCGCATCTCGAGGTCGCTTATCTGGATCAATATCAGTGGCGCTTAAGACGAGCGCATCAACATCGGGGCTGAGATCTGGGTTAATAGTTGATGGTGCTGGGACACGTTCATTGACATGTCGTATAGCAATTTGAACGGGATCTTCCCCTTGATATGGCTTCTGTCCAGTTAGCACTTCAAAGAGAACTATTCCTAGTGAATAAACATCGCTACGCGCATCTGCTACTCCACGCTGAACTTGTTCTGGAGAGAGATAGGAAACGCTTCCCAAGATCACACTGGACTCGGCAGTCATCGTATTTCCGAGCAACGCACCACGCGCTAAGCCAAAGTCTGCAATCTTGATTCGACCTTCTTTTGAAACAAGAATATTTTCAGGTTTTATATCTCGATGAACAATTCCAAGTTTGTGGGCTGCGGCCAACGCGCTCGCCACTGGTGACATGATCTGTAGGGCACGTTCGACAGAAAGTGCGCCTTGTTCATGCAGGTAATCTCGGAGGGTTGCGCCCTCAACTAACTCCATCACGATGAATACACATGGGACCCCGCCTTGATTCCAACCTTGATCAAGCACGGAAACAATGTTGGGATGCGATAGCGATGCAGCAGCTTTTGCTTCTCTAATAAAACGGGTTACAAATTGCTCATCTTGGGCAAGATGCGGATGCATAACTTTGACTGCGACTTGGCGATCTAGTCGAAGGTCCAGAGCTGCATAAATCGTGGCCATTCCGCCCGAAGCAACTACGCGAGTAAGCTGATAACGCCCATCGATGACTTCGCCGGTTAAATCTGACACATCAGAATTTTAGATGAATTGCTTCCCATCAACGCGGATAGTGGCGCAATCGCGAGTGTTGTCTTGCTTAAAGTGTTCACTTTCACGCATTTGCCAGATTCTCATCTCAGTTTCTAGATAATCGCCATCTCTCTGGAGAACTCGGTTCAGTCCAATTTCTGATTCAATATCAATCCAAATGAGTTGATCGAGATACTTTCTGATTTCTTTTTGACCCGATCCCACTCCTTCAAGAATCAGAAGTGAGGGGAGTGGAAGCTTTACAAAATCTCCGAAGGAATTCACAAGCCAATCAAACTTGCGATACTCAATAGCTTTACCCTGTGAAGCAGGTCTAGCAATATTCTGTTCTAAGGTCCTTGTGAGTGTTGGAGTTAAAGCATCATCCCAACCAGCATACAGATCATCCATGTGAATGATTGCCACTGGATTTTCGGGAAAGTTCCCTGCAACTCGGTTAGCAAGCGTTGTCTTGCCAGCTCCTGCAGGTCCATCGATTGCAATGATTCTGGTGAATGAATTTCTGCGTTCCCCAGTGAGAATGGAATCGATGATCTCCGAAAGTGAAAGCCGCGATATCACTGAAATCTCTTTATGCTTTCTGAGGTAATTTCAGCCAGCGATACCAACCAAATCCTGCGATCACGGTGAAGACCGCGTAGAGAACTGATGTAAACCAATATCCCTGGTTTGCATAATGGTATGTACCAAAGGCATCGATGATGAGCCAGAGAATCCACGTTTCATTACGTTGCAAGACCATCACAATTTGGGCCACAGAGCTGGAAACTAATAAAAATGAATCTGGCCACGTCGCTGCAGCACCAATATCAGCTAATGCCGGTGCGCTTATAACCCAGACCGAAAGAAGCGCCAGAATCCAAAAGATGCGTTCTTTCTTTGACATGTACCGAGGTTCAGCGCCAGTAGGTTTCCACCCAAACCAACCCCATGCAGCGGCGGCGATAAAAACGAATTGCAGAATGGCACTGGCATATAACTCAACTTGGTAGAAGAAGAGTGCGTAGAGAGCGCTACTGAGAAACCACCAAGGCCAGGTCATGCGCACGCCGAGAGCGCCAAGAAAAACCGCAATAAGTGATGTGATAACCGAGGCTAATTCAAGATATGTAACGCCATAACCCCAAGCAGTGAATGCAACAGACATGATTTTCTCCCTTCCAATTCGCATTACCGAACTGGTCTAACGGTCGACCCTTAAAGGTCCTCTCAGCCAACTTTTGGCTCCCGATTGGAATAGAGATTAGCATAAGGCGTGCTCAAGTTCGGTTACTTCGCGATGCTTACCTTTACAGTCGTTGGATCGTTCTGGCTTGAATTCATATTTAAAGTTGGCGTTCTTCGCAGGATTAAGAGGGCAGCTCTGAGCATTCTGCCCACCGCATTAGTCTTCTTGATTTGGGATTACTACGCAGTTTCTCGCGGCCATTGGTTCTTTGACAAGGATCAAGTTGTTGGAATCTACTTGTTTGCTGGCATCCCACTTGAAGAGTTTCTTTTTTTCGTAATCGTTCCATTAGCTGGACTTATGACAATTGAAGCAGTGCGAGCTGTAAAGAAACATTGGGAATTTGGAGATGAGCAATGACCTACACCCAGATTGCGCTGCTCTCCGTCGTTCTAGTAATTATTTTCGATCTCTATATTACAAAATCGCGAATGCTTACTCGGAAGAGCTTCTGGAATGCATACGGCATCATGCTCTTCTTCCAACTCATCACAAATTGGTGGCTTACATCGCGGGGAATTCTCACCTACGATGAAGATGTCATCATCGGATTGCGTATCGCATCAGCACCCGCAGAAGACTTGCTCTTTGGATTCTCGATGATCACGATGGTTATTTCACTCTGGATTTACTGGGGAAGAAAAGGAATTCAAAGAACTTAGCGAGCCGCAAGGGCTTGCATCCACGCCGGGAGCGCGACTGTTGCTCTGCGCACAGTAGATGTCTTGGCTCGCTTGGTGAAGACTTGATAATCAATTTTTTCAACTTCATCAACGATGCCACAATAAAGCTCACTCGCTGCACGAATGCATGGACGTGAGTCCGGACTGAGCAATGCGATGCCTAGGTCTGCCTCACGCTGTAATTGGCGGACCCGTTCGATTTGGAACTTCAAAGCTTCGATGATCTGAGGGGTAAGAACTCGCTTTTCTAGCATCTCTCGAGATACGCCTGCTTTGCGAAGTTCGGTCAATGGCAGGTAGACCCGACCTCGCTCAAGATCTTCGCCGACATCTCGGATGAAGTTCGCGAGTTGGAAAGCAATACCAAGTTTCTCAGCAGGAGCTAGGGCTTCAGATTCCTTTCCATCGACTGTTCCAAGTACGTGAACCATCTGCAGTCCAATCACGGCAGCAGATCCATAGACATACTCCATAAGATCTTCAAAGGTTTCATAGTGAGTAACTGTGAGATCCATAGCCATGGAGTGCAGGAATGCTTCGAAATACGCAATAGGAATATCAAAACGTTGAACCGTATCTACTAAAGCTCGTCCGACATGATCATTACTTCGACCGTTGGCGATATCTTGGAGGAGTTGTTCACTCCATCGTTGCAAGGTATCGACTTTCTCTTGATGAGAGAGAGTAGAAGTTAAATCATCGACAATTTCATCGGCGTAGCGAGCAAAGCCATAAAGTGCATGCACATGAGGACGTTTGGCTTTGGGAAGTAAGAGCGTTGCCAAGTAGTAAGTCTTCCCATGTAACGAATTCAGTCGCTTGCATTCTTGATAAGACTCGCGAAGGGCTGGATCGGTAATCCCAGCTGCGGTTAACTCATCCATGGCTACTTAACGGGTCCGACAATTCTTTCTGCAGCAAGTCTTCCGGAGATGAGAACCATTGGAACTCCAACTCCAGGTTGGGTTCCGCTTCCCGTGAAAACGACGTTATCAAAACCTTTAGCCATGTTCCGTGGCCTAAAAGGACCAGTTTGAAAGAAAGTATGTGCGCTTGCAAATGGCGCGCCGCGTTCCATGCCCATGGCTTCCCACTCTAATGGTGTGGTGATGTGCTCTACCTCAACGGAATCTGCAAAGTCTGTGTAACCACGTTCTTCCATGGTGGCGTACATCTGGTCGCGATACACATTCTTCATCTTCTTCCAATCAATATCAGCATCAAGATTAGGAGTTGGAAAGAGGATGTAATAACTATGTTTTCCTTTGGGGGCAAGCGATGGATCATCTTTGGAAGGAAGTGTGACCAGCAAACTTGGATCGGTCATCAAGGTGCGTTTCTTGATGAGCTCATCGAAGACTCCATCCCATGATTCGCCAAAATGAATATTGTGATGAGCAAGATGGTCGTAACTCTTTGAAGAACCCGCCAAGATTGTGACGCATGAAGGTGAGTAATTGAGGCGCTTAATGGATAGGGGAGTCTTTCCAAGCAGATCACGCCATGCGACAGGTAGATCTGGGTTGAGCACAACGACATCGCATTCAATTCGTTCGCCATTATTGGTCACAACTGCTGATGCACGTGAACCCTGTTTTTCAATTTTTTCAACAGTGGTGTTGTACTTGAAAGTCACGCCATGTTTCTCTGCAGCCCCAGCGAGTGCGCGTGGAACTGCGTGCATGCCGCCTTTAGGGAAGAAAACTCCGTTAACGGAATCCATATAGGCGATAACGGCGTAAATTGCGAGCGCTTGTTGTGGTGAAACCCCAGCGTACATAGCTTGGAAGGAGTACACCTTCTGAGTGCGAGGATCCTTAAGGAATTGTGAAACTTTTGGCGCCAGCCTGCGAAATCCACCTAACGCAACAAGGCGAGCAAGATTTGGAGTGAGAAGGTTGAATGGCGTATCGATATTTCGATCGATGAAATCATTCATCTCATATTTATAAAGTTTAGTAACAAAATCTACATAGCGACGATAACCAGCAGCTTCGTCCGCACCAATTACCTTTTCAATTTCTGCTTCCATTTGGGCGGTATTGGCATGAACATCTAGTTGTGAGCCATCTGCATAAAAGGCGCGGTAGAGAGGTTGTAATGGGATTAACTCCAGCCAATCTTCGAGTTTTTCCCCCACGCAATTAAGCGCATCTGCAATGAGATCGGGCATCGTAAGAACAGTTGGCCCCGTATCAAAGGCGTAACCCTCTTTATTGAGTAAGCCATTACGTCCGCCAGGTACGGATTCGCGTTCAATGACCGTGACTTTTCTTCCAGCGCCGGCAAGACGAAGAGCGGTGCTTAGACCAGCAAGACCTGCACCAACGACCACAACGTGATCAGTTTTCCCTTTAACGGTGCGCAAATTAGACGCTCCGCTGAGTTGCGATGATTGCCATTTCTTCTAGCACCTTGACTATCTTTCCGTTGACTGGTGAATCCTGCAACGCAGAAATAGCTGTGTGGGTGAGCTCTGTGATGAGCTTCTCAACTTCATTGAGCGCACCACTTCTGACGATGATTTCTTGTAGCGCCGCAACACTTTCTGTGCTCAGATCTGGTTTTCCAAGTGAAGAAGTGATGATTTGGCGCTCATCGGGCGTGGCGTTTTCCATGGTCACAGCAATCAGCACGGTGCGCTTTCCTTCACGCAAATCATCACCAGCTGGCTTACCAGTAGTTTTGGGGTCTCCGAAAACACCAAGCACATCATCGCGAAGTTGAAATGCTTCGCCGAGTGGAAGTCCAAACTTCGAATAGCTCTCGTAAAAATCGGATTGCCCTGCAAGAGATGCGCCAAAATGTAGTGGCCGCTCGATTGAATACTTTCCAGATTTGAAGCGAGCAACTTTTAGAGAGCGTTCAACACTTGTTGTAGCAAGTGCGCCCTCGAGAACATCAAGATATTGGCCAGCCATTAACTCATCTCGCATGTCAGAGAAGACGCTCTGGGCATTGATAAATTCTTCGCGCGTGACTCCAGATTCAACCAATAATCGATCGGCCCACACTAGTGCGAGATCGCCCAAGAGAATTGCTGATGCCAACCCGAATCGTTCGGAGTTACCTTGGTAGGAAGAGTTATCGTGGAGTGATTCAAAGAGTTTATGTATTGCTGGCTTATTACGTCGCGTGTCAGAACCATCCATCACATCATCGTGAATGAGCGCACAAACATGTACAAGCTCAAGAGCGGTGCATGCTCGTAAGATTTCAGGCCGAGGAGAAGCGCCTGTACCCAAATAACCAAGGTAGGCAAAGATAGGTCGGAATCTCTTGCCGCTATCGGTAATGAATTCCTTCATGGCATGCGCTACGGGCTGGAGCTCTGAACCGATATCGGTTAATGAACGGCTGCGCGCATCGGTAAAGTCGGCCAAAATTAAATTAATTTCGTCGCGAAGTTGCGTAAGTTCCTGGGAAGCCACGGCGCAACGGTACCCTCCCGCTATATGTCTAGCGCTTCTTTCTCGATTGAGTTCTTTCCTCCCAAGGATGAGGCAGGGGAGGCTCGACTCTGGAGCGCCCTTTCAGAATTAGAGAAAGCCCGTCCAGACTTTGTATCGGTGACGTATGGGGCGGGCGGATCAACGCGAGATAGAACAGTGCGAATTACCTCGGAAGTTACGGCGCGAACCGGTATTCCAACAATTGCACACTTAACATGTGTGGGCTCAACTCAAGCAGAGTTAATCTCTATTTTGGAGCAATATAGGAACGCAGGAATTAAATCGATTCTTGCGCTACGCGGAGACCCTCAAGGTGGACCGGGCGCCCCGTGGATCACAACTCCTGGCGGATTTGATCATGCAGACCAACTTGTGTCCTTAGCTCATGAAAGGGGTTTCGAAGTCGGCGTTGCAGCATTTCCTGATGTTCACCCAGCTTCACATGGCGATTTCAATAAAGATATCGAGGTGCTCTTAGAGAAAGAGCGTCGTGGTGCAGCTTTTGCTACAACACAATTCTTCTTTGATGTAGATCGATACTTTGTCCTTGTCGAAGCGCTGCGGCGTGCTGGCTCAGAACTTGATGTCTATCCGGGAATCTTACCGATCACAAATGCGGCACAATTACGTCGCATGGCTGAACTCTCGGGAACTCCATTACCTCAATCTGTAAAAGAAAGAATTGAGGCGGTTGAATCCGACGCTACAGAGGTGCGCAAAGTGGGTATCGATATCGCAAGTGAAATCTGCGCTGAACTTCTCTCGCGAGGCGTTCCAGGTCTCCACTTTTACACAATGAATTCAGCTACATCAACGCTTGAAATTGTTAAGCGGATTGGACTGCGATGAAAAGGGAAGAATTCTTTTTAGAGTGGAGTTCCCTTCATGGTGGAGCAGAGATTAAGGGAATTGTTCGGGCCTGGCTGAGCATCAGTTTTGCAGTGTGCAAACCGCTACGAGCGCTACGAATCACCCCGAATGCACTTACGTATTTCTCATTCGTTCTCGCTCTGGCTTATCTCTACACAATCGAAACCCATTGGGCGATCGCCTTTCTTGTGCTTTCCCTCATGGCAGATGGCGTTGATGGAACGCTCGCCATTATGAGTAAGAAAGTAAGCAAATGGGGCGCAGCTCTTGATTCCATTGTGGATCGACTCGTTGAAACGCTGTGGGCGCTTGGGTTATTTCAGCTCGGTGCACCGTGGGAATGGGTTTTATTGGCCTGGCTTGCCGCTTATGCTCAAGAATATATGCGCGCTCGAGCGGGTGGACTTGGTGTTCATGAAATTGGCGTTGTCACCATATGTGAACGCCCAATTCGCGCCAGCATTATTTTCATAGTTCTCGTAGCGCGCGTGATTGATCTTAACCTTGCAACTAGCGCAGCAGTTATTTGGGCCTTACTCCAAACTATTTCCGCGCTCACTGTTCTGAAGTTTCTTCGACCGCTTCTGCGACAATCTCCGCGCTAATTCCAACAAGAGGTAAACCGCCTCCAGGATGTGCTGAACCTCCGACACAATAGAGATTCTTGATAGGCGAGCGATTTTTTGCACGAAGAAATGCGGAACGAGCTCCATTACTTGATGTTCCATAGATCGAACCACCAGGTGCATTTGTGCGAACTTCGAGATCAGCAGGAGTTCGAATCTCCATAACTTCTAATCGCGAACGGATTTCAAGTCCTTTAGTCTCCATTAGATCGATGATGTGAGATGCGTAGCGCTCCTTGAGTCCTGGTTCATTCCAGTCGCAACCAGCGTTCGGTTCATGACGAGGTGCATTTATGAGCACGAACCAACTCTCGCTATCAGCATTCTTCTTCATAGTTTTATCCTGAGGATTGCAGATATAGATTGCAGGATCAGGAACTGGTTCTTTACGCTTAAAAATTGCATCAAATTCATCATCATAATTCTCTGGAAAATAGACAGTGTGGTGACCAAGAGATGAAGTTCCGCGCAGTCCTAGCAAGAGGCTAAATCCAGAGAGCGATGGCGTAGATTTTCGAAGCGCAGCGCGCGGGCCGCGAGTTTTACGAATGGGTGGAAGTAGTGAGTTGTAGATAATCGATGCATCGGCGTTAGCCACCACGACATCAGATTGAATTCTCTCTCCACTCTTCAATGTGATTCCTTGGGCGATTCCATTTTCAAGGTCAATACTTTGCACGGGCGCGTTGAACTGGATATCGACTCCAAGATCTCTCACTCGAGATTCCAGCGTTGATGCAAGAGAACCAAGCCCGCCCTTAACATGCCAGGCGCCGAAAGCCTCTTCAACAAAGGCAATAGTCAGAAGGACAGCAGGTACTTGCCGTGGATCTGAGCCGGTATATGTGGCATAACGACTGATGATTTTCTTGAGATATGGATTATCTGTATATGAATCAGTAAGAGAGCTCAGTGATTTCCATGGCGCGATCGTTCGCAGATCTCTCATAAAGCTACGTCGCTTCAGTAATTGGAGTGGACTCTTCAACTCACCTTCAATAAAAGATTCACGGGATGACTCCCACATTGCTTCAGCGCGAAGGAGTAGCTCATGCCACTCGCGCCCCGCGCTATCTCCGAAAGCGCTCGAGATAGCAGTGACTGTTGCATTGTGGGAGAGATTCGGAAATGTAACTCTCTTGCCATCATGAAAGATATAACTAAAAGAGGGATCGACAGGTTGTAACTCGAGAAGATGTTCTAAACGTTTCCCAGTCTTGAGAAATAGATCCCTGTAGACAGCAGGAAGAGTAAGAAGGGAGGGGCCGGTATCAAAGGCGTATCCATCAATCCACTCGGTGCGGCACTTCCCTCCTGCAAATCCGGTAGCTTCAAAGATGGTGACATCGTGCCCTCGTTTTGCCAAGCGAGCGGCGCATCCCAACCCAGCCATACCAGCGCCAATCACAATTACTTTCTTCGGTGATGTTGTGACGCGATGATGGCTCATAGTTGCCTTCCGCGCCACGAGAGTTGACCTCTAGATTTTCGAATCCACGATAGAAGAATGAGATATATCCAGAGCGCTGTGCTGATGGGATGCAAAAGGGCGCTACTTACAACCGATCTCGTCTTTACTCCTACCAGCGCTCGCGAGAGTGCGA
>VFFD01000057.1 GCA_018882745.1 Candidatus Nanopelagicaceae bacterium
TTCTAGTGCTAAGTTGTACAAGTCTCTAGAATCTGAATCAACAAAAGAGTTGAGGATTGAATTTTTCGCTGACCTTTTTTCTAAGGCTAATTCTCTTTCAATATGAAAGGGTCCTAATTGTCCAATTGGATTTGCGTGATGAATTAATTCATTTGATAGCAGATAGAAATTGGTTGGAAGACTATCTTTCCAATTATCTAATACTTCATTCCATTGACAGGTTGCAATGACGAGAATGCCTAATACAGGACGATTGGCCGTCATTTTAACTATTTTGATAAGCCCAAAGGAACTTTGAATAAAGCCTTCCTTGAACGAATCCAGTATTGAGATACTCTTTGGACGAATTCCTCTTCGAGATAATAAATTCAGAAACTCTTCACACGTTGATCCTGAGCCAAAAATCACTAACTCGCTGTCTCGTAATTTTATGAGATCTTTAAGCTGTAGGCTTTGCACATCCCCATGTTATTTTAAATAACTTGAGTTATCAAAATAACTTAACAAGTTGACTAACCATACGCGAACACTACTCTACCGCAACTATGACAGAACTATCTCTGCCCTATCACTAATCCAAACGTACGACGCCATTTGGGGTTGATAGGTGAACTGCTACCAAACCAGTCTGGCTGTCGTTTGTTAGTGGATCTACCCACTCAATTGCAACGCCATCAAAGGCTTTAGAGAGATCAGAACCCAACCATTCTTCAATGGTCTTTTCATCTCCAGCAATTTCAATCTTTACGATTTCTGCAACAGCTTTACCGTCTGTCGATGGGTGGTCATTGCTTAACCATTGGATAAAGAATGGAAGTTGTGAATCATCTAATGTTCCAAGTACGCCAAGTTGCTTCCACTTTAGTTCAGAACCATCAGGGCGCTTACGTGATCCATCAACAGCCTGGCGTCCCAAACGATTTTCAACTGGCGTTAAGTCTTCAGTTGAGACTACCCATGTCAACCATCCGCCACCTTCATTTGCACGTTGTGAAACCACACGTCCAAATGGTGATGAGTCTGCGGCGGGATGCTCTAATGGACAAACAACTTCAAGATAGTGACCATTCTTTAGCGCTAGCGTGAAGTTGCGAGTTCCAAATCGTGGGTGAATTCCACCATCGGTAAAGGCTGACCCAATTCGAGATCCAATTCTTTGAACAACATCGACAAGTTGATCATGTGTTGCTGCATAAGAGATATGGTCTAAGCGCATGTGCGGATAATGCCGAAAGCTACTTCAAAGCGCAAAACAGAGCCTCAAGGGTTGCTAGCGGAGCGGAGTTACGCGAGAGATTAGCGCGGGCCGTGAGGATTGCATCAATCTGTTCAATTGTTCGCTTGGGCTGGGTTGTTCGTGCGTAGTTCGCTATCTCCTCCTCGAGGTCGATGTTAAGAATCTCAGCTCCATTGCTCTGAAGAACCAATACATCGCGATAAAAAGTTGATAGATCTAAAAGCGCACCATCGATGTTGTCGCGAATTGAACGTGTAGCGCTGGATTTCTGTTCTTTCTCCAAATCCTTTATCGCCTTCGCACCACCTGAAATCAATCCGCGCCCTGTACCTTGGAACGCATCCTGTAATTGTTTAAGTTCTGCAGCATCGCGATCAGAATTCTCTTTCTCCGCTTGGTCTTCAGCCAAATCCAAGAGTTTCTGGGCTGCTTTGAAACAATTCTCTATGTCTCTCAGGCTGAGGGGGAGGGCAAAGATTTCTTTTCTACGAGATTGAGCTTCGATGTTTGTCGCAATGAATCGAGCTCGGCCAATATGACCTTGCGAAACTCGAGAAGCAAATCGGGCAGTTTTCTCATCTACTTGTGTTTGATTCAAAAGAAACTCTTCAACACTTGCTGTAGATGGTGTTCGAAGTTGTACATGGCGACAGCGTGAACGAATTGTGACTGGTACATCAGTAAGGGTGGGGGCACACAATAACCAGACAGTGTGTGATTCTGGCTCTTCGATTGTTTTAAGTAACGCATTTGCTGCTGTTTCGGTAAGTCGATCAGCATCTTCGATAACCACAATTCTCCAACCGCCGACTGAAGGCGACCAAGATGAACGTGATATCAACTCACGGACTTCTTCAGCTTTGATTGATAAACCTGTTGGATTAAAGCGCTCTACATCTACATGAGTTGACGACAAGACTGTGGTGCAATCGGTACATTTCCCACAACCACTTTCCTTACACACGAGAGCTGCAGCGAAAGCAATAGCAGCGTTCGAACGACCAGATCCAGGTGGCCCAACAAAGAGCCACGAATGGGTCATGGCTTGCGAGTCTTCGCCGCCTTTCGCGACCTTTACTGCGTTGGAGAGTTGATCAACAATGTGATCCTGTCCAATTAAGGAGTCAAAGACGCTCATGACTTCTTCGATGTGAGAGCAGTAATGCGGGAAGTTATTTCCTGGTGAATCTCGATGATGGGTTTCTGGGCATCAATCACTAAGTAACGCTCTGGATCCATTGCAGCTAGCTGGAGATATTCCTGCCGGACTCGATTGTGGAATTCGATCGATTCACTCTCTAGTCGATCTGCGTTTTTGATTCTGGAGAGACCAATTTCAGCTGGTTGATCCAAGATGATGGTGAGGGTTGGGAAAAGTGATTCAGTAGCCCAACGATTTATCCGAGCGACTTCAGATGATGACAAGATTCGACCAGCTCCTTGATAGGCGATAGAGGAATCAAAGTAACGGTCAGTAATGACAACATCTCCTCGTTCAAGCGCCGGACGAATCAACGAATAGACATGGTGGGCTCGATCGGCAGCATAGAGAAGCGCTTCAGAACGCGGTGAAATATCGCCCGTGTCGTTGTCGAGAAGAATCTTCCTTAAGTTCTTTCCTAGCTGCGTGCCACCCGGTTCGCGACTTAAGACAACAGACTTTCCTTCATTCTCAAACCATTCCTTTAACAACTTAGATTGAGTTGACTTGCCAGAACCTTCGCCACCTTCGAAGGAGATAAAGAGTCCTTCCGTCTTCGGTGCGGTAATAGAACCAAGTTCGCCTTTAAATGCATTAACGATGTCGCTCCAGAAAGAAACTCCAGGACGATCCTTCATCTGGTGATAAGAAAGAATCCCGACAAACATGGCGATGATTCCACCACCCAGCATTGTGAAGGCAGCGCCGTTATAGGTGAGCTGAACTTGTCCAAAATTGAAGTCATGCTCCCCGATTGCAGCGGCTGCTAGTGGGGCTACTGCGAGCACACCCACTAGTGAGATTCGAACTAGGGATTGAATAAAGGCAAACACACGACCGCGTAGCTCATCAGTAACTTCCATGCCTAACATGGTGAATCCAGTGACCCATGAGACCCCTGAAAACGCTCCAAGAATTACCACTACAAAGATTGCGAGCACGAGGTTTTGAAGGAGCGATAAGACAATGAGGAGAAATCCTGCGCTGGTGAGCGCAGCGCCGAATAATCTTCGGCGAGAAAATTGAGAAAAAATCTTCGGTCCAAGAGCGATTCCTGTGGCTAAACCAGTGAAAACCGAGCCAAAAAGAACACCGTATGCAGCATCACCACCGGCTAGATCTCCCACGAAAGTTCGAGCTAGACCAATCACGGCTCCAGCAGCAACAAATGCTCCAAGGAGTCCAACAATCAATCCACGAACAATTTTTGATTGAGAGACAAACTTTCCACCATCAAGTAGTGAGCTAACTATCGAACTTGAGACATCTGATTTCTTTAGGTGTTCTTTGGGAATATCAAGATTAGAGATCGTATATGCACTGAAAAAGAAAGAGAGTGCATTTATGAAAAGTGCTAGATCAACGGCAGAGTTATCACCTAGATTGAGTGCTGCACTGATTCCAGTTATAAAAATTGACAATACAGAGAAAAGCGCAGCAGCTATTGGTGCAGTTCCGTACGCCGCAAAGAGACTGACTTGGTTTGCACTCTCTAGACGATTCTTGGGGACTAGATTGGGCACGGTGGCTTCTTTTGCGGGGCTCCAGAACAGCGTCACACATTCAATCAATACCGTTGCTGTGTAAAGCCAGAAGTAATTTCCCACAATTGGTATCGAAATGAAGAGTATGGCTCTGAGGATGTCGCCTATGACCATCACTTTTTTACGATCAAATTTATCTGCAATTACTCCTGCAAGTGGCCCGAGAATTACCGATGGAAGTAAACGAGCAATGAAGACACCCGCGATAGCAAAGTTTGCTGTTGCATAGTCACCACCTGCAAGTTGTTGAGCGAGTGCAGTCGTAGCAAGTAGTCCAAGCCAATCTCCAAATGATGAGAATGCCATCGCATTCCAAAGTTTCCTAAAGGCGGGAATCGACATAACGCTCTCTCGAACACCGGCAGAAGGGGTTCGGGGATTAGGAATTGCGTTAGCCATGGTTAAAGCCTATTACTTAGCTTTTTTTGACTTACCGCTCGCTGATTTCTTCGCTTTACGCTTAGAACCAGCGTCTTTAATGGTTTTCTCAGTAAGTGTGGGAGCAGATTTCTTAGACCTTTTAGTTTTCTTTGGAGCTCCACCATTCTCAAGTTCCCATGCTCGCCTTCCTGCCAGAAGTTCCTGAGCCCGTTCGATTGTCATTGCTTCTACGGTATCTCCACGCCTTAGTGTCGCATTAGTTTCGCCGTCGGTTACATACATACCGAATCGGCCATCCTTGATAATTATTGATTTCTTCGTATCTGGATCGACACCAAGATCCTTCAGTGGTGGTTTTGCAACACCACGACGTCGCACTTTTGGTTGCTTATAAATCTCAACAGCTTCATTGAGGTCAATCGAGAAAAGTTGATCTTCTGAAGTGAGGGTTCGCGAATCAGCACCGCGTTTCAAGTAAGGTCCATAACGTCCATTTTGGACGGTAATTTCTTCACCTGTTTCGCTATCAGTTCCAAGAACTCTCGGTAAAGACAATAGTTTTAAGGCATCATCAATTGTGATCGTGTCTAGTGTCATTGTGGAAAGAAGTGATGCAGTCTTTGGGGTCGGCGCATCTTTCTTCTTACGTGGCTTCTTGCCATCTTCAGCAAGAACTTCCGGAAAAACTTCTGTGATATACGGGCCGAAGCGTCCTGACTTTGCGATGACTTGTAGACCAGTTTTCGGATCTACTCCAAGTTCACGCTCTCCGGAAGGTGCAGCGAGTAGTTCAATGGCTTTTTGCAAAGTCAGCTCATCTGGGGCCAATCCTTCAGGAATGTTTGCGAATTTACGATTATCTCCTTGGCCTTGTTGGAGATACGCGCCATAACGACCAACGCGAATCTCGATATCCTCACCCATCTTCATGGTGTTGATTTGTTGCGCATCAATTGCACCGAGATCAGCTGCTAAATCTTGTAATCCTGGTTGGTCATCGTGACCGTAGAAGAATCGTGTAAGCCAATTAAGTCGATCTTCTTCACCATTTGCGATTTTGTCCAAGTCTTCTTCCATTGAGGCGGTGAATTCGTAATCCACGAGCTTGGAAAAGTGCTGTTCAAGAAGGCCCGTTACTGAAAACGCAAGGAATGTTGGTACTAGAGCACGGCCTCTCTTCGCCACATAGCCGCGGTCTTGAATGGTCTGGATGATGGAAGCGAAGGTGGAGGGACGGCCGATGCCAAGCTCTTCTAACTTCTTTACAAGGGTTGGTTCGGTGTAGCGAGCGGGTGGTTTGGTCTCGTGTCCCTCACATGTGTACTTCGGAACATTAACGTCCTGTCCAACTTTCATTGGTGGGAGCCGCTTATCGCTCTCTTCTTCATTTTTCTCATCGTTAACATCTTCATACGCCGCTAAGAATCCTGGAAATGTGACCACACTGCCATTTGCACGAAAGACGCAGGCTTTTCCTTCTGAAGTTTTCACATCAAAGTCCACGCGCGCTTGCATCTTCTTTGCGTCAGACATTTGTGAAGCGACCGTCCGCTTCCAAATTAGGTCGTAGAGAGCAAGTTGATCTCGATTTAGTTCGGTAGCAAGTTCACCCGGGGTCTTGAATGTATCGCCAGCTGGTCGAATAGCTTCGTGCGCTTCTTGGGCGTTCTTGGTTTTGCCTTCGTAGAAGCGTGGTGATTCTGAAATGTGATCTTTTCCGTAGAGCGATTGTGCAGCGCTACGTGCTGCGTTGATTGCGGTCTGAGAAAGATTCACTGAGTCTGTACGCATGTAAGTGATGTATCCGCCTTCGTACAAACTTTGTGCAATGCGCATCGTGAGTTGTGCGCCCCAACCAAGACGAGAACCGGCATCTTGTTGCATAGTTGAAGTGGTGAATGGTGGTTTAGGACGTTCAGTACGAGGTGAATCTTCGATCGACTTGACCGTGAGTTTCTTATTAGAGAGAGAGTTAGTGAGTTTCTCGGCTTCATATTGATCAAGGAGAAGAATGTTTGAGGCGTTCTTTTCTTTCAGTGCGCCATTGGAATCAAAATCATTAGTGGTGGCAAGGCGTTTGTCATCGACTGAAATCAGACGTGCCGAGAAGTTCTGGTCGGTCTCCGCGGTGAGGTCCCACCAAGAAGAGGCTACGAAAGCCATTCTTTCGCGTTCACGTTCAACGATGAGGCGAGTAGCCACCGATTGAACTCGGCCCGCCGAGATACGCGGCATAACTTTCTTCCAGAGCACGGGGGAGAGTCGATATCCAAATAGACGATCGAGTACCCGACGAGTTTCTTGTGCATCTACTAGTCGTTCATCAATGTCTCGAGTTTCATTGACTGCTTTAAGAATCGCTTCTTTGGTAATCTCGTTGAAGACCATTCGCTTCACAGGAACTTTGGGCTTAAGAATTTCCATCAAGTGCCATGCGATTGCTTCGCCTTCGCGGTCCTCATCAGTGGCGAGAATTAGTTCTTCAGACTCTTTGAGAAGATCTTTGAGTTCTTGGACTTTCGCTCTCTTATCTGGATTAATTACGTAGAGCGGCGCAAAGCCATTTTCAATATCTACACCTTCGCGCGACCAAGCAAATTTCTTTACTTCCTTAGGGATATCGGCAGCGCGTTGTGGTAAATCGCGAATGTGACCGATGGATGCCTCGACGATGTAATCATCGCCGAGGTAGCCACCAATCTTTCGAGCTTTAGCTGGAGATTCAACAATCACCAGCTTCTTTAGTTGTTTGGCCAAATGAATTAGCCAATCATTGTGGAGGCGCGTCGACTACGAACAAGCGCAGCGACAATGATCGCAACTGCGATAGCAGCGATGATCTTGCTCGTTGTCTCATTACCTTCGAGCGCGAACTTCACGACGGCTGGGGTTACAAGTAGCCCAACCAAGTTCATAACTTTGATAAGTGGGTTAATTGCTGGGCCTGCGGTGTCTTTGAATGGATCACCAA
>VFFD01000013.1 GCA_018882745.1 Candidatus Nanopelagicaceae bacterium
GCGCAGAATCATGGATGATGATGGACCTCCCACAGAAATTGCGACGAAATTTCCAGGTTTTGCATACGCCGCCATCGATCCAGCTGCGAAGACCATATGGTGATATGCGCCAACCTTCTTATTCGAGATAATCTCAACATCACTCTGAGTGGCCCGGCGATTGATGGCGGTCATACTCGATGCCAATCTTGTATCGATTTCGCAGTCAAACTTTCCCGACGCAATTCCTTTATGCCTTCGACCGCTGCTTTTAATCCGGGGACAGTTGTAATACATGAGATGCCTCGTTGCACAGCCGAAGTTCGGATCATCCGTCCATCTCTCTGGGCTCCACGACCAAAAGGCGTATTTATGACGAGTGAGATCTTATTCTGTGCGATTAAATCAACTGCAGAATGAGCATCAGGATTCTTCTCTTTCTCGGCATGCTTAGCCACCAACAGGGTTTCTACGCCATGTTTTGAGAGATAGTCACGCGTGCCTGCGGTCGCATGAAGTGTAAAACCGAGTTCCTTTAAACCCCTTACCGCGGTCAAGGAAGCCTCTTTATCTTTATCTGAAAGTGAGATAAAAATTGCACCTTCTTTTGGTAGAGGTCCGAAGGCAGCAATCTGACTTTTCGCAAACGCGGCACCAAATGAATCAGCGAGTCCCATAACTTCACCAGTCGATTTCATTTCAGGGCCAAGAACTGAATCAACTCCTTGACCATCTCTGCGCCGGAATCTATTCCATGGCAAAACAGCTTCCTTCACCGAGACTCCCTGAGCGGCGCCTGATGAGGAATGAGGAAGTGAACCGGAAGCTCTCAATTCGTGAATTGATTTCCCGCAAGCAATCAATGCTGCAGCTTTGGCTACTTGAACGCCAGTAGCTTTACTGACAAATGGCACGGTACGCGAAGCTCGAGGATTCGCTTCTAATACATAGAGCTCGGATTGCGAGATTGCATATTGAATGTTGATGAGGCCTCGAACCCCAATCGCATGGGCTAACTTCTTCGTAGCTTCAGTAATCTCTGCAATTTTCGAACTGTTAATCGATTGCGGCGGAATCACACACGCGGAATCTCCTGAGTGAACTCCGGCTTCTTCAACGTGCTCCATAATTCCTGCTAGGTAGAGCTCCTCACCGTCATAAAGAGCATCCACATCAATCTCAATTGCATCATCCAAAAACTTATCAATCAGAACTGGATGCTCAGGATTGATTTGCGTTGCGATATCGATGAACTCGGAAAGCTGAGCGTCGTCATAAACAATCTGCATCCCTCTCCCGCCAAGAACAAAAGAAGGTCGCACGAGTACGGGATAGCCAATACTTGTCGCAACCTTCAGCGCCTCTTCGTAAGAGAAAGCGGTACCAAACTCGGGTGCTCTTAACCCCGTTTCTTCAAGAACTTCTCCAAAAGCACCGCGATCCTCAGCTAAATGAATCGCATCCGGCGAAGTTCCAAGAATTGGGACTCCAGCTGCTTTAAGACCTGCAGAGAGTCCTAGAGGGGTTTGGCCTCCTAGTTGCACAATAACTCCAGCGATAGGCCCCGCATTCTGCTCTGCTCGATAAATTTCGAGCACATCTTCCAAAGTAAGAGGTTCAAAATAGAGTCTGTCTGAAGTGTCGTAATCGGTAGAAACTGTTTCAGGATTGCAATTAATCATGATTGTTTCGAATCCCGCGGTACTCAAAGCAAAGCAGGCGTGAACACAAGAGTAGTCAAACTCGATTCCTTGACCAATCCGGTTTGGACCACTGCCAAGAATTAGAATTGCCGGTTTGGTGCGCGGTTTGACTTCACTTTCAAGATCGTACGACGAATAATGATACGGAGTGAAGGCTTCAAACTCGCCGGCACAGGTATCGACCGTCTTATAAACGGGATATATCTCTAAACGCTCGCGTGTCTTGAGAATCTCTGAGGCAGTTGTATTGCGACACTCTGCAATTTGGGCATCTGAGAATCCTAGTTTTTTTGCTTTGCGCAATAAATCTGCGGAAAGATCGGGTGCGCTCTTAAGCTGATCTGCCATGAGATTGATGGATTGAATTTGAGTCAAGAACCAGGGATCAATTCCGGATCGTTGGTGAACAGAGTCGACGCTCTCTCCTAAAGCTAACAACTTCTGGACTTGAATCAATCGATGTTCCGTGGGAATAGATACTTCCTCGACTAACTCATCGCGAGTCTCAGTAAAGTTCCAGCTAAAGGTGGAGTTTTTCTTCTCCAGCGAGCGCATTGCTTTTTGGAGCGCCTCAGGAAATGAGCGCCCAAATGCCATAGCTTCGCCAACGCTCTTCATCGTCGTTGTTAATCTGAGGTCTGCTTCGGGGAATTTCTCAAAAGCAAAACGGGGAATCTTGACGACTATGTAATCGAGAGTCGGCTCAAAGGAGGCTGGCGTTTTCTTGGTAATGTCATTTGGTATCTCATCGAGTGAATAACCAATTGCCAATTTAGTTGCAATCTTTGCGATCGGAAAGCCGGTCGCCTTAGAAGCCAATGCGCTCGAACGAGAAACTCGTGGATTCATTTCAATGACAACTATGCGACCATTGACTGGATTGATAGCGAATTGAATATTGCAACCGCCGGTAGCAACCCCAACCTCTCGGATAATGTTGATGCTCAAATCTCGAAGATTTTGAAACTCAACATCGGTTAGCGTGAGCGCGGGCGCTACTGTTATCGAATCACCGGTATGAACCCCCATGGGATCGAAATTTTCGATGCTACAAACAATGACGACGTTATCGTGATTGTCTCGCATTACTTCGAGCTCAAACTCTTTCCATCCAATAATTGATTCCTCAAGAAGTACTTCTGTTACGGGGCTAAATCTCAAACCCGCGCCAGCAATCTGTTCTAATTCCGCTCGTGAATAAGCAATTCCACTACCTAACCCACCCATAGTGAAAGAAGGGCGTACAACTACCGGATAGTTTAAGATTTCTGCAGCAGATAGACATTCATCCATGGTGTGACAGATGATGGATTTTGCAGACTCGCCACCAACCTTTTCGACAATGGCGCGAAATTCTTCGCGATTCTCTCCACGTCGAATAGCAGCTACATCTGCTCCAATGAGCTTGGTGCTGTATTTCGTCAAAATGCCCTTTTCGTGAAGAGAGATTGCGGCATTCAGCGCTGTTTGTCCACCAAGAGTTGCCAGGATTGCAGAGGGTTTTTCCTTAGCAATAACCTGTTCAAGAAACTCAGAGGTAATGGGTTCTATATAGGTCGCATCCGCGAACTCCGGATCAGTCATGATGGTTGCAGGATTTGAATTCACGAGAATGACTCGTATTCCCTCTGATTTCAGAACGCGACAAGCTTGAGTACCAGAATAATCAAATTCGCAGGCCTGCCCAATAACAATAGGGCCGCTGCCTATTACCAGAACACTCTCTATTGATTTATCGCGTGGCATTGTTCTCGAGCATTTCTACGAAATCATCGAAGAGATAATTGGCATCATGAGGACCTGCTGCCGCTTCAGGGTGATACTGAACAGAGAATGCAGGCCTTTCTAAAAGTTTCAAACCTTCAACAACCCCATCATTAAGGCAGATATGTGTGACTCGTCCTGCTCCGTACACTGTAGTGAAATCACCATCAGCGGGGGCTTCGACTGCAAAACCATGATTCTGGGCGGTAATCTCGACACGATTCTTTTCTTTGTTCATGACAGGTTGATTAATACCACGATGCCCGAAGCGCAATTTATAGGTATCAAAACCTAAAGCTCGTCCAAGAATTTGATGACCAAAGCAGATTCCGAAAATTGGCATTTTCGCCTCTAGCGCTTGCCGGACAAGGGCCACGACGCTATTCATGGTGGAAGGATCGCCTGGTCCGTTGGAGAGAAACAGTCCGTCATAACCACCACTTTGAAGTTCGGCAAAGGTCGTACTCACAGGAACCATGTGAACTTCAATGCCTCGCGCTGACATATTCCGAGGCGTTGCTGCCTTGATTCCGAGGTCTAGAGCCGCAACTTTAAATCTTGTCTTACCTTGTGCTGGTACAACATATTCACTCGCCGTCGACACATCGTTGGCTAAATAGGCACCTGACATTTGATCTGAGCTCCGTACTTTCACAACCATCTCTTCGCGAGATAGAGAACTGCCAGAAAAAATCCCCACTCTCATGGCGCCTCGATCACGAAGATGGAGCGTGAGCGCCCGCGTATCCACGCCTTGAATCCCTACAACACCATTTTTAATCAGATCATCTTCAAGAGATCTCTGGGCTCGCCAATTTGAAACTATCGGTGAAGGATTTCGCACTACGAAACCGCTTACCCAGATCCGTCGTGACTCCTCATCTTCGGTATTCATTCCGGTATTTCCAATATGGGGTGCAGTCATGATCACAACTTGCTTGTGGTACGAAGGATCCGTTAGCGTTTCTTGATATCCGGTCATGCCAGTAGAGAAAACTGCTTCGCCAAAAGTTTCGCCAGTACATGCCCAAGGTTCACCCTCAAAGATACGGCCATCATCTAGAACTAGATATGCCGTCACTTTTTGACTCCCCCGCGTGAATCTAAATTTTCGTAAACCAGCGCGCCATTATGGAAGGTCTTCTTGATAACTCCGGGTAATTCCATGCCATGAAATGGTGTGTTCTTGCTCTTAGAGTGGAGATGTTCACGCTCTACATGCCAGGTTGCTGCAAGATCTACAAGAACCACGTTGGCTGGCGAATTAACCCTAATTTCTCCATGGCCCGCATATCTACCAATTCGTGCTGGCGAGCTCGACATTCGATTCACTAGATCAGCAAGAGTCATCAGGCCGCTCTGGACCATTGTTAGGTAGGCAATCGAGAATGCGGTTTCCAAACCAACCATTCCAAAAGCTGCGGCGCTCCATTCGCAATCCTTAGCTTCATTGGGATGCGGTGCGTGATCAGTTGCGATGATGTCAATCGTGCCATCTGCTAAACCTTCACGAAGTGCGATGACATCACTGTTGGTACGAAGTGGAGGGTTTACTTTGAATACCGGGTCATACGACTCGGCCTTCTCATCTGTGAGTAGTAGGTGGTGCGGGGTGACCTCGGCCGTAACTTTTATTCCGCGTTCTTTGGCACGGCGAACTATCTCCACTCCCCCTGCTGTCGTGAGATGGCAGATATGAAGACGGCTATCAACGTGTTCTGCTAACAAGACATCGCGGGCAATGATGGCCTCTTCAGCCACCGCCGGCCAACCTTTTAAACCTAAACGCGCCGATATTTCACCCTCATTCATTTGCGAGTTTTCGGTTAGTCGCGGATCTTGCGCATGTTGCGCAATCAGGCCATCAAAGGTTTTGACGTATTCCAATGCGCGTCGCATTACCAAGGGATCAGAGACACAATGCCCATCATCGCTAAAGATTCTTACCCGCGCTTCGGATTGATTCATCGCTGAAAGCTCTGCTAGGTGGGTACCTTTTTGATCAATAGTGACAGCACCGATTGGATAGACATCACAGAGGCCATGACTCTTTCCTAGGCGAAATACTTGTTCAACTACTCCTGCGGTATCAGCCACAGGCAGCGTGTTGGGCATTGCTGAAATTGCAGTGAAACCACCAGCAACGGCGGCTTGAGACCCAGTTAGAACAGTTTCTGCATCCTCACGACCGGGTTCTCGTAAATGCGTATGAAGATCCACGAATCCAGGAAGTATGTGGAGACCCTCAGCATTGATGACGGTTGGCTGACTTCCTGTCGGAAGCGCTTGAACAACCAAACCTTCACTAATAAAAATCTGTTGCAACTCTCCCAAAGAATTCTTTGCGTTTTCGATCTTCCACGTATTCATACGCCAACCTCGATTGTTGAATTCGATTCGGAGCGTGCTGTGCCACTTAAGAGAAGATAGAGAACTGCCATACGGATACTGACGCCATTTGCCACTTGCTCAACGATCACAGAACGAGTCGAATCAGCGCTATCAGCTGAGATCTCCAGACCACGATTCATGGGGCCAGGATGCATCACTATCGCATCGCTCTTCATGCTGTTGATGCGCTCTAAGTTAAGTCCAAAATTACGTGAATATTCCCTTTCTGTGGGGAAATAAAGATCATCCATTCGTTCACGTTGAACGCGGAGCATCATGATTGCATCAACGCTTTCAATCTCAGCGTCCAGTGAATAACTCACTTCTGCACCCCAGCTTGCAACGCCCACCGGCAGCAAAGTGGGTGGCGCAATGAGGACAACCTTTGCACCTAACTTCTGCAAAAGAAGGACATTACTTCGAGCGACTCTGGAATGAAGAACATCTCCAACGATGGCGACTCGTAAACCCTGTAGATCACCAGCATCCTGTCCTAAATGGCGACGCAGAGTGAATGCATCGAGGAGCGCTTGCGTTGGATGTTCATGGGTTCCGTCCCCAGCATTAATGACACTCCCAGTCATCCACTGTTGTCGCGCTAATTGATGTGGAGCGCCAGATGCGCCATGTCGAATGACGACTGCATCTGCGCCCATTGCCTGCAAAGTGAGCGCGGTATCTTTCAAACTCTCACCCTTACTTAGGCTCGAACCTTTTGCTGAGAAGTTGATGACATCTGCCGATAGTCGCTTTGCCGCCGCCTCAAAAGAAATTCTCGTGCGAGTTGAGTCTTCGAAGAAGAGATTAACCACCGTTCTACCACGAAGAGTAGGAAACTTCTTGACTGTTCCTTCAGAGAGTCGTGACAGCTCGGCTGCAGTATCAAGCACATTAATCGCTTCAGCCTTGCTCAGATCATTTATTGAAAGTAGGTGCTTCATTTGCCGTCACGACCTTCAATAGTGACTGCATCGCTTCCGTCGATTTCAGCCAAATGTACCTTGACCGATTCGTCCTTCGACGTAGGGATATTTTTTCCGACAAAATCTGCGCGGATTGGTAATTCTCGATGTCCGCGATCAATCAAGACTGCTAGTTGGACGCTCTTCGGCCTGCCGATCTCATTAAGTGCATCTAATGCAGCACGAATCGTTCGACCCGAATAGAAAACGTCGTCAACAAGGACAACATGTTTTCCGTCGATCCCACCGCTGGGTATCTCGGTTGGCAACAAGGTTCTTGGAGGGCGCATTCGAAGATCATCGCGATACATGGTGATATCCAAAGTTCCCACTGGGATCGAGGTCTTCTCTATCTCGTTGATATCTCCCGCAATTCTCTTGCTTAAAAACGCTCCACGGGTTGGAATGCCCAGCAAGAGCACATCAGCGCTACCGTGGTTTTTCTCTAGGATTTCATGCGATATGCGACGTAACGCACGGTTGATTTCACCGGCATTGAGGACAACGCTCATTAGAACTCCTTCGCCGCCTCACAGGACGGATCGTTAAAGGTTGACGGACTTTAGCATGGCCATCGGTTGTGGAAGAAACCAATAGGTTGTGTCGGCACCCCCTAGCCTGCCGTCATGCCCACACCACTTCATATTGGAGCGCGTCTTAAACATATCCGCCGCCAACAAGGTCTCACCCTAAAGCAGATAGAAATCAAATCTCGCGGTAAATGGAAGGCTGTTGTGATCGGCTCATACGAGCGCGGGACCCGATCACTGAGCGTTGCAAAAGCCGAGGAGCTCGCAAGTTTTTATGGAGTTCCTTTATCTGCTTTCTTCACGGATCGAGAGCAAAACTCGGAGCAGAGTCTTTCTCATGGACTGACCTTCGATCTCAGAAAGCTTCGGCAATCTCTGGCCACACCCGATGAATTCTCTAGTCAGGTTTATGGCCTTTTAAATTGGATAGCATTCAAGCGAGAAGACTGGAATGGTGAACTTCTTAGTTTGCGCACGGGCGACATCGATACGCTCATGATACTTACGAAGAAGAACGAAGTAGAACTAGCTGAGGCGCTAAAGAATCGAGACTTAAGGTTTACAACACAAGGTCGGGTTTAATCTCAAGAATCTTACTAAGGACACCGTTGATGTACTTGCTTGACTCTTCAGTAGAGAGAGTCTGGGCTAACTCCAAAGCTTCACTTATAGCCACCGAGGCTGGTACATCACTAGACCAGAGAAGTTCAAAGATCGCTAGTCGCAGGATATTTCGATCAATGACTGGCATGCGATCCATATCCCAGCCTTGCGAGTATGTCGTGATCAATTCATCGAGTTTACGTTTATGAAGATCAACTCCATCAACCAATTCTTTGGTGAAATCTCGGATTACATACTCCAGATCTGTGACTCTTGTGTGCAAGAGATCTACAGCAGAGGTCTTACGGATATCGCCTTCGTAAAGTAAATCCAGAGCCGCTTTACGCGCCTTGGAACGCGTACTCACTTAGTTTGCGCGTCCTAAATACTCACCCGAACGGGTATCAACAAGAACAACTTCATCTTGCTTGATAAATAACGGAACCTGAATGGAGATTCCAGTCTCGAGAGTTGCGGGCTTGGAACCAGCTGAGGATCGATCTCCTTGTAAGCCAGGTTCAGTGTAAGTAATCCGGAGTGGAACATTGGCTGGTAGCTCAACATAAAGAGGATTTCCCTCATGCACAGCAACAATAGCTTCACTGTTTTCTAGCATGTAATTCGCCGCGTCTCCGACAGTTTCTGGGGAGATTGTCATCTGGTCATACGTCGATGAATCCATAAAGACATACCCTGATGGATCCTTGTACAAGAACTGCATTTCGCGCTTTTCAAGAATCGCAACGTCGACCTTAACACCAGCGTTAAATGTTCTCTCTACTACTTTGCCTGACAAAACATTTTTCAATTTTGTACGCACGAAAGCAGGGCCTTTGCCCGGCTTAACATGTTGGAATTCAACAACGTTCCAGAGCTGACCCTCAATATCGAGCGTCATGCCGTTCTTAAGGTCATTAGTTGTGGCCATAAGCGCGAAGATTACACGCGAATTTGTTATTTAACTAATTGCTGCAGAGCACGTAAGGCCAAGCGATACGAATCAAGCCCGAATCCTGCGATGGTTCCATCAACTACTCCGGAGATCACTGAGGTGTGACGGAACTCTTCACGTGAAAGTGGGTTCGAAAGATGTACTTCAATACAGGGCGCTTTCAGCATTACAACCGCGTCTCGTATCGCATAGGAATAATGAGTGAATGCTGCTGGATTAAAGATGATGGGGATTTTGTTATCGGCAGCCTCATGTAACCACGAGATGATCTCCGATTCATCGTTGCTTTGGCGAATCTCTGCCTCAATTTGCAAGGTCGCAGCTTCTTTATTTATGGCCTCTTCAATATCTTGATAGGTTATTTCTCCATAGTAATTCTTTTCTCGTAAATCAAGGCGAGAGAGATTGGGGCCATTGAGAACGAGACATTTCATAGCCATAATCTACCGTCCCATCTCGGATTCATAGATACTCTGCAAGATCTTCACATCCGGGTTCTCTGCTCTCGTAGGTTTTCCAATCTCAGAGAGCGTTACAAAACGCAATGATGACCGACTCTTCTTATCGCGAAGCATTAACTCAAGGAGTTCGGACCAAGCAGATGAGTGATAGGTGGTAGGTAAGTCAAGAGCTTCCAAAGTTGATTTATGGAGTTGTACTCCACTTGACGTCAGTCCGCTGAACTGCGCTGATACATGTGCTGCATACACAAGGCCGATCGAAACACACTCGCCGTGTCGAAGTTCGTAATGAGAGTGCCGCTCAATGGCATGGCCCAATGTATGTCCGTAATTAAGAATCTCTCTTTCAAATGACTCACGAAAATCAGAACTAACTACCCGAGCCTTAACTGTGATTGCTCTTTTAATTAATTCACTCATATTTTCTCTCCAACCACGCGTGATGATTGAAAGAATTTCTGAATCTGCAATAAAACCGCATTTAGCCACTTCAGCTAACCCAGCCTTTACATCGCGATCCGAGAGCGTGGAGAGAAAACTCTCATCAACAATAACCTTCGAAGGCGAATGGAAAGCGCCTGCCAGATTTTTTCCGCCAACAAGATTGATGCCGGTCTTGCCACCAATGGCGGCATCAACCATGCCTGCAAGCGAGGTCGGAACCGCTACCCATTGCAAGCCACGCATATATGTGGCAGCGACGAAGCCTGCGAGATCAGTAGTAGCTCCGCCACCGATCCCAACGAGGAAGCCATCCCGTCCAAACTTTTCCTCTGCCAATCTCTCAAGAATCTGCAAGTAAACCGCTCCAGACTTCTGAGATTCTCCATCTGGAAGTTCAATTACTAACCAATCACTTGGCAACGGCCCAACAATTTCGACCATCTTATTTGGAATAAGAGCGCAGGCTTTGCCATTCTTAATTGTGTCGGAGAGTGATCCTTTCCAGTCCCTCACGAAATCAACTGAATAATCGCGCTCTGCGCTGATAACAATCTGGCTCATGCGATCACCATTTGGGCGATCTCTCGAGCCACTTCTTGTGGTTTACGGTTGTCTGTAGAAACGGTGCGGGCAGAAATTCGTTCATAAATAGGGCGACGCTTTTCCATCAGAGCCAACCATTGTTGCCGAGGGTTTCCCATCAGCAATGGCCGTTCTTTATTGAAACCAACGCGCGGCGCAGCATTAGAAATCGAGACATCCAAAAAAATTACCTCCGAGAAATCTTGAAGTCTCTGCTCCACATCCGGATCTAGGACAGAGCCGCCTCCCAGAGCTATAACAGAGTCCTCTTCTTCTAATGTTTTGAGAACTACTTCCTTTTCCAAGCGTCGAAAATGATCTTCGCCATCAGTGAGAAAGATTTCACTAATCTGACGCCCGGTCTGCTTCTCGATGACCTGATCTGTATCAATCCAAGGTTTGTTCAACTCTTTGCTGAGGTATTTAGCAACCGTGGATTTTCCAGCGCCTGGTGGTCCTATCAACACAATAGATTGCATAACTGCTATTTAATCTTCATATTTTCAAGATATGAGGCAAGATTTCGTTTTGACTCCATCAAGCTGTCTCCCCCAAATTTCTCTAGGAATGATTCAGCAAGTACGAGAGCAACCATTGCTTCAGCAACAATGCCGGCCGCCGGAACTGCACATACATCGGAGCGTTGATTTATAGCTTTTGCAGCCTCACCATTCGACGTGTCGATCGTGTCGAGGGCTTTCGGTACGGTAGATATTGGTTTCATTGCAGCTCTTACGCGTAGAACTTCACCGGTAGACATTCCACCTTCGGTTCCACCAGCGCGACCAGTTCTACGGCGAATAGAACCCGATGAATCTCTCTCAATTTCATCATGAGCGTGACTGCCACGACGCTTGGCCGTAGTAAATCCATCGCCAATTTCCACGCCCTTGATAGCTTGAATCCCCATCAGCGCACCGGCAAGTCGAGAATCTAATCGCCGATCCCAATGAACATGGGAGCCAAGCCCTGGGGGAAGATCGTAGGCTAGAACCTCAACAACTCCTCCAAGAGTGTCGCCTTGTGAGTGGGCATCGTTTATCTCATCAATCATTTTCTTGCTTACATCAGGAAAAGCACATCGCACTTCATCCTGATCAATTGAGTCTCGCGAGTTCTTCAACGGTAGTTGATAGTCGGCGGGGATTTCGACCGCGCCAATTGATACAACATGACTCAATATTTCGATACCTGCCACCTGACGTAGGAATCGACGCGCCACGGCGCCAAGAGCTACGCGTGCTGCAGTTTCTCTTGCAGAGGCTCTCTCAAGAATCGGTCTAGCGTCATCAAATTCATACTTCTGCATTCCAACAAGATCCGCATGACCAGGACGTGGCCGCGTTAAGGGTGCATTCCTACCAAGGTTTTCGATCTCTTCCCTCGGGATGGGATCGGCCGCCATAACTTTTTCCCATTTGGGCCATTCTGAATTCGCAATTTCTATCGCAATTGGTCCACCTTGAGTAACCCCATGTCGAATCCCACCAACAATTGTGACTTTATCCGCTTCGAAATTCTGACGTGCTCCGCGTCCAAAACCTAATCTCCTGCGACGGAGATCCTCATCAATATCCGACGTGGTAACTAAAACATGTGCCGGGATTCCTTCAACGATGCCGACCAGAGCCGGTCCATGGGATTCACCTGCTGTAAGCCAACGCATCTGATAATTATCGCAGATAGAGAGTACTTCGTGCTGATTGTTTAGATATAGGTCTCAAGGGCCACCCCAAGGAACATGAACGGGGCGAATGCGATTCGACTTTTCACAGCGATTCTCTTAAACAAGAGAAGAGTGAGGATGACTACACCAGCTGTCATCCAGGTGAAGAGGTTCATCCGTATAACTGCGGAGAATTCCTCATGACTCAAAGAGAGATAGATTCCCATCAGTGGTGACAGTCGAAGGTCCCCCATGCCTAATTGTCTTCGTGAGCAGAAATAGATGGCTAGATAAATCAAGAAATTGCCTAAAGCAAAAATGGCCGCGTTCCAAGAGATGAAAACAATGCTAGATAAAAGTGCGAAATGAACATGCGTTTTTTTGATGCGATGAGTCTTGACGTCTCTGTGACTAATAACGAGCGACCAAATCAGAAAATGAAGAGTCTCCATCCTCTGAGGTTATGCTCTAGAAAGAACGCTTGTAGATTACCCACAGGTCATTGGAAACTCTGCAAAGCAACTTTCTTAAGCTCACCAAAAAGGCTTTGCTTGTCAAAAGATTTCTGAGTCATCGCCTCTATCTGAAAGATAGCCTGAGCGCAGAGTAGATCTATTCCCGATAACAATTGACCGCCACCTTCCAACTGCCTGCGTGAGAGGGTCGGTAACCACGGTGAATAAATAGCATCGAGGAGAATGGGCGCGGCTTGAGGGTTGAAATAGATAGAGGAAATCCCATCGTCAGGCACAGTGTTGATAAGTAGATCAACGCCATCCACTTGATCAATCTCATCCCATGCTAAGAACTTAATGCGATGTTCTGGGAATGCTTCAATAATCAGTGAATCGCGGGATGAGCTTCTGCGACAAATAACGATTTCCGTGTTCTCGAGCTGTTTCGAATCCAACGCGGCACGTGCAGTTCCTCCAGCTCCGAGAATTGCAACTTTATGGAACTTCTTACCGCCGAGTAAAAATTCTATTCCAGTGACATCTGTCGACGTCGCCTTCCAATTCCTCCCATCGCGAAAGATTGTGTTTGCTGACCGAATACGTTCGGAACGTGTATCAACCTCAATTAAATCTGTGTAATCCTTCAAGCAGATTTCCTCTTTGAGTGGCATCGTGAGAGAAAAGCCGCACCAATCGGGATCAGACAACCGCTGCGGAGATAGAAAACTTCGTAACTCATCTTGCTTTACCTCTATCGCCGCATAATCGCCATCAAAGCCAAGAATCTTGTAGGCATGATTGTGGATGAGTGGTGATAGCGAATGCTTAACGGGAGAACCAAGAACCGCCGCCTTAAATGTCATTCGAATAGTCCCAACTTAAAGTTCTTTTTATACTCCGCTTTCCACTCCAAGAATTGATCATAAGAGCTGGTAAACCGTGTGTCGTTAGGCTTTACTGTTACAAAGTAGATCCAGTCCCCTGCTTCGGGTTGCAGAGCAGCTTTTATGGCTGACACCGTGGGACTTCCAATTGGCCCTGGAGGAAGACCTGGGTAGATGAATGTGTTGTACTTGCTACGCACTTTAATGTCTTCCAACGAAACTCGAATCTCTCCTCTGCGATTAAGCGCGTAATGAACTGTGGAATCAAACTGCAGAGGCATCCTCTTTTCAAGTCGGTTATAGATAACGCGTGAAACCTTTCCGAAAACATCGGGGGTACCCTCTGTTTCGACGAGAGAAGCAACCGTAAGAATCTCAAATGGAGAAAGTTCTGAAGAATTGCTCCATTCAATATTTTTTGTTGCCCATTCAAATTTCTCCAGCATCGTTGCAATGACACGTTTGGCATCTATATCTTTATTGAAGGAATACTGTGCCGGATAGAGAAATCCCTCTATGGATCGGGTCTTGAATATCTCTGGCGGTGCTGCTGACTTCATGGCTCTGGCTACATCAACTTCAGAAAGACCGAAATCGATGAGCGACTCCACAACTTCAGAGATCCGCGTACCATCGCGAACAATGATGAGATTAGGAATGCGCTTTGGGTCAAGTAATTGTTCCAACGCCTCTTTGGCAGGAATCCTTCTTTCAATCAGGTGTTCCCCTGGTGCGATTCGAGAAGAACGTTCATCTGCGACCGCTACTCTAAAAAACGCTAATGAAGATTTCACGACGCCTGCGGCTTCGAGTTTTCGAGCTATCTCAGAACCAGTCTCTCCATTGGCCACTTCAATTCTCACTTCGCCAGTAGCCTCACCAGGAGCGAAGTCAGGTGCGCTTTCAATTCCGCTCGCACAACTTCGCAATGAGAGAGTGAGAAAGAAGATGAAGACGGCCGATAAGGCCAGTCGACCCATAGGTTTCTTTGTCAATAAAAAAGTAATTCCTCGTGCGTTGGTTTGCAGGCTAGATTTCATCGCCAGCTAATCTCCCGCTTGAACTCTCCCAATGAAGCGCGAACTCTAAAATGGCTACCGCAGCCATTTGATCAACATCATCGCGGGTTAGTTTCTTTCCCATTGATCTGGCTTGGTTTTTTGCTGATTTAGTGGAAAGTCTTTCATCAACAAGTCGTGTTTCGATATGAGATGCAATGTGACTCCGGAGCTCTTGAGCAAAATCTCGAACTTTTTCGGTTGATGTACCTTCACCACCCGATAGATGGATTGGCAATCCGATATATACAACGCTAATTGCTTCATCCTGAATTATCGAGGCTACCTCTTGTATTACCGCAGCGCTATTGTCACCGCTGTTCTTGATGGTCCGCAGCGGTGAAGCTACGAGCGCAGTGGTATCACTTATCGCTAATCCAATGCGAACATCACCATAGTCAATTGCCAAACGTCGTCCAGATGGCAACACGATGACCCTTAGCTGAGAGCGTTCTTAATTGCGTTCATCGCCTCAGAAATCTTGGCGCTATCGATTCCGCCACCTTGGGCGAAGTCATCCTTACCTCCGCCACCGCCTCCGAGAATTGTGGACGCGAGTTTTACCAAAGTTCCAGCCTTTACCCCACGTGCTCGAGCGTCATCATCCACGGCGACAACCAGCACAACTTTTTCTGCCCCTCTACTTGCGAGCGCAATAACGCTTCCTTTAACGCGAGTGCGCAGATCTAAAGCAATCGATCGAAGATCATCGCCACTCAAATTTTCGCCCATATCATGAGCCAGAAGCGAGATTCCGTTAACTTTCTCAGCTGAAGCAATTAACGAACTAGCAGCAGCAAGTGCCTGCTTGCTTTTAATCTGCGCCAGCTCTTTCTCCACTTCCTTGAGTCGAGATAACAAAGATGAAATTCGTTCCGGAAGTTCTTCAACCCTGGTGCTCTTAATAAGGTCATTGAGAGAATTCAAAAGGACATGCTCGCGAGCCAAGAATGAATATGCATCAACACCAACAAGAGCCTCCACACGTCGAACACCAGCGCCAATAGAAGATTCACCGAGCAACTTCACGATTCCTAATTGCCCTGAGCGAGAGACATGGGTGCCACCACATAACTCGCGAGCCCAGTCGCCAACGCTTACAACTCGTACTCGCTCTCCGTATTTTTCGCCAAAAAGCGCCATTGCGCCGAGGGCCTTCGCTTCTGCTTGAGACATTTCCTCAGCCGTCACTTCAAGATCTTCTAGGAGCAACGTGTTGACTCGCGACTCAACTTCATTGAGCGCAGCTTCGGAAACTGCACCAGCTGATGGAAAATCAAATCTAAATCTTCCTGGAGCATTCTCTGATCCGGCTTGCGTTGCTGTTTCACCAAGCACCTCACGGAATGCTTTGTGAACCATATGTGTAGCAGTATGTGCGCGCGAGATACCGCGACGTCGTTCGATATCGATAGCAGCATGGACTGCAATGCCGGATTGCCACGAACCTTTAGTGATGCGTCCACGATGGACAAAAACACCCGGAATGGGCGTTTGAACATCATCGATTTCAATCAGCGAGCCATTTGCACCATGAATATATCCACCATCTGCAAGTTGACCTCCGCCTTCTGCGTAAAAAGGAGTGCGATCAAGGATTACTTCAACGTCATCACCTTCGACTGCTTCGGAAGTGCTTTTTCCATCCTTAAACAAGCCAAGCAGCGTACTTTCACTTTCAAGATGGGTGTAACCGATGAACTCAAGTTTTTTGCCTTGTTCGGCAATCTTGCGATACTCAGAAACATCCGTGTGGCCGCTCTTCTTTGATTTAGCATCAGCTTTGGCGCGATCACGTTGCTCTTTCATTAATCTCTTAAAGCCTTCGGCATCAACTACCAAACCCTGCTCGCTCGCCATTTCGAGGGTTAGATCGAAAGGAAATCCATAGGTATCGTGCAATTTAAAGGCATCGTCTCCCGAGATCTGCTTGCCGCCACCCTTTTTAACGACAGCACTTGCTTGATCAAAAATTTGAGTTCCACTCTTGAGAGTTTGAAGAAAGGTATCTTCTTCGGCTTCTGAAACCTTAATGATTCGCTCTTTGTCGCTCACAAGTTCGGGGTACTGAGGACCCATCGCTTCAATTGAGGCGGTTATCAATTCCACCATGTTGTGGTCAGGTGATCCCAGTAAACGCATATTGCGAGTAGTGCGACGCATCATGCGACGTAAAACATATCCGCGCCCTTCGTTGCCGGGGGTTACGCCATCGCCAATCAACATCGTCGCAGTGCGTGCATGATCAGCGATAACTCGAAGTGAGATGTCGCTTTGAGAGTCGGCGCCGTATTTCACGCCTGTGATACCACTGGCGCGATTAAGAATATGTTTTGTCGTATCAATTTCATAAATATTCTCAACGCCTTGTAACAACGCTGCTGTTCTCTCAAGGCCTAAGCCAGTATCAATATTCTTTGCAGGCAGCTCTCCAATTATTGGGTAACCCTCTTTTCCGGGTCCATCGCCGCGAATATTCTGCATGAAGACTAGGTTCCAAATTTCCAAATACCGATCCTCGTCAGCGACCGGGCCACCTTCTTTTCCGTATTGCGGACCCCGGTCATAGTAAATTTCTGAGCACGGGCCACATGGTCCGGGAACACCCATGGACCAGAAGTTATCCGCCATGCCACGACGTTGAATTCTCTCTTTAGGAATCCCAATCTTCTTATGCCAAATATCAGCAGCTTCATCATCATCAAGATAGACAGTGACCCACAACTTCTCTTCTGGAAAACCGTAACCACCTTGATTTATTGGCTTTGTGAGTAATTCCCAAGCTAGGGCAATAGCGCCCTCTTTGAAGTAATCACCGAAAGAGAAATTGCCACACATCTGAAAGAACGAAGCATGGCGCGTAGTTTTTCCAACTTCATCAATATCGAGAGTGCGCACACATTTCTGAACTGAGGTTGCGCGTGTATAAGGCGGAGTTATTTCTCCAAGAAAGAACGGCTTAAATGGCACCATTCCGGCATTGACGAGTAACAGATTGGGATCATCGGCGATGAGGGAAGCAGAAGGAACGACGGTGTGCTTTAAACCTAAGCTGTTATCCGACTCAAAAAAAGAGAGCCAACGCGATCTAATCTCGGCTGATTTCACGAGAGATTAGAACTCCTCGTCATCAACGTAACGTGTTGTCTTACCCTTTTTTGCTGATTTCTTCTTTTTCTTCTTCCGCATTTGTGCTGCAGTTAAAACTGCTCCTGCAGCTTTCATGGCCATCTGATTTTTATCTAAAAATGAAGATGTGTTTTCTGTGATCTTTGTGCTGAGTTCTTCCATTGTCCGAGTGACTTTGTTGATGCTCTGGAGCGGTCCATTGACGAGCTCAACAGTTGTGGTTACTTCGTTAAGAAGCGGTGTGGTCTCATTGGTAATCTCTTTAATTGCGGTGCCAACCTCATCGATAGCTCTACCAAGTCGAACTACCGCATAGGCAATGGCAAGACTGATAATGAGGAAAGCGCTGGCAGCGATTATTGCTGCAATTCCACCTGCGGACATGAGGCAAGAGTACCCAATGACGCCTTATGCCCGTGTTTTAAGCGAGTGTTGGCAGCGGCACATCTGGAGTGCGATGTTCTTTATGGGCCGTCAAGGCAGATACGTGATAAGCCTCAATCGCAGTCATATTTTCTTGCGATAAGTACTTGCTTCCATCCACCACATCGCCCATTCGACCTTCAATAACTGCATGAACATCGTTACCAGATAACGTTTTGTGGGTTTCTAACGCATGCGCAACGGCAAGAACGTGCGCTCGATTTGCGGCGAGTAAGTCCTCTGCTTTTGTTAGCAGAGTCGAGAGATTGTCCTCAATGCGATCAGAGAGCGCTCGACGCATCTCCTGTTTTGCTTCATTAGGGCGAGCTCCGCCAGGTGCACCAATTTCCATACGACGACTTGAGGCATATGAAGAGACGGTGGAGCCCATTCCCCAATAACCCTCCATTAATCCCGCGATTGTGGTGGCTGATTCCAAATCACCAGAGACTCCCGATGAATTATCACCGTCGAAGAACATTCGCTCTCCAGCAAGGGAGGCGAGGGAAACCAAAATATCTCCTTCATATTCGCTCTTCCAATGAGTGAATTGATCATCCGGTGGAATAGATGCAACCATTCCTAGGTACTCAGCGCCTTTTTCAATGGTCGCAATATCGATATCCATATGTCTTCTTACGCGATATGCCATGACTGCGTGACAAGCTTCATGAACTGCAGTCGCATGGCGCTCTCGCTCGATGTATTCAACATCTTCTGATGGGCCAAGTTGCTTGAGTTGTTTAGCTTTTAATACATCGGCCCAGGTAACACTGGTTCGTCCGTTACGGATTGCCATGATTAAAGATTCATTGACGAGATCTTTAATGGTTGCACCCGTTGCATATGGAGTGATGATTGCCAGCTTTTCAACTTCTTCTTTGGAGAGATTGTTGGCAACTTTGGCGAAATAACCCTCGTAGGTTCGAATACGTCCCGCTTTACTTGGATAGCCAACCCGATACATGCGATCGATACGTCCGGGACGAAGGAGCGCTTCGTCGAGGGACTCCGGCATATTCGTCGCCATCACAACCAAGATTCGATACTTGGGAGGATTCTTCGGACGCATTCCAAGAGTTCTGCGAACAATGCGGTTGAAGAAACCACGCGGCTTCTTTAATCCGGATAATTCTGTCAGCAGCGCCTGGAGAGTTCCCATTCCCCCACCACCGCCAGCTCCTGCTCCCATGACAAAGCGATTAATCAAAGAAGGTTTTCCTTCGTTGACCGATGAATGAGCGGCAAGATTTTTGACTGTAATCAAGTTCGATGCTGATTCACTGAGGTAGGTGCCTCCCCTGCATGAATCTTGGGAAGAGTATGCACCTGGACCGCGATTGGTCATAATTCCACGATTGCCGAGAGCATCTGCTTCGTCAAAGAAAACGACAACTCCTCCGTAGCGAAGGGCAAGTTTTCGTAATTTTCTAAAGAGCCCTTTTACCTTCAGGATTCCGATACCAAAGAACATATTGTTGAATGCGCCGGGATCGACGAAGACGAATGGTTTACCTGTTTCACCCGCCATTGATTCTGCCATCAATGTTTTACCGGTTCCTGGAGGCCCCCACAGCAAAATGCCACCCGGAACATATCCTCCGAGCTTTTCAATACTTTCCGGATTTTCTAGGAACACTAGATTTTCACGTATACGCGCGAGAACATGATCTTGGCCCCAGACATCTGTGAACCGTGTTTTGATGTCATCGGGAAAATAGGTGTCAATTCCACCGCGACTAAGGAACCAGAAAATTGCAACAAATTGGATAATGACAAAAACGACGGCAAACATGAGTTGCCCGATAATGGGAAGCGCGCTCCACAGCGCCTGAGGCGCTAAGAAAAGCGCACGAACTGGAGTCTCGTCATAAATCGCACCGAGCACGACCGAAAGTAGGGCGATAACAACAATCCACTTGATAACCCGCGATATACGAAAGCGAGTCCAATCGCTAAGTTTGTGAACTATGCGATCTACAAAGGAAAAATATCGTTGCCAAATTCCATGATACGGAGCGGCGAGTTCTGAGATTAAGAAATGCGTTTGCCTTAACGCTTCAATCGCAAAGAGCGGAAAGATCCACCAACGCTGATAAGCGCTATTTGTAAGGGCTTTTTCGAAAGTGAGGCTCTCATCTCCAGCCATATCGGCCCACACCAGAACCAGAAATACAATCGTGAAGAAGAGTAAGAATTTGATTCGGTCGTAGAAGGAAAGATGAACTCGTGTCTTTCTATCCGTATCGCGAGGCCGCGAATTTTGAGTTGTACTCATCATTATTTATCCTCCGGCTTGAAATCTACGCCACTCTCTTTACGTTGCGCTGCAGTGATAGGTGTTGGGGCGCCAGTGAGTGGATCCCCTCCGCTTGCGGTTTTTGGAAAAGCAATCACTTCCCTGATTGATTCAGCACCAGCAAGAAGTGCGCAAAGACGATCGAGCCCCAGGGCAATTCCTCCGTGTGGCGGTGGCCCATAGTTGAAAGCTTCGAGGAGGAATCCGAATTTGCTCTCCGCTTCCTCCGAACTCAGACCAATAACATTAAATACCGATTGTTGAATATCTCTTCGATGAATACGAATAGACCCTCCACCTATCTCACTGCCATTAAGCACGATGTCATAGGCATAGGCAAGAGCTTCGCCAGGGTTCGTTGCAAATGTTTTTTCATACTCAGGTTTTGGTCCCGTAAACGGGTGATGAACCGCTGTCCATCCACCCTCATCGGTCTTTTCGAACATAGGAGCATCAACAACCCAGAGAAACTTCCACTCTGATTTATTTATCAGATTGCAACGTTCGCCAATCTCGAGACGCACCGCACCTAAGAGATTTAGAGATGAGTTACGGTCACCCGCTGCGAAAAATATTGCATCTCCGTTTTTCGCGCCAACAAAGGCAGCAATTCCAGTAGATTCTTTTTCAGAGAGATTCTTCGCCACTGGACCCGAGAGAGATCCATCTTCCCCTACCAAGATATAAGCCAATCCCTTTGCCCCACGAGCCTTTGCCCAGTCTTGCCATGCATCTAGCTCCCTGCGAGGAGAGGACGCTCCTCCTGGCATCACAACAGCACCGACAAATTCGGCTTGAAATACGCGGAAGGAGGTCTCTTTGAAAAATTCCGTTGCATCAGTTAGTTCATTACCAAAACGTAGATCAGGTTTATCCGATCCATATCTCCGCATTGCTTCGTGGTAAGTCATATGTGGTATGGGTAGTGGCACTTCATATCCAACAACGCTCTTAAATACCGAATGGATGATTCTTTCGGCCACTGAGATCACATCATCTTGATTACCAAAAGACATTTCTATGTCGAGCTGCGTGAATTCTGGTTGACGATCAGCACGGAAATCTTCGTCGCGGAAGCATCGAGCGATCTGGTAGTACTTCTCCATTCCAGCAACCATCAGCAACTGTTTAAATAATTGAGGTGATTGAGGAAGTGCATACCAAGAACCTGGTTGTAAACGAACTGGAACTAGAAAATCTCGCGCGCCTTCTGGAGTTGATCGTGTGAGATATGGTGTTTCGATCTCAAGAAAACCTTCATCATCCATAACGCTTCGAATAACGGAGGTAACTTTTGAGCGGAGACGTAGGGCTTTGCTAGGGGCTTCGCGACGTAGATCTAAATAACGATATTTAAGGCGAACCTCTTCGCTGACATTAACATTTTCGCCACTATCAACTGGGAATGGCAATGGAGCAGCTTCGCTCAACACTTCAAGCGAATCACACACAATTTCTATTTCACCAGTAGGGATTCCCAGATTCTCGTTGCCTTGTGGTCGCTTTGCGACGGTGCCTTGTACTACAACACACCATTCTGCTCGAAGGGATCCGGCAACAGCTTCATCCGAAACAACAACTTGGACATTTCCTGTTGCATCACGGAGATCAATAAAAGCAACACCACCATGATCTCGTCTACGCGCAACCCAGCCAGCTAGGGTGACACTTTGACCAATGTCGCTAGAACGAAGTGTTCCTGCGCCATGCGAACGAAGCACTACACAAGCCTTTCTTCTTTACTGGGAGGGCCGCCGATGAGACCTACAGAAGACGGGATTTCTCCGCAAGGGTTTGAGCTAGACCGCTAAGAGTAACCGATACCGTCTCCCCCGTCGCCATATTTTTCAACTCGATACTTCCTGAACTGAGTTCAGCATCACCAATCACGATGGCAAAGCGCGCCCCTGATTTATCTGCTGCTTTCATCGCACCTTTGAGGGCTCTCTCGCCATAACTCTGTTCAACAACGAATCCTTGATTTCTCAATTGATTGACGAGAACAAAGGATTCTTCTCTTGCTCTTTCACCAAGTGCGACAACATACAAATCTGTGTACTTCATCGAAGTTAGCGAAATTCCTTCTGTTTCCATCGCCAAGATAATTCGATCAATTCCTAGTCCAAATCCGATGCCGGATAGATTTTGTCCGCCGAGGGTTGCCATCAAGCCGTCGTATCTTCCGCCACCCCCGATTCCCGATTGGGCACCCAATCCACTATGTACAAATTCAAAAGTAGTACCTGTGTAGTAATCCAATCCTCGCACCATTCGTGGATTTACTTCAAAGGGAACTCCGACTGCTGTGAGCGCTTTCTTGACAGCGACAAAATTCTCTTTGCTTGCTTCATTGAGAAAATCCATAAGTAACGGAGCGCTGTGCATCTTGGATTGAATTTCACTTCTCTTATCATCAAAAAGTCTAAGAGGATTTTTTGCTGCGCGTGACCGAGTTTCTTCATCAAGATCCAATTTTTCAATGAATGAAACCAGAGCCGTTCGATGTTTTGCTCGGGATTCAGCGTCTCCCAGTGACGTAATGTGCAAAGTGAAATTCGTTAGTCCTAGCCTCTTATAACCTTGATAAGCAATGGCTATTACTTCGGCATCTAATTGTGGATCATTAACTCCGATTGCTTCGATGCCAAATTGATAAAACTGTCTATAACGTCCGGCCTGCGGACGCTCAGCTCGGAAAAAAGGACCTTTGTAAAACAACTTAACGGGAAGTTGACCCCGATCTAAATTGTGTTCGATGACTGCTCGCATTACACCGGCTGTTCCCTCCGGCCTCAAAGTGATGGAGCGACCACCGCGATCTTCAAAGGTGTACATCTCCTTGGAAACTACATCGGTTGATTCACCCACTCCGCGAGTAAACAACTCTGTATCTTCAAAAATTGGCAACTCAATTGGTTCATAACCGGCAGCCAGAGCAGGCGAAGTTAAGGTTCGAACCACGTACTCAAAGGCATTTGAACGAGGCGGAAAGTATTCTGAAACACCTTTGGGCGCTTGGAATTGCGAACTCATCCGACCACCCCTTCTAATTTCCAATCCATCGCTGCTTTGAGGAATCTATTGTTCTGTTTCTCGTACTTCATTGTTGTCTCATCCCCATGACCCGGCAGGACCCGTAAGTCATCTGGCAAGATCGCAATTTTCTCACGAAGACTCTGTTCCATGTCGCGCAAGGATCCACGCGGCAAGTCGGTGCGGCCGATGGCGCCTTTAAAGAGAACATCTCCGCTCACCAAGGCATATCCATCTATCAGAGCAACGATAGAACCAGGAGTGTGGCCAGGAGTATGAATAAATTCAAAGTTCATCTCCCCTAATTTGATCCGTTCACCATCTGACACTGAATACGTGTTGTGTGGTTCGCTGAAATCTACGTTTGCTCCAGAGTTTGCTTTTAACTCATTTACAAGCGCCTGGCTCTGTGGACCCATCGCTCGTTCTGGGAAACTTAATAAATCTCTATCCGCTTCATGAACATAACAATCAGTCTCAACAAAATCATCGACTCGAGATATCAATGAAAATGTGTGATCTAAGTGGCCGTGAGTAATAACGATTGCACCAATCTTCAAATTATGTTCCTGCAACTTCTTTTCGATTGCGAGATTCATATGAGGGATATCAATTCCTGGATCAACGATGACACACTCTTTGCCAGATGAAGGTGCAATCACCCAGCAGTTGGTCTGGTAGTAGGGCGCAATCACTCGATCGATGAGAAGGCTCACCGGTGGATTCTCCCAAGCATGCGGCGATTTCCCCGTTCAAAATGGGGTTTCCAAGGCAGGAGTTTTTACAGATGGGAGAAGCGGGGGTACCGTGTGACCCTCACCAACCGCTGAACCCACAACGCCTTTGATCCAGATCAGGGCGCGCAACGTTCGAGAAAGTAAGGCCGCCATGGAATCGCTCGATAATCAAGTATCACTCCCTAATTCTGCTGCTGCAGCTCTCATCGGAGATCCCGCTAAATTTGGTCGAGTAGATGAAAACGGCATGGTTTATGTTCGAACCGGTGATAGCGAAAAAGTCGTTGGCTCATATCCCGGTAAAACTCCCGAAGAAGCGTTGGCTTACTTTGTCCGTAAATTCGAAATTGTTGCCTCGGAAGTAGCGCTCCTTGCTGCTCGAATCATTAGCGGTGCGATGGTGCCAGAGGATGCCCTCGAGGCAGTAAAAAAACTTCGCAATCAAATTGATCATCTCAACGGCGTTGGAAACCTTGATGCTCTTCGCAGCTCTATAGAACAAATTCCTCCACTTATCGATGAGCACCGTCCAGCATTTGAAGCGAAGAAAGCTGCCGAAGCAGAAGCAAAAGCTGCAAAGAGAGCTGCTGCAATCGCCGCTAAAGAAGCGTTAGTGGTCGAGGCCGAAGGCCTGGTTGATTCCACGAGTTGGAAAGCCACAGGCGAGCGCCTCAAAGTACTTCTCGATGAATGGAAGAAAGCACCTCGCCTGGATAAGAAGACCGATGGTGAACTTTGGAAGCGTTTCTCTGGGGCGCGCAATAAATTTGATAAGCGGCGCCGCACTCATTTCGCTTCACTTACGCAACAACAGAATCAAGTGAAGAGTTCAAAGGAAAAGATCGTCAGCGAAGCCGAATCCCTAGCTACGTCAACCGATTGGGTTGCAACAGCGCGCCGTTACAAGGCTCTCATGGATGAATGGAAAGCTACAGGTCGCGGCAAGAAGAATGATGATGCAAAGTTGTGGAATAGATTCAAAACCGCTCAAGACACATTCTTTGCCGCAAAAAATGCTGACCTCGAAAAACGTGGCGAATCAATGGCCGCAAACCTAGAGAAAAGAGAAGCTCTGGTCGCTGAAATTGAAGCGCTTCTACCTATCACAAACCTAGATGACACACGGCGAAAGTTTCGTGACATGCGCACTAAACTTTCCAAAGTTGGAATGGTTGATCGGAAGAAGCGCGCTAGCCTCGACAAGCGGGTAGACGTTGTCGAGATGACAATCAAGGAAGCTGAGCAAGAGCAATGGCGTCGTAGCGATCCTGGTGCGCGCGCTCGAGCAAATGATGTCGTGAATCAGCTATTGAACGCCGTTGCGGATTACGAAGCTAAGGCCCTTAAGGCTGAAGCGGTGGGAGATGCAAGAAAAGCATCGGAGCACAGAGAGGCTGCCGCAGCTCGACGAATGTGGCTCAGCGAGGCTCAAAAAGGTCTAGCCGATTTCACTACTGCTTAACTATTTGTAACTCTGTAGACGTCATAAACACCTTCAATTCGACGGACCGCAGCTAATACGACATCTAGATGAGATGCATCCGCCATCTCAAATGTGAACCTGGAAAACGCAACCTGATCTTTTGTAGTGTTTACGGCAGCATGAAGGATGTTAACCTGCTGATCAGAGAGAGTCCTCGTTATATCCGACAGTAAACGAGCGCGATCCAGCGCTTCAATCTGAATATTGACTAAGAAAACTGACTTCGCATTGGGATCCCAGTTCACTTTCACTATGCGATCACCTTGATGAAACTTAAGATCTGCCACGTTTACACAATCAGTTCGATGAATCGACACCCCATTACCCCGCGTAATAAAGCCCGTAATTGCATCACCCGGCACTGGGGTGCAGCATCTCGCAAGCTTCACAAGTACGTCGTCAACGCCTTCAACGTCAATGCCGCTAGCACTACGTCGCACCGATCTTGGAGCTCCTGCGGAGGTAATGTTGTCCAGTAAAGGTGAATCGTGAGTCTCTTCCAAACCAAGAGATACTTCCAGCCGTTCAATCACATGGTTCGCCGATATATGGCCATCTCCTACCGCTGCATAAAGTGCATCAATATCCGGATAATTCAAATCATGTGCGAGCTGGAGTAGTGCATGTCCGCCAAGAATCTTCTGGAGCGGAAGCCCTGCTTTGCGCATCTGTCGAGCAATCGATTCCTTCCCGGCATCAATTGCTTCTTCTCGACGTTCTTTAGTAAACCAAGCTTTGATTTTCGAGCGTGCTCGTGGAGACTTTACAAAACTAAGCCAATCTCGAGAAGGAGCGGCGTTCTCACCCTTATTCGTGACAACCTCCACCACATCGCCATTCGCAAGTGGAGCTTCAAGTGAAACTAACTTTCCATTAACTTTTGCTCCAACACAACGATTACCGACCTCAGTGTGTACGGCATATGCGAAGTCAACTGGTGTTGAACCAGACGGCAAGGCGATGACACTTCCTTTGGGTGTGAAGACGAAAACTTCAGGAGTACGCAGATCAAAGCGGAGAGCATCAAGAAATTCGCTGACATCTGAGGTTTCTTGTTGCCACTCGTGCAGCTGCTTTAGCCAGAGCATGTCTGGGGAATCATCGGACCTGGCCGAGCTATTCATCTTGTATTTCCAATGCGCCGCAATACCGTACTCGGCGCGACGATGCATATCGTGGGTGCGGATCTGAATCTCAACCGCTTTTCCTGTAGGTCCAATTACAGTCGTGTGTAGCGATTGGTAGAGATTGAACTTTGGCATTGCGATGTAATCCTTAAATCTGCCAGGAACCGGATTCCACCTGGCGTGAATTGATCCCAGTACTGCATAACAGTCACGTACATCGTTCACCAAAACGCGGATGCCAACGAGATCGTAGATATCCTTGAATTCACGGCCCCGAACCACCATCTTTTGATAGACGCTATATAGATGTTTTTGTCGTCCCGTGACAGTTGCCTCTATCCCCTCGCTTGTGAGATCAGCTTCTACAACTGAGATCACTTCATTAGTCAGTTTTTCGCGTGATGGATTTCGTTCAAGAACAAGACGTTCAATCTCCTCATATTTCTTCGGCTCAATAAACTTGAAGGAGAGGTCTTCGAGTTCCCATTTGACCGCATTCATTCCAAGTCGATGTGCTAGCGGCGCATATATGTCAAGCGTTTCACGAGCTTTTCGGGCCGATGATTCCGGTTCCACAAACTGCCAGGTGCGAGCATTATGAAGACGATCAGCAAGTTTGATTACAAGAACCCGAATATCTTTCGCCATAGCGACAACCATTTTCCGAACGGTTTCGGCTTCAGCAGTGGGTCCATACGTGAGACGATCCAGCTTCGTAACGCCTTCAACGAGATTTGCAACTTCATCACCAAAATCTTGGCGGAGTTTTTCTGAAGAGTATGAAGTGTCCTCTACTGTGTCATGAAGCAGCGCTGCAGCAATCGTTGCAGGGTCTAACCCGAAATCAACAAGAATTTCCGCCACTGCAACAGGGTGTGTTATGTACGGATCGCCACTCATACGTAGCTGTCCACGATGCGCTAATTCAGCTGCAACAAAGGCTCGTTCAACTATCGACACATCATCACTAGTGGCATCTCGTAAACGCCGTACGACCGGAGTGATGAGCGCATTCATGCGCTTAGGTTACTTGAGCTTTATTTACCGCGCTTCTTTCGGTTTCTTTTAGAACTTTCCACAGCAACGGAGCCACCCTGACGGGCTGCAACTCTCTGATTGAGGGCCTTGATTGCAGGCTCTCGCTCGCGAAGGTTTGCGAGAATGGGAGCTGCAATAAAAATCGATGAGTATGTTCCAGCAATCAGTCCAATAAAGAGAGCAAGCGCTAAGTCCTTGAGCGTTCCAGCACCAAGAAGTCCTGCGCCCACAAACAGGATGGCAGCGACTGGTAGTAGTGCGATTAACGATGTATTCATCGAACGAACCAACGTCTGATTAACGGCAAGGTTTGTTGCCTGCGCATACGTGCTCTTGCCGGTGCTTGTAATGGATCTCGTGTTTTCACGCACTTTATCGAAAACAACAACAGTGTCATATAAGGAATAACCCAGAATCGTGAGAAAACCAATGACTGTTGATGGCGTTACCTCAAAACCAACCAGAGCATAGATCCCCACCGTGATAAAGACGTCATGGATAACCGCGACAATCGCCGCAACTGCCATTTTGGGCTCAAAGGTTAAGGCCAGATAAATCATGATGCATATGAGGAATGCAATCAGACCTTGGAAAGCTTTCTTGGAAATTTCCTCGCCCCATGAGGGTCCAACATTTTGAGTGTCAATAGATTCGACGCTCACACCAAACTTCGCTGCGAGAGCATCCTGAATTGCATTTGATTGTGCAGGCTCAAGAACGCCAGTTTGAATACGAATTTTGTCATTACCTATAGTTTGGACAATTGCATTTCCTGTGTAGCCCGTGGACGCAACGACAGAACGAGCTTCCTCTACCGTCCCAGAAGTTGTTGTGACAGTAAATGCAGAACCACCTTTGAATTCAATTCCTAGATGTAAGCCTTGCACTGCAAGCGCGAAAATCGACAGTGCAACGAAGACTCCAGAGAGCGCGTACCACTTCTTGCGGGCGCCAATAATGTTGATGGAAGTTTCGCCGCGATATAGACGTCCACCGAGACCAGAGAGTTTCACAGTTATGCCACCTTTCCAGTATTGGGTGTTGCTGCCATACCTACGCTTCGAGGGGAAACGCCTGACCACGATGCGCCACGCTGGAAGTACTTCAATTTTGCAAACAAAGAAACGAGCGGCTTTGTAAAGAAGAAGATCACTATGAGATCAACCGCGGTTGTTAATCCAAGAGTAAAGGCGAAGCCGCGCACGCTACCGACAGAGACAATGTATAGAACTACTGCAGAGATTACGGAGACCAAGTCAGCAACGATGATGGTTCTTCGGGCCCGCTGCCAACCAGTTTCAACAGCAACGCGCAACGGCTTGCCATCTCGCATTTCATCGCGGATTCGCTCAAAGTAGACGATAAAGGAGTCCGCGGTGATGCCGATTGCCACGATCATTCCGGCGATACCCGCGAGAGTGAGCGTGAATCCAACCCACTGACCTAAAAGTAAACAGATCAGAAGTACATGCAGTCCAGCAAGTATGAGCGATCCAATAACTACTGCTCCAAGAGCTCTGTAGTACAAGAGTGAGTAAAGCACCACTAGCAATAATCCAAGTGCTCCAGCGATCAATCCTGCGACAAGTTGATCATTTCCAAGCGTTGGTGAAACTTGTTGAACCTCACCACGGTCAAACGCTAGAGGTAATGAACCGTACTTGAGAACGTTTGCAAGATCCTGCGCTTCAATTTGAGAGAAACTTCCCGTAATTTGTGCACTGCCGCCAAGAATTGCTTCGTTAATTCGAGGCGCTGAAACAACGACGCCATCAAGAACAATTGCGACCTGGTTCTGAGGTGACGGTAGATCGACAACGCTCTGGGTAAGCGCTCCAAACTTCTTCGCCCCATCTCCTGTGAAATCTAGTGAGACGAACCATCCACTGGCATTTTGTTGATCCAATGCCGCTGTTGCGCCTTTGATGTCGCGGCCTACAACCTGAGCCGGCGCCAAAATGTATCTAGAGCTTCCTTGCCGATCACAAGTAAAAATTACCGCGTTGGCATCATCGCCCCCGCTGCCCAACGTTGATTCAGGTTTCGTGCAGTCAAGAGC
>VFFD01000001.1 GCA_018882745.1 Candidatus Nanopelagicaceae bacterium
TCTATGTAGTGACCCCCACAGTACTTACACCCACCATCTCCATTTCTAATGTCAGCGTACTTCGGAGTAACTTCTCTGTTGCACTTTCTGCATCTGCATCTCCAGGCTGTTTTACCTCCTGGGTAAGGTTCAAGTGGTTCGAGATTTGATTCTCGCATTCTCTTCACTGCAATATGTGATGGAACTATTTTTCCAGCGCATATTCCACAGCCGGTACCACTTTTTACTCTGTTGTAATGTGGAGCTGAAATTTCGCCGCAGTTATTGCACTTGGACTTCCAAGGTCTGCTTGCACCTGGGTAGGCGACCAACGGAGTGAATCCTTTTGATTCAAAAAATGCAATTGCTTCGTCTTCTGGAGTCAACTGCTTTCTTTTATTTTCCGCATAGCCACACTTCAAGCATCCTCCTTGTCCGCGCTGAAGTGAAGTAAGCATCGGGTAAACAATCGTTTCGCAGGTTAAACATCTACATTTCCATCTTGTTTGGCTTGTTTTGTAAGGCTCTAAAGGTTCCAAGTTTGAATTTCTTGCAATTTCGATTGCTTTTTCTTGAGAGAGCCTTCCTTTGAATCCTCTCTCTTTCGCTGAACAGAACCGGCACTTAGACTTTCTGTTCTTGATTGTTGTAACACTCGGGCTTGAGACTTTGCCACATTTAATACACTTACTCTTCCAGCCTTTTTTTGAGCCTGGAAATTTTTCAATAGGTTTTAGGTTCGCTTTAATAAACAATTCGAGGGCAGCAGTTTCCGTCAATTGCGCCTTACCGCTGCAGAAAATACATCCACCTTGACCTCGTTTAATTGAGGCATACCGAGGTCTTACTTGATTGCCACATTTTTTGCATCTACATCTCCAAGGACGAGAATTCCCTGGATAGGGTTCCAAAGGCAGAAGCCCGCGGGCTCTCATAAATGTGGCTGCTTCGCTATCGGAAAGCTTTCTGGTCACAAGAGAATTCTGTAGTAAGCAACTGACAAATAACAGGAAATTTCAATGTCTTACTATTCTCAATTAACCGAAGCAGTTAAAAGATATGGGGTCAAACCAGTTTCGCCCTTTTTAGGGTGGTTTTGCCCGGATTTGAACGACTTTCAGGAGTCCGAGGAGTAGATATGTGGGTCTGACTTTGAAAACGCCTCAACTCGATGTCGTTTTACTCCTGTTTACAAACTTTAGGAAAAATATTTCTTGGGGGTGTACATATCTGGTGGAGCTGAAAGTTAATAACCCGGGGTGCCCCTGTCCGTTCCCAGTCCGTTTAATGGAAAGAAATTGGTGACAGTCTGAACTATCCGGAGACAACAAGTGAGCGTGAGTCCTGCATAAAACATAACCCCTGCAAATCCGAACTACAACCCAGTGATTTCTCTTAATCACCGGGTCGTAGGTTCGATCCCTACACAACCCACGTATTTCTAGCTATTAACAATTTATACAAACTTGAGGTTATCGCTAGCGTCTAGCCCTAGCACCCACCTGAGTGTGATGGGAACCAGGCTCTAGAGATTTCATTCGTTCTTAAGGATTAGCCGATGCCATGGCATTCGCTGGCGAGTTTATAGAGGCCCGCGCCCATAGCGCCTGCGCTATGGAATGCATTTGCCGTTCCTTTATTGAAAGCCTTGCAACTCACGGCATTTGCTGACGAGCTCGACATTGCACCGAAAGATACAACGAGAACTGTTGCTGCCAATGTTGAAAGAAATCGCTTCATTTATTCTCCTCTCTGCGGAAGTCTCTATTTCCGCAGTGCAAGAGTAGGTACACAACCTTCAACTGCAGGTCGCTTGTTTGTCACAACTTCAACAATTACCTGGCGAATTACTACTTCACAGAATGTGAAATTCCTATTGTCGTGAAAAAGGAATCGCCCTTAATTTCTTCTTTTCGTTGATAATCATGACCTCATCGCTCGTGGTTGATTTGATGAGTTCAAGAACTCGCTCTTTTTCCCAACGGATTTCTCCATCCATTGAGCCATCGACCGAACCATCAACCCTGGAATCCCACATCTGAACTTTTCCATCGATCTCAGCCTCAATCTCGCGAGCCAACAATGGATCCTTTGGACCAACGAGCACCACGAATTTTTCATGCTTAGGCTTTCGGACGCTAATGGTTCGTTCGTGACGATAAATACTCCAGTGGTACCACGCAATGGCTGCGTTAGAAAGCAGAATTGCAATTGCAAAACGAGCTTGGCGTAGCGTTTCAATACCGAGTTGATTGTTGAGAAGATCATCAAGAAAGAGAAATACGCCGGTCAGCACGGAGATCACGGCTGCAACAGAGGCGACGCCGAAGAGCATAAGAAGGAATATGCGACGGGTTGGTGAACTCTGTTCCAGTCCATCTACCGCAACATGACTCTCGATGCGATGCCAGAAGAACCACCACACAGGTGAACCAACTAAAATCAAAGTTATTGCAAGCAATAGCGTGTTTGTGGAACTCGTTGTCGAAACTACCTCACCTGGCGTAATACTCTCGATAATTGCAACCAGAATCATCATCAATCCTGCTGCAGCAGCAATCAAGCTGATTCCAGAGACGATGTATTCATAAACACGACGTATCTCGCCACGAGCCCCGGCCGCGGCCTCTGGGATAGACGAATTCTCTGTAGCGCTCTTGAGAAGATTTCCGTGATACCACCAGACACCAAGACCAATAACCGCCGTGCCAAGAGCACTGATGGAGTCATCAAAGTGTTGCGATGCGATATCTGAAATTGTCTCTCCAAAGAACCAGACAAATGATTCATAGACCATGACGCTCAATGAAGTAATGAGTGCAATGAAGCCTCCTGCTACTCCAATAAGTAGCACGTAGGAGAACCAGAGCAGCTCACGCTTGAGGTTTAAGCCAACGCGAAGCCAGTATTGGTACCAAACTGGAAGCCCAACGATGATCAAAATCATGGCGCGAATAGAGGGATCAGTCTGTTGGAGTAGGACTGCTTTTTCATCGCTAGTTAAAGCAAGTTGAGCAACGCTTGTGACGAGATTTGCAACGCCAGTACTAAGTACACCTAATCCGATGAGCGAACCAATAATGTAATGAGCACGCGACTCTTCTTCTCTGCTTGTCGCCTGAATCAACTGCCAATGCACTATCCAAATCAATCCCCAGACTAGAAAACGAGAGAGCTCCTGTCCTTGAAAAGATTCGTTACCGAGCGCCCACAACAAGACTCCATATGCCGATGTCATGGAAGTTATAAGCGCAGTAAGCGAAACGATGCTCAGATATGCGTTCCACGCAACTGAATGTCGCTCTGATGGGTCTTCAGCAAGAGTCCGCTTGGTCCAGCGTCCAACAAGAAGATAAAGCGGTGCGCCTACAAGTAAGAACGTAATATCGCGCGCTAAATCAGTACGACTTTCGGCAATAACCTGTCCTGCATCAAAAAGTCTTCCAATAAGTCCCGCAACCCCTGAAGCTGAAACACTCAATAATCCAAAGAGGAGTGCATATTGAAAGAGGCGACGTATTGAGAAGGTATTTGGAGCGCCGTGACTATCTCGGACAAATAACTTACGAGCCACGACAATCAGAATTACCAGGAAGAGAATCGGTACAAGAAATCCAAAAATCATTTGTTCACCTCATCGCATGAGTAAAGAGGCCATGGAATTCCCAGAATCTTCCAAGCTCCACTTTCGCGCACTAAACGAAAATTGTGTTTCTCGGAGTACATGTCTCCGAAAAGTTGATCTTGATTCATATCGACAGCAACATCGATAAAGGCACGATCTCCTTCAATCTGGGCGTTGGTGAGATTGACGCGCACGGTATCTGGAATCCAGCTCCGGTCAATATCGGTTGCATCGCAGGTCGATGTCATCGAGAAATATCGAGCTGCATCTTCATTCTTCCCGTCAATCACATTTTTGAGAAATGACTGCACAACGCCCTCGGGGGTATTAGGAGCATAATCCCTAGTTTCTTTGGATGAAGTTAAAATCGCAGCAACGGCGGCCAAGGCAAATGTAAAGATAACAATGACAGCCAAGACTCGATTAGCTCCGCGTCTCACATCGCTCATGAATTTATTATCCAGTGCGGGTGAATAGCTAGGTCGCGACAGACTCGCGACTCACTGAATATTCTCACCCAACGCACTTTCTTTACTCTCGCATTTGGCTCGTCCAAAGCGGTTTATTACAATCAAGCCATGGCACGTAAAGGGCGCAATCCAAAGATCATTCTCTTTTATGGCTTTGCTCCCGTCGCCGACCCAGAAGCACTTAAACTCTGGCAGATCGCGCTCTGCGAGCCTCTCAATCTCAAGGGAAGAATTCTTATCTCACCGCATGGCATTAATGGAACGCTGGGAGGAGATATCGATGCGCTCAAGAAATATGTGAAAACTACAAAACAGTATCCAGGTTTTAAAAAGATTGACTTCAAATGGTCTGAAGGGGCTGGCAACGATTTTCCTCGTCTCAGCGTTAAGACTCGTCCAGAACTAGTCTCGTTTGGAGTTCCAGATAATCTCAAAGTTACCGAAGATGGAATTGTGGGTGGTGGAAAACATCTCAAGCCAAAAGAAGTCCATGCCCTGGCTGAGAAATTGGGAGATAACTTAGTTTTCTTTGATGGCCGTAATGCTTACGAAGCAAAAGTAGGAAAGTTTAAGAATGCAGTAGTGCCGGATGTGAAAACTACTAAGGACTTTATCGCAGAACTTGATAGTGGAAAGTACGACCACCTAAAAAATAAGACAATCGTCACATATTGCACTGGTGGTATCCGCTGTGAGATTCTCACTACCGTAATGAAAGAGCGTGGATTCAACGAGGTCTACCAAATTGCTGGTGGGATTGTTCGTTACGGCGAGAAATATGGTGATAAAGGTTTATGGGAGGGTTCACTCTATACTTTTGATGGTCGCAAAACTATTGACTTCTCAGATGATGCGAAATTGATTGGCAAGTGTGACTTTTGTCAGAGTCCAACAAAGCAATTTATCAATTGCGCCAATGATTTCTGTCATAACCAATATCTGATCTGTAGTACTTGTGAACTCGACGCTGACAACCTGCGTTGTACGCACGACAATGCTAAGCAAAGTGAAGTGACGTCATTACATTCCGCTCAACCTAGATAACGTGGCTCAGGTCAATAAGAGTAAGAAAAACTCTCAAAATTTGAAGCGAGGTCGGCGTCCTATCTCGAGAAGAGATCATAAGTACAGCAGAGGCGTTGTCGCTATCGTCGCTGGTTCGAAGCGTTTTCCCGGAGCTGCACTTCTCACTGTTGGTGGTGCCCGGCGTGGAGGCGCTGGCTATGTGAAATACCTGGATAACAACACCACCGCAACCCACTTGGTCCTTGGTGCTTTTCCCGATGTTGCGCCTATCAAGAATCTATCTGGTCAGAAAATAGATTCACTCGTTGTTGGTCCCGGTGCATCAACTCTACGTTCTCTCCCTCACCTGATTCCTGTGGTCCTCGATAGCGGCGCGCTCTCCCTAGCGCAAAGTTCACCTGCTCACCGCACTGCCAAGCAAATCATCGTTGTCACACCACATGAAGGTGAGTTGCGCGCATTGGGATATTCAATGCCAGAGAATTCAGTGACGAACGAAAAAGAATTAAAGGAGAGGCGCATTTCAACGGCGCAGAAAATCGCCGATGACCTCAATGTGATTTGTGTACTAAAAGGAAACCACACCGTTATCGCAGCTCCGCATCTACCAGCCACCATCAATACGAATGGTGGACCAGAATTAGCAACAGCGGGAAGTGGCGACATCCTGGCCGGATTAATTGGCGCTTATCTAGCGAGTTGGAAACCAACAGATCATCATGAAGCGCAACGAGTGGTAAGTGACGCAGTACATCTGCACTCCGCTGCGGGCGCCCACGCAGCGCGCAGTAAGAAGTCAGTGGTGGCAACCGACATTCTTGAGTCATTGGCATACTGCTGATTAGATAGCGCCATGTCAGAGTTCATTCCCAACCCTGCGCGCGGCAAGGAAGTTTTCGAACTTGACCGCACCTATGTTTTTCACTCGTGGTCGGCTCAAGCCCAAATCTCTCCCCTTCCAGTTGCAACGGGTAAGGGATCGTATTTCTGGGACTTTGACGGGAAGAAATATCTTGATTTTTCCTGCCAATTAGTCTTTACCAATATTGGCTTTCAGCACCCAAAAGTTGTCGATGCAATCAAAGAGCAAGCTGAACTTTTAACTACTGTTGCACCCCAAGTTGCTAATGAAGCGCGCGGCGAGGCAGCCAAACGAATCGTCGAACTTTCTAGTTCGCACCACCAGAAAGTTTTCTTCACAAATGGCGGCGCTGACGGAATTGAAAATGCAATTCGAATGGCACGACTCCACACCAATCGCCACAAAATTCTCTCTTTCTATCGCTCCTATCACGGCAATACCACCTCAGCTATTTCGGCCACAGGTGATCCACGACGTTGGCCAAATGAATTTGCATATGGACATGTGCACTTCTTTGGGCCTTACACATATCGCAGCTCGTTCTGGTCAAAGAGCGAGGAAGAGGAATGTCAACGCGCGCTCGAACATCTCGAGAGCGTCATAACATTTGAAGGTCCCAACACAATCGCCGCAATTCTTATTGAATCTGTTGTCGGCACTGCAGGCGTTCTCATTCCACCTAAGGGATATTTAGAGGGCGTTCGCGCGCTCTGTGATAAGTATGGAATTCTCTGGATTGCAGATGAAGTGATGTCAGGCTTTGGCCGCACTGGAAAATGGTTTGCTTATCAACACTCCAACGCTCACCCTGATCTCATCGTCTTCGCAAAAGGCGTCAACTCTGGTTACGTGCCCCTTGGTGGCGTAGTCATCTCCCAGAAAGTTGCTGAAACTTTTAATGATCGCGTTTTCCCTGGCGGTCTCACTTACTCCGGCCATCCACTTGCATGCGCAGCTGCTGTTGCCACGATAGATGTCATGAAGGAAGAGAAGATCGTTGAACACGCAGCACATATGGGTGAGAAAGTTATTGGTCCCGCCCTTCGCGCGTTAGCTGAAAAACATCCGGTTATTGGTGAAGTTCGCGGCCTGGGAGTTTTCTGGGCGCTAGATCTTGTTAAAGATCGTGCAACACGTGAGCCCCTTGCCCCTTATGCTGGAACGAGTCCTGCGATGAATGAACTTGTGGCTGAGTGCAAGAAGCTTGGCTTGATGCCATTCACCAACTTCAATCGTATGCATGTGGTTCCACCATGCAATATCTCTGAAGCTGAATTTAGTGAGGGCGTTGCAATTCTCGATAAAGCCTTTTCCATAATCGATAAGCATTACATCGGCGCAGGCAAGTAGAGAGAAATATCTGATGAGCGACGTCAAGCGCATTTCACATCACATTAATGGTGCATATTGGACTGGCAGCGCAGAACGAAGTGGTGATGTCTATAACCCTGCCACTGGAAAAGTTACTGGAAAAGTAGATTTTGCTTCTGTCGCTGTCGTGGATCAAGCAATCGAAATCGCCACGCGCGCACAAGCAGAATGGCGCAATGCATCCCTTGCAAAGCGAGTTCAAGTTCTCTTCGCTTTCCGCGAGATTCTCAATGCACGTAAAGAAGAAGTTGCGCGCCTTATCACAGCTGAACATGGCAAGGTCTTATCTGATGCGCTTGGTGAAGTAACCCGCGGCCTTGAAGTTGTTGAATTTGCCTGCGGTATTCCGCACTTACTCAAGGGTTCTTATTCAGAGGGCGCATCAACCAGTATCGACGTTTATTCCATACGCCAACCACTCGGAGTCAGCGCAATCATCTCTCCATTCAATTTCCCCGCGATGGTGCCGATGTGGTTCTTCCCAATCGCAATTGCTGCGGGAAACGCCGTGATTATTAAGCCCAGCGAAAAGGATCCATCACCTGTAAATCTCATCGCTGAATTCTGGAAAGAAGCAGGGCTTCCTGATGGAGTATTTAATGTTGTTCATGGCGATAAAGTCGCAGTAGATCGCTTACTTGAGCATCCAGGCATCGCCTCTATTTCCTTCGTTGGTTCAACGCCTATTGCGCGTTATATCTATGAAACTGGCACAAAGAATGGAAAGCGCGTTCAAGCGCTCGGTGGCGCAAAGAATCACATGTTGGTTCTCCCTGATGCCGATTTAGATCTAGCAGCGGATGCCGCTGTTAACGCTGGTTTTGGTTCGGCTGGAGAACGGTGCATGGCAATCTCAGCTCTCGTTGCCGTTGAGCCAGTTGCTGATGCGCTCGTCAAGAAAATCTCTGATCGCATGGCTACGTTGAAAACTGGCGACGGAACTCAAGGTTCCGATATGGGACCACTGGTTACTGCTGTTCATCGCGACAAAGTGGCCTCATATGTCGATGCTGGAGTTCGCGAGGGCGCCGCACTCGTTGTTGATGGACGTAACCCGAAAATAAATGGTGCAGCCGAAGGATTCTGGCTCGGCCCAACTCTCTTTGATCGCGTTACTCCAGAGATGAGCATCTATAAAGATGAAATCTTCGGACCAGTACTATCTGTGATTCGCGTTCAAAGTTACGATGAAGGTTTAGCGCTGATCAATAAACATCAATATGGCAATGGCACAGCAATCTTCACAAATGATGGTGGAGCAGCACGTCGTTTCCAGAATGAAGTTCAGGTGGGAATGATCGGCATCAATGTTCCAATCCCGGTACCGACTGCGTATTACTCATTCGGTGGCTGGAAGAACTCGCTTTTTGGCGATACCCATGCACATGGAACCGAAGGCGTTCATTTCTTTACTCGTGGCAAAGTCGTTACCAGCCGCTGGCTAGATCCCAGCCATGGTGGAATTAATCTTGGCTTCCCGCAGAATCGCTAATAGTAAATATCTAATGAAGAGATCTCTTCGTTAGATCTCTTACTAGATCTCTATAAACTTGCTCTTAACCGCAAGAGATCTAATGCAGCGACTGTCGCATCAAAGCCCTTATCTTCTTTACTCCCGGGTACGCCACTTCGGGCAATGGCTTGCTCGATGTTCTCTACGGTAAGAACTCCGAAACCAATGGGCTTACTCCGCGAGAGTGAAACCTGCATTACGCCATCCGTAACGCCCTGGCAGACATAGTCAAAGTGAGGAGTTTCTCCGCGAACTACGACGCCAAGCACGACTGCTGCATCTGCACCTGAATCCAGCGCATATTGTGCTGCGAGGGGCAATTCAAATGATCCTGGAACAAAAATGACAGGACTGATTGTCACCTTTGATTCTAAAAGTGCGCGCTTGGCACCAGCAATAAGCGCATCGCATACTTCTTTATGCCAGCTAGCTGAGATTACCGCTACCTTAAATCTACTCATATCCCCGAGGCTAATTTTTGGAACTGCACCTGACATTATTTATGTCCTAACCTTTCGCGCTTTGTCTGGATGTACTTTTGGTTGAATTCATTTAAGTCGCCGTGAAGATCCTCTGCAGTTGCAGAAATTCCTGCCTCGAGAAGCGTCTGTAGTTTTTGCGGGTTATTTGTCAGCAAAGTTACCTGCAAAAGGCCGAGTTGATGAAGAATCTCTACAGCATCAGCAAAATCTCTTTCATCAACGTCATGTCCTAAAGCAAGATTTGCTTCAACAGTATCAAGGCCTTGGTCTTGTAGTTCATACGCTCGAATTTTCTCGGAGAGTCCAATTCCTCGCCCCTCTTGATCGCGCAGATAAATAACTAGACCAGAACCATGAGATTCGATAAGGCTCATCGCTCGTTCAAGTTGGGAGCCACAATCGCAGCGAAGTGAACCCAGCACATCACCCGTCAAACATTCGGAATGGATTCTTAAAAGAGCTCTCTCATTCTTTGGTAAAGCGCCAAATCGTAGGACTGCGTGATCCACGCCGCCCCGTCCACTAAAAGTTGTGATCTGCCAATTCTGGTTCTGATCTGAAATCACGTTGCGGCGCGGTAGATCCGCCCAATGTAGCGGGCTTGCCTTTCGATCTGACGTTCTTGGATTGTCTTTACTCTCATCTCGCAAAAGTTGGACAAGTGAAGCGATAGTCACTACAGGTATCTGATGTTGGACTGAAAACTGTTGGAGGGCACTGCCACGCATCATCGAACCATCTTCGTTAACAAGTTCACTGATGACTCCAACTTCAACGTCGCCGACCATGCGACACATTTCTACAACAGCCTCAGTATGACCTTGGCGTCCCAGTAATCCATTTTCATGAGCAATCAGAGGAAAGATGTGACCTGGTCTGACAAAGTCTTCTGCGGTGGCTTTCGAATCGGCAAGGGTGCGAATCGTGTTTGCGCGCTCTTCAGCGCTGATACCCGTGGTGATTCCAGCCTTTGCATCAACGGTAACTGTAAACGCAGTTCGCTTAGTATCTTGGTTGTTCTTTACCATTAACGGAAGATGGAGTTCTCGTGATCGAGCTTCGGTCATTGCAACGCAAATTACTCCAGAGGTATATCGAATCATGAAGGCGAGTTTTTCTTTCGTTGCAGCGCTCGCAAGAAGAAATAGATCTCCTTCGTTCTCGCGTTTTTCATCATCAGTAACTATGACAAAGCCGCCTTTTCTAAAGGCGTCGAGAGCGCTCTGTATCTGGGAGCTATTCATGACTCAACCCCCCGTTCTGTGCGCCAAGCAGTCGCTCCACATACTTAGCAAGAACATCAACTTCAATATTTACTCGCTCTCCAGGCTTCTTATCTCCAAGAGTCGTTTTCTCAACAGTCTCCGGAATCAGCCACAGAGTGACTGTTCTTGTACTGTCCACAATTTCTCCGACCGTGAGTGAAACACCATCTACACATAGCGAGCCTTGATTTACAACATACTTTGCAAGATGCGCTGGAATCTCAACAACAAATTTTTGCCACTTCTCTCCCATCGCATTAGTGACAACAATTCCTATGCCATCGACATGTCCTTGAACAATATGTCCCCCGAGACGCGCATCGACTCGTGTTGCTAATTCGGCGTTGACTCTCGCTCCGACCGTCAGATCCCCCAAATTGCTAAGTTTTAAGGTTTGCACCATCACATCAGCCTTTACAAGTGTATTTTCGATAGCGATTGCCGTAAGGCATACGCCATTAATGGAGATTGAATCTCCGATGCTAAGTTGATGGGCTAGGTTTGTTTCGAAAGTGAGTACTGATGATTCACTTCGTTTCTCTATCCCGCGAATGATTGCTTTATCCTGTACTAGTCCAGTAAACATTTATCGACCTCCCGTTAAAGAAGTGAGTTTTCGCGATGAGGAAGCAAGCAACTGAATCTTTATATCTTCGCCGGTTCTTGCTATTTCCCCATAAGTAAATGAGATTCGATTCTCCAGAGAATTTACACCGAGATCTGAGACGAACGATGTTCCAGCACCAAGTAGTGAAGGTGCCTGATAAAGAAGAATCTCATCTATCAATCCAGCTCGAATTAGTGCGCTATTAAAGCTTGAACCCGCTTCAATCAGTAGTTGATTCCACCCGAACTCTTGCGCCATAGAAATTATTTGGTCGATGTCCCGTGACCGTATGTATCGTGTTTCAGCTTTAGCGTTATTGATATTAAATTGCGCGGGAGTGGAACGCTCCCCCATGACGATACGGATGGGGTTCTTTTTTCGTCCCGAAGGGTTGACTTCATCCCCAAATCGCGGAGTTAGATCAGGATTATCGGCCAACACCGTGGCGGTCGTAGTGACAATGGCATCAGCCTGATTGCGCAGCAACGCAACGTCGCGCCTCGACTCTTCAGATGTAATCCATTTCGACGTTCCATCTGCTGCTGCAATCTTTCCATCAACTGTGGCAGCAATTTTCGAGAGAATCCATGGCTTACCCGTTGTGATCTTCTTCAACCAGGCACGATTTGTAAAAGCGACTGTCTCTGTTTCTATTCCCTCTATCACTTCAATACCCGCACTCCGTAATTTCTTAGCGCCACCTTCTGCAATCGGGTTAGGGTCACTCACTGCAAATACAACGCTCTTAAATTTCGCCTCAATAATGGCGTTAGAGCATGGGCCAGTTTTTCCATGATGGTTACATGGCTCTAACGTGACAACCAGCGTGCATTGAGAGAAATCAGTATGTCCGGATAGCTGGGCCTTTTTCATTGCGATTACTTCGGCGTGCTCGCCACCGGCGTGAAAACCTATTGCAATCTCTTTATCTTGGGCATCAAGTATGAGAGCCCCCACAATCGGATTGGGAGTTGTTAATCCGAGACCGTGCGTCGCACTTTCATTAGCGCGCAACATCGCGCGTTGCAGTAGCAACTGTCGAGATGAATCTGCGTTAGTCATTTCGCCTTCCGGTTCGAGTAACTCCGGGGCGCAAAAGAAGGTACCGCTGACTTAGATGGCGACGTCACAACTCGACGCATGCAGGAATAAACCAGCATAAAGCCAGATAAATCTAGCGAGCGTGTTCCCTCTCATCCGGACTTTAACCGTCGGTCTTGGAATTTCACCAAGTCCACCGTTAGCTGGATGCAAACGGGTCGCAGACTGTGACTGCCGGTTCGGAATTGCACCGACCCCGGAAACAACAGCGCGAGTTTATCTAATTCCCATCCCAAAGCGCCATCTCGCGCTTAAAGGGATCTAGGCCCATTGGGCCAAGGTTGAGCGCAAATGAGTGGAACTTCTTCAGCTCGAATTTCGCACCTAATCTCTTCTTGGCATCTTCGCGAGCTTCCATCCAGAAGCGCTCTCCTACTTTGTACGAGATGGCTTGACCTGGCCAACCTAAATAACGATCGACTTCACTCCGCGCTGAAATCTCATCAAGGAGAGCGCGTTCATGAAGTAGTTTGAAAGCTGATTCGGCATTCCACACTTCACCATTGAAATCTTTGTAGCCACAATGCATTCCAATATCCACGACGATTCGTGCGGCACGTAATCCTTGTGCCGATAAATAACCCATTTCATAACCTGGATCTGCAAAAGCGCCGAGCTCATCCATAAGACGTTCGGCATACAATGCCCAGCCTTCGCCATAGCCTGAGACCCAGACACGATTTCTCTGGAAACGATTGAGGCGTTCGGTATTGATTTTGGTTGTTGCAACTTGAAGATGATGTCCTGGAACCGCTTCGTGATACCAGGTAGAAACAATATGCCACCAACCAAATGTCTTACGCCCCATAGTAGGAAACCATGTTGTACCCGGACGAGTTAGGTCTTCACTTGGTCCCATGTAGTAAGCCGCTGATGCACTTCCCTCGGGAGCGAGCCGCGCTTCGCAATTGCGAATTCGGGGATCAATATCAAATTCTTTGCCGTCGAGTCGCTCAACAGCTGCTGCAATAAAATCTCGTAGTTTCTTCAGTAACTCTTCTTCGCCTTCCACTGTATAACGCGAATCAGAGTCGAGGCGATCGGCAACCTCGCGTAGTGTTGTGGCATCGGGATAAAGTTTCTTCGCAGCAATCCACATCCGCTCATTAATCATCTCTAGTTGCTTGATTCCCCACTCATAAGTGTCGCGAAGATCAAGATCTGCACCGGTAAAGTGACGCGCCCACATTTTGTAGCGAGTTTCTCCCACTCCATCTGCGGCGAGACATTGAGGCGCGTAAACGTCGCGCATCCAGATTGCAAGTGCGGCACAAGCCCGTTCAGCCTTCTGAGCAGCGCCCATTAAAGCTTGATTATCTGCTGCAGGATTGAACTTCTTAGCTACGGCTGAAAATGCTCCTTTGGAGAATGTTTCGAGCTGACCAGCAGTGGCAAGGACTTGTCTACGTGAGTTGACTTTACCTTGTGCAGCAACAAACTCCAGAGTCGACTTCCATCCTTCAAATGCTGATTCAATTCCATCAAGTCGTTTTGTGACATGTGAAATAGTTTCGGGCTGATCTTTCTTCATCATTTCAAAGACTTGTCGAATACTTGTGACAGGCGAGGAGATGAGATTAAAGAGAATGCGCGCCTCAAAGGTGTCATTTAGATTCAGTTCTGAAGTTAGGCGCTCCACGGCAACATCTCGTGCGATTCGATCAAATTCATTGACCGGAGTTTCGTTCTTGATTGCATTAAGAGTCCTGCGAATGAGATCAGCGCGCTTCTCATTTCCAGCCATGGAAAGATCATCAAGTTGATCATCAAGTCCAGGTACTCCCAACATTGTCGCACCAATAGGCGAGAGTTTGATGCTTTCTTCTAAGAACGAATCAAGAATTACATTGATGGGCGTGCTGGTCATATTCTCTCTTTCTCAATCTTTCTTATCTTCTAATTCGACGAGATCAAAATTTCCTTTGCCAATTTGCCCTTGTGCACGATACATCTCAAGTTTTGCCCGAGTATCCGCGATATCAAGGTTGCGCATCGTCAGCTGGCCAATTCGATCAGCAGGTCCAAAGGCAGCGCCCTCAGTACGTTCCATGGATAGTTTCTCTGGGTGGTAGCTAAATCCATCTCCTTGAGTATCGATGATGGAGTAATCATCACCGCGACGAAGACGAAGCGTCACGTCGCCCGAGATTGCAGATGCAACCCAGCGGGTAAGTGACTCGCGAAGCATGAGAGATTGCGGATCTAGCCATCGACCTTCATAAAGAAGTCGCCCTAAGCGACGACCTTCGGCGTGATAGTTCGCAATCGTGTCCTCATTATGTATCGCAGAAAGTAAGCGTTCATAAGCGATAAAGAGCAGCGCCATGCCTGGTGCTTCATAAATTCCCCGGCTCTTAGCCTCGATGATGCGATTCTCAATCTGGTCGGACATGCCGAGTCCGTGGCGTCCACCAATCGCATTTGCCTCTTTCATGAGCGCAACAGGATCTGCGAAGTCTTTCCCATTAATGGCAACTGGGCGACCTGCTTTGAAAGTGATGCGTACATCTTCACTCGTTATTGAAACTGAGCTATCCCAGAATTTAACGCCCATAATGGGATCAACTAATTCGATGGAAGAGTTAAGTTCTTCTAATTTCTTCGCTTCATGTGTTGCTCCAAGGATATTTGCATCAGTTGAATATGCTTTCTCGGCGCTATCGCGATAAGGCAATTTCCTTGCAACTAACCAATCAGACATCTCTTTTCGTCCACCAAGTTCGCCGACGAAATCTTGATCTAACCAAGGTTTGTAGATTCGAAGATTGGGATTCGCTAACAAGCCGTAACGATAAAAACGTTCAATGTCATTACCTTTATATGTCGAACCATCGCCCCAAATTGATACTCCGTCAGAGAGCATTGCTCGTACAAGTAAGGTTCCTGTAACAGCCCTGCCTAACGGAGTAGTGTTGAAATATGCGCGCCCACCAGTTCTGATATGAAAAGCTCCGCATGCAATGGCTGCAAATCCCTCTTCTACAAGAGAGTTCTTACAATCAACCAGACGAGAGATCTCGGCGCCATAATCCTTAGCGCGAACTGGAATACTTTCGATATTTCCTTCGTCGTATTGGCCAAGATCTGCAGTGTAAGTACATGGCAGGGCCCCTTTTTCGCGCATCCATGCAACAGCGACTGAGGTATCAAGGCCACCCGAAAAAGCAATTCCAACTTTCTCGCCCACTGGCAGTGCGGCAAGGACTTTTCCTACAGATTTGCTCGACGACATGGGCTAAGCCTAACTGAGAGCCCTGTGTCGTCGCGTCTCAATCTCTGACTCCAACTGCTTTATCAATACGGGCGATATCCCCCATTGTTTAATGAGTGAATCCAACTCTTCAAAGTCTCTCTTCTGCGCGGGTGCGCCGGTCAAGACCGCACGAATCATTAGATTTCTTGGTGTGTGCTCACCTGCAATAAATTCCATCACTTCTGTTCGATAACCAAGAATTCGTAATACTTGTGCGCGAATCGCATCTGTCAAAATATCTCCAACTCGCTCTTTCAATATTCCATGTCTTGTCACAAGACCAAAAGGGTGTGGAATATCTGACAGCTGTCGTTGAATGTCATGATGACAGCATGGCGCAAGTAGAACAATCCTAGATTTACTCTTAACTGCCCATGCCAGGGCATCATCGGAGGCAGTGTCACACGCATGCAGCGCAATAGTTATATCTGCTTGTTGTTTTGGGAAAGCAGAAATTTCAGCAGCTACAAAAGAGATTGCACCTGAATATCCAGAGCGCTGTGCTATCTCGGTATTTTTTGCTCGGCTGTCGTCTCGAGTATCTACTCCAGTTGTTGTGACGTCGAATCCACGATTCTTGAGATATTGATGGGCTGCAAAAGTTAGATATGCACTTCCACATCCTAGGTCGACCATTGCAATCTTTTTTTCGCTCTTTAACTCTTCGCTGAGTACGTGGTCAATGCTCTTGAGAAACTCGTTGACCTGCAGGAACTTATCCGTTCGAGAGGGCTTGAGTTTCCCGGACTTATCTGAAATTCCTAACTCTTTGAATATTGCTTCGTTTTCGCCGAGGAGTCGATGCTTTCTTCGATCATGGGAAAGATTGGACGCGCTCGACTTTGAATTGCTAGCAGTTTGGACGCTGACTTGTGCTGCCCCGGACTTTGTAATGCGGATAGATAGTTCTACTTCGTGATTCTCCACCACAATATTCCCAAATCCGCTCCTCACAAGATCAACTAGCAGAAATTGATCTGGTAGGTAGTTTTTTGTGAAATCTTGCTTTCCATCATGACTCACGACTTGAAGGTAGATCACCCCCTTGAGTTCGACTGGTCGGATATCAATACGTTTATATGGCGGAACGAGGGTGCGCTGTCTACCTGATAGAACGATTCGGCGAATCAGCGCTGGATCTTTAATGATGACGGCAGCACGCGCTAGAGCATCATCGAGGTTTTCAATCACGCTTTCGCCTCCATTAATACTTACTGCCGCCGTTTCTTCATGCCGCCGTACATGCGTTCCCTCGGTTAGTCTACGGGCGTGAGAAATACTCGCCCTTTATTCTGGATCTTTGTTCCTATTTTGCTGGCGCTATCAATTGGCGCGGCCTGGGGAACTGTTCACTTTGGTCCTATTGGTAAACCTTCTCAAGCTGCTGTTGAATGCTCAAATCTCCAGAAGTTTGTGGCGAATGAAGAATTAGAAGGAAAAGCTGAATGGGTTGAATATCGCTCACTTGTTGACCAGTTCTTGGCGCTCTCGCCAACTTCTGATGCTCGCATACCATTGATTGAGGAGATGGCAAGCAAAGTTATTGGAGTTCTCGGACATGATCTCTTGATTTACAAGGAGATGGAGAAATTCACTGGCTGCCTTCTCCAAAGTAAACGGAGTGAAATCCCAGGTCTTATTGAAGAGACTGAATCAGCGATCGCATTTCTCAATGGAAGTACTCCTCTCAATGGCAATTTTTTTGACCCGGAACTTGGAACTTGGAATACCGCCTACTATGAGGAGTACTTAAGCGCTCAAGATTTCCTTAAGGATTCGAGAAGAAACGCAGTTTGATCTTCCAATCTGGGACATTTAATTTGAAGAGTGCCCGCTATTAGAGCGGTAAGAAGACAAGCACTACGGTGATCATTAAAGCCAGGGCTGCAGATTGAAAGAGAATTGAAAGCGCCGTCTTGCGGTCAGCTCTGCGGTCTTCCGGACTTTGCACTCGAGACATATCACCAAGCTTGCCAAGATTAAAAGTTCCCATAAGGCCATATGCCAAGCAGAATTTCTTCCGCGATTGAATGAAACCAATTGCAAACACCATCAAAGGAATGAAGAGTCCCCAACGCGCATTGGCTGGAGCATCACTGCCGATTAATCCCACAAGTGTTGAGACTGTCAGTAGAAGGCCAAGAAGGGCGACGAATTGTCTGCGGCGAATTTCTGCTTTACCTAAGTTACAGGTTCCGGGAATATAGGAGAACGTCATTAGAACGCTTCTTCTAGCTCTTCGTCTTCAGCCCATACAGAACTGTTTTCTTCCTGTTTTTCTACCCATGAGAGAAACGAGAGAGCGCCTTTGAGGGCAACCACAAGCAGAGTTACTACTGCAGCAATCCGGCGAATTCCTTTGATCATGCGATAAGAGTAGTCGAGTTATTTCAATGTTTCCAACGCAGTGAGTGCTGCCTTGGCTGCATTGTGTCCAGGGATACCACTAACGCCGCCACCTCGCACCGCTCCTGATCCCGCGATAAAGATTCGAGGTGAGGGAGTTTCAACGCCCCACACTCGTTGATCATCATCAGATTTCCACGGAAATTGCAGATCGCCATGGAAAATATTGCCTCTCGGCAGACCTAAACTCATTTCCAGTTCTTGAGGCGTCTTTACTTCTATACAAGGTTTCCCGTGTGCATCCATAGCTAGATAGCTCTCTATTGGTTTCACAAGATAATCATTAAGTCCGGCCAGAGTCCGCTTAGTGACTTCTTCCTTCACTGCATCATGGTCTTGATCAAAGAGCGCAGCAGGAGTGTGGAGTGCAAAAAGTGTAAGGGTATGAAAACCCTTCGCAGCTAATTCAGGTGAGAGTATTGATGCATCAGTCAAAGTATGGCAATACATCTCAGCAGGAATCTCTGTTGGAATCTTGCCACGAGACGCCGCTTCAAAAGCGCTCTCGAGTTGAAAGTAACTCTCATTAATGTGAAAAGTTCCAGCAAAAGCTTTTCGGGGATCATCACCACTCTTGAGTTGCGGTAACTCTCTTAAGACCATATTTATCTTCAGTTGTGAACCATCACGTAATCCGGGCGCTTTGATTCCTGAAATTTTCTCCAAGACTTGTGGGGAGCAATTCGCTAGTGCAACTTTTGCTCTGACCTCAACTCTAGTTTGGGAGTGGGCTGATTTCCCTGAGATACAAACCCCATCGTTCTCCTCAACAAGCTCTTCGGCTTCAATTCCAGTCTTGATGTCAACGCCTAATTCCTGGCAGCGACGGTGCAACTCATCAACAAGAGTCCCCATTCCACCTTCTGGGACTTTCCACTCCCCCGTTCCATTTCCTATGAGATGGTAAATAAAGCAGATATTTGCTGCGTGATCGTTGGCGCTGGTAAAGGTTCCGATGAGCCCATCTGTCAAGACCACGCCTTTTATCAAGTCATCGAAGAAATTATCATGAAGAGTTTCAGCTAATGTATTTTCGACCAACTCAACCCACGTTAACGGATCAACAAGTTCTCGAATTTCAGATTCTGTCGGCAATGGACTCAACATTGTTGGCGCAACTACGCGGGCAAACTCTAAAACGGATTCATAAAAGTTCTTCCAAGCAATACTCTCATCATCGCTACCAGTAAGAGTTCGCAAAGATGAGAGCGTCTCTTCATCAAGACTACGATTAATCAGAACTCCTTTATCGCCATCATCATCGAAGTAGGGTGTATATGATGAGACGGTTCTGCTCAATGTTTTAAAGTTCAAAGACAAATCTTGGATAATCTGATCTGGCAGTAACGCAACTAGATATGAGTATCGTGATAGGCGAGCTGGAACACCATCAAAAGCTTGCACACTCGTAGTGGCGCCACCAATCACTTCGTTTTTCTCCAGAATCAAAACTTTCTTTCCTGCCAAAGCTAGATAGCACGCTGCAACTAGTCCGTTATGCCCACTGCCGATAATGACTGCATCGTAAGAGATTGCCATAGTTAACTCGTTTCGAGCTATAAACTTTTCATGATTCGGTCGAAAGCTTCGGTAATAATCTCAGGACTTGTTCCAAAATTCATTCGAACATACTGAGCATTACGTGGGCCGTACATATGTCCGCCATTGAGCGCCAGTTTTCCGCGCTCCAATATCGTCTTTGCTGGGTCATCACCTAATTGGAGGGCTGAGAGATCTAGCCATGCCAAATAGCCAAAGTCGGGTGCGCGATACTTGATGGCAGGAATCTTGGTGTCAATCAGATTTCTAATGAGCTCACGATTCTGATTAAGTGTAGATACAACACCATCAAGCCAGGAATCTGAATCCCGAAATGCTGCAGTAGCAGCCACTGCTCCGAAGAGAGAGGCGCGAAATGCTACAGAAATTGGCATCGAATTGATTTTTTCCCTTATTGCAGCAGAGCTGGTGACAATAACGGCACACTTCAGGCCAGCTAGGTTAAAGCCTTTGCTTGCACTTGTGACAGTCACACCTACATCTTTTGCATCGTCACTGACCGCTAGGAATGGAGTGAAGTCGCGCCTCTCAAATACCAACGGTCCATGAATCTCATCGCTAATGATGTGTACGCCATAACGTTTGGCTAGTGAGGCAAGCTGGCTCAATGAATCACTTGTAAAAATTGCTCCGACTGGATTATGAGGATGACAGAGAATATGGACTTTTACTCCATCTCTATATTCTCTTTCGATGTTGTTGAGATCTAACGAATACTCTCCATTCTCGTTAGTCAGTGGCACATCAACCAAAGTGGCCTCAACTTCTGCAACCCAGCGCCACATGTTGTCGTATACCGGAGAATTCAGCATCACTTTTTCGCCTCGACCGATAAGAGTGCGTAATACTTCAACGGTTCCAACGCCAACATCTGTTGCAATACGCATATGTGACACATCAACGCTCCACTTCCATCGCAACTGCGAGAAATGAGCAAATGCTTCGAACATTTCTGGAAAAGGACCGAGATAACCAGTGTCTGATCGATCGACCATATCGTGAAGTGCGCTCTTGATTGGCTCTGCAATCGGAAAGTCCATTTCGGCGACTGGAAGCGGTAAAACATCGCTAGGAAATTGGCGCCATTTGACGCTCTTTCTTTTTCTCAATTCGTGCAGAGGTAGAGCGTGAACCTCAGTCATGACGAGCAGTATGCCATCACAAACCTTGAATCTGAAGAGTGTTGTGAAACGCTAACCCTTAACAGATCCCGCCAAGATTTTTGAACTGGCGTGAGCCAAGTGAAGATTCGATTATTGAAGGCGCTTTGTCGAATCACGCACAACAAGCGTCGTTGGAAGAGTGAGTGAATGCGACTCACTCTTGGGCGCTTTGAGTCTTTCCATGATTGACCATGCGGCCATCTCGCCCATCAATTGCACAGGCTGTTCAATTGTTGTGAGATCCGAGAACTCTGCCATCTCATGCCCATCAAAACCGATAATAGAAATATCATCCGGAACTTTTAGTCCATTTCGGCGAATTGCCTGGAGCGCACCTAGAGCCATTTCATCGGATTGAGCAAAGATTGCAGTAGGTCGATCAGGCCGAGCAAGGAGATCATCCATCGCGCGACTTGCGCCATACATTGTGAAATCTCCATAAACTTCTCGCGACGGTTTCCATTCCAAGCCGCTTTCTGCGAGAACTTGCATAAAACCATTACGACGATCTTGAGGCACGCTAAAACCAAATGGATCATCAGGTCGACCAGATAGCAAACCAATTTTTTTATGTCCTAAGTTCACAAGATGCTGCGTTGCTGTGCGTGCACCCGCAACGTCATCAATCGCAACACTCGAACATTGCGCATGATGCATTCCCACTAGCGCAATGGGAATTCCAAGTCCAAGCATCGATTCAAATTCCTCTTCAGTTGGAGGAAGGCTGATAACAACAAGTGCGTCAACGCGACCCTTCAGGAGTTGGTGTTGAAAAAGACGTTCTCGACCCTTCATCTGCGAGAAGTTATAGAGAAGTAGATCTAGGCCTGCTTCACGGAGCGCTTGTTCTGCTCCATTGATGACTTGCGCGAAGTACCAACGAGAAATGTAGGGCGCAACTACTCCAACCGAATTCGTTCTTCCATAGAGCGCTTTGGCGGAAGTTTGAGGAATTGGATAATTGAGTTTCTCAGCAGCATCGAGAATCTTCTTTCGAGTCTCTGGATTAACGTGATGAAGTCCGCGGAGCGCACGCGAAACTGTTGCAATGGAGACGCCAGCTTCCGTGGCAACCTCTTTGATTCCAACTTTGCTCCCAGCGTTCATGTATCGCTATAACCCCGATTCTGGAAATGGCCCAGTTGCTGATGTAAAAACCTGTAAGCGGCTAAAAATAGACTGCAAATCCGAAAATGGCTAGGTGTTTTTTGCTGCTAACGTCCCTTCTGTGGTGATGACCCTCGCAGAATCGAAATCTGCTGCTCGAGAGATCATCCAGATCAATCCTCGTTTCCAAACTGTTATAGAGCGCGCTGGATTTTGCCGGATCGGCATGGCGCGTCCGACACATCAGCGCGAGAGTAACTTCGCCTCACTTGCTTCATCCATCATCTCTCAACAACTCTCTACAAAAGCAGCGGCAACGATTATTCGCCGCGTGGAGGAGTTATCTGGCGGCACCCTGCAAGCTAAGAAGTTGGCGCTGCTTCCAGCCTCGACGCTGAGAAAAGCTGGATGCTCGGAGGCCAAAACTCGTGCACTTCGTCAATTAGCTCTTGCTACGGTTAATCGTGAAATTCCCATGCAATCTCTTCATCGCTTGGATGATGAAGAGATCATGTCGCACTTACTACCCCAATTCGGTATTGGTAAGTGGACCGTTGAAATGTTCTTGATGTTCCAATTGGGACGACAGGATGTCTGGCCTGTAGGAGATCTTGGTGTGCGGCGCGGTTGGGAGAAAGTTCATCGCATGCGAAATGAGATTGAACCAAAGACTTTACATAAGCTGGGAGCGGTTTATTCGCCTTATCGGAGCCATCTAGCTTGGTACTGCTGGAGAGCGCTGGAAGTTTTGTAAGACAACTGCTTCACGACCTGCATCAGAATTGATGAAGCGAACTATGTGTGCTTCGGTTCTAGAACTAGCGCAACAGAATTGATGCACCACCGTTGATCCGTAGGTACGGCATATCCCTCGCCTTCAAAGACATGACCTAAGTGGGAGCCGCAGGATGCACATCTCACTTCAGTTCTAATGCGTGGAGCTAAAGAGCGATCCTCAAGGAGAATCACAGCATCGGCTTCTGTTGGCGCATAGAAAGAAGGCCAACCACAGCCAGAATGAAATTTAGCCTCGCTTCGAAACAACTCCGCATTGCACGCTTTACATTTGTAAACTCCAATTGTCTCTGCTTCATAGTACTTTCCGGTGAAGGCAACTTCAGTGCCAGCTTTTCGAAGTACATCAAAGGAGAGTGGATCGAGTTCCTCTTTCAACTTTTGGTCATCAACTTGAACGGGAAAAGGTTTTCCTGTTCGAGGATTAATTTTTGGTAGCTCAGCACCTGATTGCATATATCGACTCTCTCTACTTCATCACGGGGAAGGCAACCCCCGTCGTGGAATGACAGTCGTATCCGTCAGGATTCTTCTCGAGATACTTCTGGTGATACTCCTCGGCAAGCCAGTAAGTGTGCGGCGAAGCATCGTTAATCTCAGTGACTATTTCACCATAGCCATTCTTTAGCAAAACATCATTGTAAAGTTCCCTGGTATTTACAGCAGCAATCATCTGTTCTTGATTCGTTGTAAAAATGGCGCTGCGATATTGAGTTCCGACATCGCCACCTTGCTTATTCAATGATGTGGGATCGTGCATTATCCAGAATTCTTCGAGCAATCTTTGGTAAGAAATCTTGGTGGGATCAAAAACAACTTCAACGGTCTCTGCATGATTGGTACGCCCTGTGCACACTTCTTTATAAGTAGGTTCAGAAGTTGTACCACCCATATAACCGACTGAAGTCGATACAACTCCTGGTAACTTCCAAAATCGCCTCTCGGCTCCCCAGAAGCAGCCGGTAGCAAAGAATGCGCGTTGATTCACCAGCGCATCTTGGCATGAACATTCACTGATAATCTTGCCGAAAGCGCCCCCGTAGCTCAGGGGATAGAGCACCGCCCTCCGGAGGCGGGTGCACAGGTTCGAATCCTGTCGGGGGCACCAGAAATCTTCACGCCGCTTTAAATGGTGTAATTCACCTCATTTTCAATAATTTTCATCAAATTACCGTCACAAACTCTTGAGTAAAGAACTCTCACACGGGAGAATTAGCCACGTAATCACGCCTATTCGGGCAACAAGCTCCACCACAGAAGCCTGCGCTTATTGGTGAGCGCCTGAAAGCAAGAAGATCTATCGAGAAGATCTATCAAGAAGATCTATGAGGAGAGAAAGCAATGACTATGGATTGGCGCCATCGTGCAGCATGTCGTGATGTCGATCCAGAATTGTTTTTTCCGGTAGGAAATACTGGTCCTGCTATTGCGCAGATCGAAGAGGCTAAGAAAGTTTGTGTACGTTGTGAGGTGCGTGAACCTTGTTTGCAGTGGGCCCTCGAGAGCGGTCAAGATTCAGGTGTGTGGGGTGGACTCTCCGAAGATGAACGTCGTGCGATGAAGCGTCGAGCCGCTCGAAATCGAGCACGTCTGATGGAAAATCAACTTCCCGAATAATCTACCTTGAGATCGGGAAAGTAATCCTGACTTCAGTTCCAGTGCTGGGCTTGATGAATTCAATTTCTCCAGCTAGCTCATTGAGAGTAAGGGTATGGACGATTTGAAGACCAAGGTTAGTATTTTTCTCTAAAGAGAAATCAGATGGTATTCCGGTTCCATCATCAATCACAGAAGCAGTCATCATGCTTCCTTCACGCGTGACAGAAACTCGTACAACAGAACCCGTCTCGGACACTCCATGCTCTAACGCATTATGAACTAATTCAGTTATTACAAGCGCGAGTGGAGTGGCAACGAGTGAAGGAATCGCACCAAACTCGCCCTCCTTGCTAATGGTTATCTCATTGGGGCGAGTGCTTAACTCGACAGCGCTTTGAATAATCTTGGAGATAACTTCATCGAATTGCACTGAATCTTGAGCACTAGTCGAGAGCGTCTCATGAACTAAAGCGATGGATGCAACGCGGCGAACTGCCTCTTCTATAGCTGCGCTGGCATTAGGGTCCTCAATGCGTCGCGATTGAAGACGAAGTAGTGCTGAGACTGTTTGTAGGTTGTTCTTTACTCGATGATGAATCTCGCGAATAGTGGCATCTTTGCTTATCAAAGCTCGGTCTTTACGTCGTAATTCTGTAACGTTATGGACGAGGACAACGGCACCAATGCGATTTTCACCTTCAGTAAGCGGAATTGCTAGAAAATCAACCACACCGTTGGCATTTTCAAACTCATCTCGACGCAAAGTACGACCGCTCATTGAAACGCGCCAATTCTCTTCCCGTGGAGTAAGTCCCTCACTCTTTCTGGCGAGGAAATCTAGAACATCGCCAAGATTGTGCCCTTCAAGATCTCGCTCCCAACCCAATCTGCTGAAAGCGGATCGCGCATTCGGACTTGCGAACATTACCTCGCCATCAACATTCAATCGCACTAGTCCATCGCCAACTCTCGGCGCTGCTTCTGCAAGATATACAGAGTCTTTAACAGGAAAGCTTCCTTCTGCAATCATCCGATAAATGTGATTTGCAATCTCACGATAGTTGAGTTCGAGTCGAGAAGGCGTGCGCATCGTTTCTATATTTCGGTGACGAGATATGACCGCAATGACTCGACCTTGGAAAAATACTGGAATTGTCTCTTCCTTGATTCTCAACTCTCCTACTTGCTCTGGTTGTGTATCGCGCACGATTTCTCCGGTAGAAAGAGCATGATCTATATGTACTCGTGCTCCCCAGTGAACTTCATCGCCGATTACATCTTGAGTGAAGACTGTCGCTGCTGTCATGGGGCGAATTTGCGCGATCGCAAGATGGCCCTCTGGCCAACTCTTTTCACTGGTTCGTCGAGGTACCCAGAGCACGAGATCAGCAAAGGAAATGTCAGCCAACAATTGCCACTCGGCGACCAATTCACCCAAACGAGCAACATCAGCTTCTGAAAGCGATGTGGATCCTGCTACGAGGTGACGAAAAGGCATAGGCGAAAGCGTACTTCAGATCAATTCATCCAAATAAAGGGAGAGCTCACGTAAAGCCCTGCGTAATGGAGTTCTCTGACCTACCTCACTGAGAGCGGAGTAATGCCCTTGGGCTCGATCGAGCACGTCATTATCTCTAGGCAGGATGAATCCTCGATGATCACCGAGTTGGGCTTGAAAACTCTTGCGCAACGCATTGTGTCGACTGGAATTTCCCATCTTATTCAGAATATAGATAACTGAAGCGCTCTTTATCTCGGCAGCGATGAAGCGCTGAAATTTATCCATTGCAACAATGCCATGTCGCTCAGCCGGGAGCACATAGATGATGTGAGTGCTCTGCTCAATTACTTCGAGAAACCTTCTGCCAGATAAGCGCCTATCGGTCAAGAGCGAATCAAGACTGGGAGCCGCTCCGAGATCAATGCAGTTCACATGCGAAGAAGTGTTGTCGAGTTCTGAAGCCATTACTTCAGACTCGATGTTGAATAGCGATAGATTTGATGAAACCTTCGATTTAACCTCGTACTGCATACCGAGCATGAAATGTTGATCCTTGCGATGTGAATCGACATCCAACAACGTCACCACTCGTTTTTGAGAAAGCTCAGATGCCACATTTAGTGTTACAGTCGAAATTCCTGGAGCTGAAGTAGAGCCGGTAAAGGTCAACCAGTTGCGCTCTTGTTTACGTGAAGTTCGTGACGCGATTGCCAATTCTGGCTTTCTCAAGGCCTCCATGGCCCGGGATTGAATTTCATCGGCGGAGATTCGCGAATCTGAGGAGATTTCTACATAAGCAATGCTTTCAGCCCCTGTTGCAGCACGCTGTTCTCGAGTGATGTGATAACCAGACATGAAAAATATCACCGCGCGGGTATCGGATTCGAGAGTCGAAATAGCATCCATGAGCGATTCTTGAGAATAGCAACGTTTCTTGAGCGTAAATCCTTGTGGAGTAAGGCACGAGATAATCACATCTTCTAGCTCCGCGTTATTGAGCGCTGTAATTAACGAAATGCTCAAATGCGCTTCACCACTATAAAGTCAAAGTCCGTCATTGATGAGATGAATCCGGCGACAAGTTCCTGGGGAACCAGAATCGTTATTCCAATATCTCCACCCATTTTGCTCGCTTCGATATCGATAGCATCGACCGAAATGTTGATGAGAAGAGCTCGAGATCTCAATCCTTTGTGAAGATTGAAGTTTGAGTTCAATTGATCTTTAGGCAAGCCGTAGATATCTATCTGACTTCCGCTCCCGATGCCAGTTGGTACTCGTGATCGAGGTATCGAAATTGGAATTCTTCTCAGATGTGCTCCACTCTCAGTCGAGAGTGCATAGGCAGGGATTAATTCTGAAGATCCAAGGGCTCTTACGACATAACTTCCAACAATGGAGTTGGACCCATCAAGATACGAAGAAGCGTTATTGGGAAGTAATACGTGTGACTCGATCACATCACCCGCTTCGATAATCTCTCCAGGAGCTAAGTCTGTGGTGGCGCTCCATACAGTCGTCATACGGTTGTTTGTATCGGAAATAATGTATGCAGAAATAAATGAGATGGCAATCAATGTGCCACCCAGAATAATGCGGGAATTTATCTGAAATCGAATCAATTTGTTTTTCTGCCGAGCCTCTCGTAGGTTTTTCTTCTCTTCATTCATGGGAGATGAATATCTCTTTTGTGAGTGATGTTGAGTTTTATCCACAGCACCTCTACATGGCTTACAAGCTGTGGAAAATGTCGCTCTCAATCTCATACTTTCGTATGAGATCAATACTTTGATTTTTGGGAAATCTTCGCCTATGGAATTTGTCAGATTAACAGCGCATCCCATGCTCGATCTCTTCAATCGACCCAACCTGGATGAAACGTCAAGTGGCGTGAGTGCAGGTAAAAAACTTTACTTAATACCAAGCACGCATGGTGATTCGTTTGATCCCGATTTTGCTCCTAATCCATCACCACTATCAGAACTACCCAATATTGAAAGATGGACATTGATGTACATAGTTAGCGCTTTAGAAATTCTTGCCGGGCGACGCTCCCCACAGCAGGTTGCAAGATCAACTCATCGATTCACTTACAACACGATTCTCCAGAAAGTTGGAACTCTTACCGAGCTCCCAAAAATAAAGAAGATTCACCGGCATCAACCCATAGAGGGAGTCATTGAAGTAACCGTGACACTCACCTTCAAAGATCGAGTGCGCGCTCTTGTCGCCCGCTTTGAAGGCGTCGATCGCAAATGGCTCTGCACTGAGCTTGATTTGTTATGAAGCTCCGTGACAACGTTTAAATTTCTTTCCTGAGCCGCAAGGGCATGGTGCATTGCGAGAGACTCCATCGCTCTTTGAAGTCGCGACTGAACCAGATTCACTTGGCGCCGAGTATTGAAGCTTCTGCGTTGGGGCTGCAGGAGTTACGCCCTTGGCTTCTACATGATTATCTTCTACTTTGACTTCAACGTTGAATAAGAATCCAACCATCTCCTCTTTTATTGCATCCATCATCGCAGAGAAAAGGTCATAACCTTCTTTTTGATATTCGACAAGCGGATCACGTTGTGCCATCGCACGCAAGCCAATGCCTTCTTGTAGATAGTCCATTTCATAGAGGTGTTCTCGCCATTTGCGGTCAAGAACTGAGAGCAAAATCTTTCGTTCCAATTCCCGGGTTACTTCAGCGCCTAATTCACTTTCACGCTTCTCGTAAGCAGAAAAGATGTCATCGATGACGCGTTGAGCCAAGAAGTCGTTATCAAGCCCAGTGCGGCCTCCCACTTCATTCTCTAGATCTTCAATCTTTAGAGAGATTGGGTAAGTCGACTTCAACACGGTCCAAAGTTGATCAAGATCCCACTCTTCTGGGAAACCCTCACTCGTTGCCGATGCGACATATCCGCGGATAGTGTCTTCAATAAATGTGCTGACTTGATCTTTAATATCTACACCTTCAAGAACTTCGCGACGTTCGCGATAGATAACTTCACGCTGACGGTTCATGACATCGTCATACTTCAAGACATTTTTGCGCATTTCAAAGTTCTGAGATTCAACTTGAGTCTGAGCAGATTTGATGGCATTCGAAACCATCTTCGATTCGATGGGCGTGTCCTCAGGAATTCCAGCGGCAGTAAGGAAGCGTTCGACAAGCGCTGAGTTAAAGCGGCGCATCAACTCATCTTGAAGTGAGAGATAGAAACGCGATTCTCCTGGATCACCTTGGCGACCAGAACGACCTCGCAACTGATTATCGATGCGACGTGATTCATGGCGCTCTGTTCCAAGAACATATAAGCCACCTAATGCGACAACTTCATCATGGCCCTTCACGACTGCATCTTTCTGACGAGCAAGTTCTGCCGGCCACTTTGCTTCGTATTCCTCGGCATTATCAACAGGGGAAATTCCTTGACGTTGTAATTCGTAATCAGCCATAAATTCTGGGTTTCCGCCAAGCATGATGTCTGTACCACGGCCTGCCATATTTGTTGAGACAGTGACTGCGCCAATAGTTCCAGCACGGGCAATAATCGCTGCTTCGCGCTCATGTTGTTTTGCATTGAGGACTTCGTGTGGAATGCCTTTACGTCGTAATGCTTGTGAGAGAACTTCTGATTTTTCAACACTTACTGTTCCTACAAGGACTGGTTGTCCCTTGCGATGGCGCTCCATGATGTCCTGAGCAACAGCTTCAAATTTCGCTTCCTCGGTCTTATATACAAGATCCGATTGATCGATACGTTGCATGGTTTTGTTCGTAGGAATTGGGATAACTCCCAACTTATAAATCTGCATAAATTCAGAAGCTTCAGTCATCGCAGTACCAGTCATTCCCGCCAACTTGTCGTAGAGGCGGAAGTAATTCTGAAGCGTGATAGTGGCGAGAGTTTGATTCTCATCCTTAATTTCTACTCGCTCTTTTGCTTCCAGCGCCTGGTGTAGGCCCTCGCTATAACGGCGACCCGATAGCACGCGCCCTGTGTGCTCATCAACTATTAGTAGCTCTCCATTCATGATCACATAATCGCGATCGCGTTTAAATAGCTCCTTAGCTTTCAGGGCATTATTGAGGTAGCCAATCATTGGAGTATTGACTGCCTCATAGAGATTATCTATCTTCAACATCTCTTCGACTTTAGTTACGCCCTCATCAAGAATTCCCACATTGCGCTTCTTTTCATCAACTTCATAATGCTCGCCACGAGTTAATCGCCCTGCGATGTTGGCAAATTCGACGTACCACTTTGTGGCTTTATCAGCTGGCCCGCTAATAATCAAAGGAGTGCGAGCTTCGTCGATGAGAATAGAGTCAACTTCATCCACAATTGCAAAGTTATGTTCGCGCTGTACGCAGTCAACAAGATTCCACGCCATGTTGTCACGTAGATAATCGAATCCAAATTCGTTATTTGTTCCATATGTAATGTCCGCCGCATATTGAATGCGACGTTCTGCAGGAGTCATGGAAGCGAGAATGACTCCAACTTTTAGACCGAGGAAGCGATGGATACGTCCCATCCATTCACTGTCACGCTCTGCTAGATAATCGTTTGTGGTAACTATGTGTACGCCTTGACCTGTCAACGCGTTGAGGTATGAAGGAAGTGTTGCGACGAGAGTCTTTCCTTCACCAGTGCGCATTTCAGCAATATTTCCGCGATGAAGGGCAGCGCCACCCATGATTTGAACATCGTAGTGTCGCTGTCCGAGGGTTCTCTTTGACGCTTCGCGAACTACCGCAAATGCTTCCGGTAACAGTTCGTCGAGATCCTCGCCCTGGGCCAAACGTTCCTTGAACTTGCCTGTCATGGCGCGAAGTTCGTCATCGCTCATCGAGAGAAAAGTCGCTTCGTAGGAATTAACTTCTGATGCCAATTTCTCAAGCTGCTTTAAGGCACGACCTTCACCGGCGCGAAGAATCTTGTCGAGAATTGCTGCCACGAATCAACCTTCCATCGAAAACGAGAGGGCTATCGTATTAGGAATTGGTGGGTGGACGCACATGCGGTCGCAGCGCCTAAAACTGTCATTTTTCTCTCTCTTAGGGCCTCAATAGCATTCTTTAAAGTTGCACCGGTCGTAATGACATCGTCCACTACAACAATAGGGAGATCAAAGATTCCACTGCTCAATCCCTTTGAGTGGCTCTCGGTTTGCGCAATTACACTAAATACGGATTCCATATTGCTTGCACGCGCCACGGGCGAAAGGCTTGCTTGGTCACGAACTCGGCGTGTGTGCCGCAAAAGTTCTTGCCAGATCCACTGTGGATTGGAACTCTTGCGAGTAGCTCTCTGCAAAGAAATAACTCGATTCAATATTGGATGCAAAAAGGATTCTCCTCGCTTGCGAATCGCCTGTCGAGAAGATGGAACGGGAATGAGCAAACATGACTCTGTCGCTGTCCGCTCAAGAAGTTGTGTAATTGATTGATGAAGGGCTTGAGCGATCAGACTTTGTGCCACTTTATTGCGCTCCTCTTTTGCAAGTAAGACAATTGCTGAGACATCCTCGCTATAAGGGATGACTGAGTAAGTGGGCGCCACACTAAATCTCAGTTGCTCAGCTGGTGCGAACCATCGAGATTTACAAGAGAGACAAATCTCCACAAATTCTCGTCGACACATAATGCAGAGTTCTGGAAAAACCAGTGTTCGTGCGCCATAAAGAGCACTAGATATGATGGTGCGAATTCTTTCGGCCACGCCTGAATAGTGATGCATTCAATTCGCAGATAGGTTTGCTCTACGTGAAGTTGTGAAAATCAGAACGTGGGAATTTCCGAGAGCGCAGGTTCTGTGTATGCCCGTCCATGAGCGATGGGAAGTGTTACAACGAAATTCGATCCCTTTCCAATTTCACCCCACACTCGTATTTCACCGCCGTGTAACTGTGCATCTTCACGTGCGATAGATAGGCCAAGTCCTGTGCCACCTCGAATACGTGAGCGAGATGGATCTGCACGCCAAAAGCGATCAAAGACTCGTTCGATATGTGATGGGGTAAGTCCGACTCCATAATCCTTGACCGAGATTGATACTGCGCTGTCATTAGTTTTAATGGTGACATCAATGGGTTGCCCCTCAGAGTGATCAATCGCATTTGCGAGAAGATTGCGCATGATTCGCTCTAATCGTCGAGGATCTGCATCAATGATGAGCTTCTCTTCGGGAGCTTGAATGCGAAGAACCGAATCTCTCTCTTTAGAGGCAATTCCAAGATCGTCTGCACAACGCTTCACAAGCGCGCTGACATCCACTCGATCCAGTGAGAGTGAAGCTACTTCAGCATCAAAACGGCTTACCTCCAACAGATCAGCAAGTAGATTTTCAAATCGCTCTATCTGCGACAGTAGAAGTTCGGCGCTCCTTGCAATGACAGGATCGAAACTGTCACGCGCCGCATAGATAACATCTGATGCCATTCGGATTGTTGTTAATGGAGTACGAAGCTCGTGCGACACATCCGAAACGAACCTTTGTTGAACTCTCGAGAGATTCTCTAGACGAGTAATTTGCTGCTCCAGCGTGTCAGCCATGTCATTAAAGGCATTCCCTAGGCGGGCAATCTCATCTTGCCCTCTAACCTCCATTCTCTTCACGAGATCTCCTGAAGAGAGTTGCTCTGCTACCTCTGCAGCATTCTTAACTGGTCGAATCACTTGCTGGAGAACCACTGATGCAACAATCATGATCAGAGCGATGAGAAGAAGTCCTGTGCCCCACATTGATTGTCCAATTAGATCAATATTCTGTTGCTGAGCGTCAAAACCAAACAACACATACATCTCATATGTTCCAAGATTAGAAAGACTAAGGAGTTTGCCAATCACTACTCCGTCGAGAACTTCACCATTGATGTAGCGAAGTTTGGTTTCACGCCAAAGAAGCTCATCGCTCTTCTGAACTCTCTCTCGGAATTTAAATGGAACTGATTCTTCTTTTAGGAAGTTGGAGGTCGAGACCGCAGGTATATCTCCTCTTTTGCTATTAGCAGAATTGATAAAAACCACTTCACGACCAGAGTCTTTTGCGCTCACATTCGATGAGTTAACAATCTCTTGTACTAACGGCGCTAAGTCTTTTGTCCTGTTGAGTTCTGCAATAACAAATCGATAGTTGGCATATTGAATGGCAGATTCGCCTTCCGAAATTGAGGCAGCAATCTTGTCATTGATAATTCCGTCTGAAATTCGAGTGTATAGATTTGATCCCAGAAAATAGATCAAAGCGATAGAAGTAATGCTGGAAAAAGTAAAGACTTTTAAGAAAAGTGAACGACTGAAAATACTAAGCACATTCATTGCGCGATTACCCTCGCGTGCCTGTTGCGCCTGCCTTGTAACCAATCCCACGGACGGTATTTACAATTGTTGGATTCTCAGGATCGTGTTCAATCTTCGCTCTTAAACGCTGAACGTGCACATTAACAAGGCGAGTATCTGTGGAGTGCCTATAGCCCCACACTTCTCCTAGCAAGGCCTCGCGTGTGAATACGCGTCCCGGTTCCTTTGCCAGAGCAACGAGCAGATCAAATTCCAGACGCGTGAGAGGTATTTCTTTACCACCACGCATGACCGTGTGTTCGACAATATCAATTGATAAATCTCCAATTGTTAAATTACTAGAAATCTCACCACCGACGCGACGCAAACGCGTTCTTATGCGCGCCACAAGTTCCGAGGGTTTAAAGGGCTTCACCATGTAATCATCTGCACCGGCTTCTAATCCTTTGACGATGTCATGCGTATCGCTCTTGGCAGTCAACATAACTATGGGCACGCGCATTGAATGTTTTCTTATCTGCTTACATACTTCAATGCCATCAAGCCCTGGGAGCATGATGTCGAGCAATACTAAATCGGGGGGATTGTTGCGAAAGACATCGATTACTTCATCGCCACGACTGACTAGATCAACTTCGATACCAACGCCATTGAGGACAATCCCAAGCATTTCGGCAAGGTCTTGATCATCATCAACGACCATTACCGAAGTCATTAGCTACCGTGCTTCCAGGAGTTGAGGTACTCATCTTGAATTGAAGTGAGCGTATCAATAGTGGCGCCCATGCTCTTCAGCTTCAATCGAGCAACTTCTTTATCAATATCCGCTGGAACATAGTGAACTCCAGGGGTCAACGACTTTGCAGTCTTCACAAGCCACTCTGCAGTGAGAGCCTGATCAGCAAATGACATATCCATCACTACAGCAGGATGTCCTTCGGCAGCGCCTAGATTCACGAGTCTTCCTTCAGCAATAAGCAAAAGTCTACGACCGTTAGCTAGTACATATTCATCGGTCTGATGGCGAATGCGTGAATTCTTCTTGGCATTTTTTTCTAGCCAAGCAACATCGATTTCAATATCAAAATGACCAGCATTTGCCAGAATCGCTCCATCTTTCATGGCATTGAAATGATCAGAACTTAATACCGTTCGATTTCCAGTTACGGTGATAAAGAAATCCCCAACTTTTGCTGCTTCAAGCATTGGCATGACTCGATAGCCCTGCATCATTGCATCTAGCGCTTTCGTTGGATCAATTTCCGTAATTATGACATCAGCGCCCATACCTCGAGCGCGTTCTGCAACTCCTTTGCCGCAATAGCCAAAGCCTGCGACAACAAAAATCTTGCCACCAATAAGTTGATTAGTAGCCCGGAAGATTGCGTCAATGGTTGACTGACCAGTTCCGTAACGATTATCAAACATATGTTTTGTGTCAGTATCGTTTACAGCAATCATCGGGAAAGTAAGTGCACCATCTTTTGCCATCTGCTGAAGTCGAATAACTCCTGTGGTTGTTTCCTCACATCCTCCAACGATGTTTGGTAGTAGTTCGGTACGAGTGGTGTGAAGAGTATTTACAAGATCGCAACCATCATCAAATACTTGATGGGGCGCTACATCAAGAGCAGCATTGATGTGCGCGTAGTAACCGTCACGATCCACACCGTTGCGCGCGAAGACACTAATTCCATATTCATGGACGAGAGCGGCAGCTGTGTCATCCTGTGTTGAAAGCGGATTTGAAGCACATAGAGCTAGCTCTGCGCCTCCAGCCTTCAGAGTACGCATTAAGTTTGCAGTCTCAGTTGTGACATGCATGCACGCGGAGAATCGAATTCCTGTAAAGGGCTTCTCTCTCTCAAATCTCTCTCGAATCTGAGCCAACACTGGCATGTTGCGATCTGCCCACTCAATGCGCTTCTTTCCTTCAGCTGCTAGGGCAGGGTTTGCAATATCGTGCTTTGGCGTAGTAGCGGTTGCGAGATTCAAGAGGCTCTCCTTAAGAGGCAAAGGGGTGAATTCTGTAGGGCGTCAGTTTACCCGTTTCGAATAATGCGCAACACCAAGTCTCGAAGCTCCCCCATAACCTCAGGAGTGATGCCTTCAACATTGAGACGTAACAACGGTTCAGTATTTGAGGGTCGAACATTTACCGCCCAATCCGCGGCGGTTACCGTCAAGCCATCAAGTTCATCAAATTCAACTGGAACCGCGCTTGATAGGAAATGTTCTCTAATCTTTGCAATGGCCAATTGTTGATCTTCAACCTTTGTGTTGATCTCTCCGCTCAAAGAATAGCGATTGAATCTCTCAAGGAGCTCAGAGAGTGTTTGTTGACTCTCGAGTAGAGCTGCGATGGCGTGTAGAGCGGCGAGCATTCCAGAATCTGCACACCAGAAATCCTTAAAGTAAAAGTGGCCCGAATGTTCACCACCGAAGATCGCTTTGTTCTCAGCCATCATTTTCTTAATGTAAGAGTGACCAACTCTGCTCCGTAAAGGTTTACCGCCGGCTTCCTTAATTACTTCTGGGACAGTTCGAGAGCAAATCAAGTTGTAGATGACGGGCGATCCAGGGTTCTTGAGAATTTCACGTTCAGCGATTAGCGCAGTTAACGCTGATGGTGATACCAAATCTCCATTCTGATCAATCAAGAAACATCGATCTGCATCACCGTCAAATGCCAGCCCAATATCTGCATTTTTCTCTCGAACTAAGTTCTGCAAGTCGACGAGATTTTTAGGTTCAATTGGATTTGCTTCGTGGTTAGGGAATGTTCCATCAAGTTCAAAATAAATTCCATCAACCACAGCGTGGATCTTTGCCATGACTGCGGGAGCGGTATGCCCTCCCATTCCGTTGCCAGCATCAATTGCAATTCTGATGGGACGGCCCAAGAATTCTCGAGAAAAGGCGTCTTTTGGGAAGAGTGAGAATAGAAATGAAACATAGTCGGGAAGAAGATCTCGGACGCTTTCTTTTCCAACTGGTCGGTTCGGAATAGGAAATCCTTCTTCAATACCAAATGCAATCTGGTCTTTTATCCACAACAATCCAGACTCCTGACCAATTGGTCTGGCTCCACTCTTACATAACTTGATTCCGTTGTATTCCGCAGGATTATGGCTAGCGGTGAACATGGCTCCAGGAAGTTGTAAGTGACCCGAAGCAAAGTAGAGCTGGTCAGTTGAGGCCAAGCCAATCCGTACTACATCTAACCCTTGTGAAGTTATGCCATCTGAGAAAGCGGTAGCGAGATCTGGAGATGAAGGACGCATATCCTCACCAACAACAACAGTGGCAGGCTCCCTCTCTCGTTCTACAAATTTCGCAAATGCAATCCCGAGTGCAAAAGCAAAATCTGGAGTGACTTCATCATCAACTAGGCCACGGATATCGTATGCCTTGATGATTTTGTCGAGAAGTTCACGATTCATGGTTATCTGGGTTTTGTTTGTGATTTTCTACTGTTGATAAGGGATAACGCGTAAATGTCCGCGTCTACCTACATCAGGAGAGATTACTTGAGGTTCTAGATCAACTTTCGCAGTTTGACGCACCGCTTCGGCAATTGCCAAGAGATCTTCAGGAGATGGCTCGTGATCGTGAATTTGGGGATCATGTTGAATCACAGTCCACCCTTGGGGGACCGTTAAACGCTCTGCATGTTCGATACAAAGATCGTATGCGTGAGGCTCGGCATATGTTGCTAGCGGGCCTAGAACTGCAGTCGAGTCAGAATAGATGTAGGTAAGAGTTTTGACAGCATTCGACTTACATCCCGATCTCATGCAACAGCGTCCAACCGCGCTAGGTCGACGGTGTGGAGAGTTGCTGGGCGAATGCATGGCGTGAGATTAGTCTGATTGAGAGAGAAAAACTTGGATTGACCGAACGCTGAGTGGCGTGATTTCACAGCTTTACTAATTGCGAGGCAGAATTACCGAGATATCTGCAATCGGTTTCGTTGCACTCTCAAGGTTGGTGCTCGGAGATATCGGAAGATGCGTTATGCCATCTCTCGTCAACCACGTCATGCTTCCGACGGCACCAGATCTATTCACGATGGTGATACTTCGAGTATTGGAGGGAACCCGCCAATTAACAATTTCGTCGCCAATTAACGCCTTCGAATCTGAATTACCGCGGTTATCGCGCCACGAGACATCCACATGAATCCGTTCCGAAGCGAAAGACATAATTGGTTCGAGACCATATAGATTCATTGTCACTGAGCCGAATCTCGAAGCTGGAGAACTCCACATGTAGTCCGAGATAGATCCGCTCTTAACTTCAGTAAACACTCCCCCAACCACCGGCTCGGAAGATGAAATCTTCAAAGCAAAGGTTTTACTTCCAAGATCGATCTCGCTTAAGTCAATATCGCGGACAATCTGAGGAGAGAGATTAAGGTTTCCGAAACCAACGGGAATAAAAACTCCATCAGGAGAAACAATTTCGATGCTCGCAGTTGCATCGATTTTGCCCGTTGTCATAATTCTTACCCGATGTCTAACAGTGCTGCCATTTCCCACTTTTATAGGTAAAGCCGGAATCAATATCTCCTTCGATGGAGATCCTGCCGACGCTACAAAATCACCACCAACATTGGTAAGGCCTCGAACTCGTTCATCCAAGAGGAATGCCGTAACGCGACCACTTCTTGTTTCAACTTTCACAACAATTCGATCTGAACCGGGATCTAGCGCATCAACGCGAATAATCTTCTCCGACGAACTCTTGACTGAGACTGGCAGTGTTTGCGTGGGGCCATTTTCTGAGTAGCTCGTAAGGTCAACGACTGCATCGCTCAATCCACTGTTCACCAGCACAATTTTCGATTGGCTCGTGACATTCGCTGTTCCCCCAACGAACCATGTGATCGGATCGCTAACAGTGCAGATTGTTGCAGCAGTCCACTTTCCGATTCGAGATTGAAGGGCGACAGTATTTGCGGCATTGCCTTCGACCAGAATTGCTCCTTGATTTAAAGAGTAGGAGCCAAGTCCATTCTTTCTCAACAAAGATTTGGGTCGTGAAACATCTCTCACTTGAACGCTCTTATTTGGCAAGAGCGCAGTTGCTTTTGCATCACCAATTGATCCAGGGCAGGCAGTTGAAGGATACGACTGAGTGACTTCGGTAATGGATGTCGTCTGGGGCAAGAAGTAAGCAATGTGTGCTGCAATGATGAAAAAAAGTAGCGCAATAGAAGCGCGACTATCTTTTGATCGCGAATTCGTTGACTCTGTCATGTCAACTCCTCCTCGAGCATCTGACTTCTCCGTCTACGAGCTGGTAGCGCCAGAATCACGAGAGTTATGAATGTGATTATCTGTAGTGAGATCCAACCCCTGCGTGCAGTTGCATCATGGAAAATGACAAACTCTCCTGGCTCGGGAACTATAAATCTTGGGATTCCATTTTCAGTTTCTCTGGCCTCAATATATGAACCGTTAAGTAACATTTTCCAACGGTCATCAAACTTCTCAGTGATGACAATTGTTCCGGCAGAAGTGAGAGTTCCTTCCGCCCCAATGTCACCGCTGGGCAGCACTGAGTACATTCCGTCTTGCGACAAAAAGGATATGTGGCCCAGAGCGCCTGGAATTTTCCAAGAAATTCCTTCATCGGTTGAAGCAGCACGAGTAAATCCTCCGGCGCCATCAATCGTGCGGACTAGCTCTTCGCTTATAGGTCGATCCATAAAAATGTATCGAATGCCAAATTCAGCAAAAACGTTGCTGCTCAATACGCCAGATCCAGAGACCAATTCAGATACCGCTTTTGTTATCTCGGGTGTTAAGCCAGTGATGACATCTGGTTGGCCAAGCTTGAGATCACTATCGCGGGCTATGAAGTAATAGATTTTTCCCTCATCGATTCGAAACACTAGGGTTTTATATCGATCCTCTGTTTGCGCACTCGCACTCAAGAATGCCGGTAAGGCCGAATTTGTCTTCGCCTGCACAGGCGCGGTTGCTGCAGTTGATACCCACCAGAATGCAGAAGCTAGAACCGAAAATGTTGCAATAAGACTGGTGACGCCCAGAAGTATGTGTCGATAATCAATATGTGCCTCTGAGATTGTTGGAACATAGTGATTCACAATTAGTACTGCAGCAATGAGAGTCACAAGTGTTGGGATTACCATCAAACTTCCAACCCAGAGTTGTTCAGGAACAAAACTGCCATGGCCTGCAACGCGACGTGATCCCAATAACGCTGCGAAGCCGATGAAGAAGAGCGCCACTTCACCGAGTCGAGCGGTACGGGCAACAAAAATTGCTATCACTGCAATCAGAAGTATCGGCGAGAGTATCCATAGTGGCGGAGCGCCCACTCCACCTGGATTGCCGATTACCAAGGAGAGAACTCCACCTCCGCCAACACTTAAACCAGGATCGAGCAGTATGCGAGAAGGATGGAGGATGAACTCCAAAGACCATGGTGCACAAACAACAAGAGGGGTAACAATGAGCGCAACTCTGCGAGCATTTCGACTATCAAATATCTCTTTAGTTATGGGGTTAGCGGATGAGTTGAATGCAACAACATCAAGAACTATGAGCACAAATTGCCAGAGAACAATAGACATGAATGTCAGTGGCGAGAAAGCACACACTATCGTGAGCAAAAGTGCTAACCACCAGGTCTTGCGCCACCCAAGATTCTCCAGTTGCTCCAAACCAAACAGTGATCGGACTAGCCACGGTCCAATGACTATAAGTACGACGGTGCCGAGACGCCCGCTATTAATTGCTGCCAGTGTTGTTGGAGAGAATGCATAAAGCAACGCAGCTGCAAGAGCGAGAAAATGTAAATCTGTAAAGGTGCGCGCCAATGAGTATGCGCCCCAGAGCGCGAGTGGTACCGCCGCTACAAAAAGAGAAGTGATGAAGAGAGAAGCGTTTGCACCACTCAATAAAGATGTGAGACCTACTAAGGCAACCCAGGGCGGAACATTTGCACTCGAGCCCAATCCAACGGTATGCCATGAGTCGGCGTACATACCCAAAAGATCAAGAGCACGCATCGGAGCTTCAGGGAGCGCTCCCCCAACAATCTGCCCGAAACGCTCTCTCGAGGCAAAGAGCGCAATCAGCGTTACGAATAGGGAGATGGAAAGTATTGGTCGCTTAGTGAGCCATGTAATTGGAGATGGAGCTTTCACTAACTCAATATCGGCATTCTCGAGAGCCTCATCATTGAGATCGAGCGCAGAGGATGACTTGCTCATCGTTTCCTGATGTAAAGAACTTGATTGCCATGATCGTGATATCGCTGCGCCTGCTCGTTCGATTGCAAGCTGGATTTGCGAACCACGCGGTGGAACAAAACGTGCAATCACTCGCGATGAAACAAGTCTCTGCTTCTTCCTCATACGCCGACCGCGAATAAGGTCTTGTGGTTGCAGAATTAAGAGCGCCACAGCGCCTATTTCATCGAGGGCGTAGCCAGGCAACTTCGCTAAAAGATAACCAAGAGCGCGAAGGAGGGCTGCGCCTAGAAGTTGGATTGCTATGAAGGGAGTGAGCCACCATGATGCATTTGCCAACAGAACATATGCTGCATGGCGACGATCTAAAAGCAAAGGTCGGTGAAGAAATGCACCTGCGACATCAACGCTGCGTCTTTCATTCGATGCTGCTTCGGCATGGAATGCAATCGCTTGCGGGACAACAATTACAGAGTGGCCTGCAGTATGAACCCGCCATCCAAAATCTACGTCATCTCGGAATAAAGAAAGTTCAGGATCAAATCCACCAAGTTCTTCAAAGACATCACGACGAATAAGAGCTCCCGCCGTACTGACCGACATCACTTCGTTGATTGTGTCGTGTTGCCCTTGATCTTGTTCGCGATATTCCAATCCAGTCCAACGCGCACCATTGCCAGCAATGCTGACGCCAACTTCGAGAAGGTGATTACGGTCGTGCCAACCTCGTAATTTTGGACCTGCCATTGCGACGCTGGGTCGTTGATCGACGGCTGCAAGGAGTTCGCTTAAGGCATTTGCTGCCGGTGCGCAATCATCATGAATCAACCAGATCCATTCTGTTGCACCTTCGGGCGCCGACTTTAGTTTTGAACTGCTCAGAACCTCTTGAATTGCTGCGCCAAAACCTTTATCGCGATCTGTCGAGAGCGTTGTAATGCCCGCGCTCTTGAGAAGTTTTACGGAACTATCAGTGGAAGCAGTATCTATTGCAATGACTTGATTTATCTCTCGACGCTGTTTTGCTAACGATGCGACAACGTCCGGAAGCCAGAGCGCACCATCATGAGAAACAATGATTGCTGTTACAAAGTGTTCTTGCGAAGTTGCCATATCAGCGACTCACTATGGTCTGGCGGAGATTTCTCGTCAGTTGTAACGAGAGTGACGAGAAAAACCGAAAACCTGAAGGAAGCTGGCGCGAAGCGTTTCTATGCGGGACGGCGTTTGAGTCTGCGACGCTCGCGTTCCGAGAGTCCGCCCCAAATGCCAAAACGTTCGTCATGGGCGAGAGCGTATTCAAGACACTCTTGCCTGACATCACAGGAGAGACAGACGCGCTTAGCCTCACGGGTCGAACCGCCTTTTTCAGGGAAGAATGCTTCGGGATCGGTCTGGGCACAGAGCGCTCGTTCTTGCCATGAGAGCTCAATAATTTCGCCATTACCTAACTGGATACTAGGACCGGGAATGAAAGTCTGCTCAATTCGACGAGCATCAGTCATTAGCAATACTCCTAAGACAGTGGGCCCGACTCTGGTGAGGGGCCTGATGGGGAGAATTACACGCTTGTTATTCCCCAGAGTCAAGTCGCGTAGGGCGAAAAATTCCCCTTTTATGAAGAAGTTGCCGGGCCAATTACTTGAGATATATCTCAAATATCAAGTAAATGGTCAATTATCGAGAATCTGACCTTGATATTTGGCTTGATTCCTAATTTTCAATCCGGGTGCGACATAACAATCAATTACTTCTGCGCTATCTTCAATAATTGCATTACTACCGATCATGGACCCCATCACCCGTGCACCCGCCCCGATTGTTACTCCGTCCGAGAGGACAGATCCCCCACCGACAGTAGCGGTTGGGTGGATGGAAACTCTTGCCTCTGCGACATAACCAGCATCCGTTACCTCGGTTGCTCGGGATAGCTCGGGATGAAGAATGAGATCAGCAGATGCCTTGATGAAAGATTGTGGCGTCCCCATATCAATCCAATACGTATTATCGTGATAACCAAAGATCGAGAAGTCTTGCGCAAGTAAGGCAGGGAAAGTCTCTCGCTCAACGCTCACAACCTGGTTAACTGGAATCATCGACAGGGAACGAGCGTTAAAAATATAACAACCAGCATTAATGGTGTCTGCTTTGGGATTCTCCATCTTCTCGAGGAACTCCAAAACCCTTCCTTCTGAGTCCAGCGGAACGCATCCATAAGCACGCGGATCACTCACTCTTGTGAGGTACAACGTCACATCAGCTTGTCGATTGTGATGTAACAATATTTGAGCATGTAGATCATGCCCACTCAAAACATCTCCATTGAAAATTACTACTGATTCGTCGGAGCGTAAATTAAGTTGCGATGCTGCATTTGCTATCGCTCCTCCCGTTCCTAGTGGTTGATCTTCAATGGCATACTTAATCGAGATTCCAAAGCGCGAACCATCTCCAAAATACGGTTCGAAGACCTCTGCCATGTAAGAAGTGGCAAGAACAATCTCAGTTATCCCAGCTTCTCGTGCTTTCACAATCTGATGCTCTGTAACAGGTTTTCCCGCGACTTTGAGCATAGGTTTTGGGGTGTTATTGGTGAGTGGGGCTAGTCGCGTGCCCTTACCGCCAACAAGCAAGATTGCTTTCGTTATAGGTGATTTCATTTAAGGGCTCTGTAATCTCTCGACCGCTTCTTCAATGTTCGCATCAGTTGCAGTAAGTGCGATTCGGACATGCTGTGATCCCTTATCGCCATAGAAGCGACCTGGAGTCACGATAATTCCTCTTTCTGCAAACCAGGTGACCGTACTCCAATCTTCTTCATTGCGTGTGCACCACAAATACAAACCAGCTTCAGAGAATTCAATTGTGAACCCTTGGGATTCGAGAGCGCGACGCAGATTGGCGCGTCGGCGACGGTATCGCTCTGACTGTTCTAATACATGCACTTCATCTGCGAGAGCAACAGTGGTTGCCTTTTGAATGGGAAGTGGAACCATCATTCCCATGTGTTTGCGAATCTCGAGCAGGCGCGCAATAAGTTTAGAATCTCCGGCGACAAAAGCGCCTCGATAGCCAGCCAAATTGGAACGCTTTGAAAGTGAGTGAACTGCAAGAAGGTTTGAATTCTTGCCTTGTGCAATAGCCAAGATAGAGCGACCACTCTTGAGATCAGGAAATGGCAGGTAACACTCATCACTCGCTACAACTGCGCCAGATTTTTCAGACCAATTCAAAACTTCTTTAAGTTCGCTATCGCTATGCACCCGGCCCGTGGGATTCGATGGCGAATTAACCCATGCCAGATCAATCCCTGAAGTAGGCCATGAATCAGCTGAAATTCCTACTTCTTCCACTATCGCCCCCGCCAATATGCCCCCTACGCGATACGTTGGATAAGCAATCTCCGGAATGAGAATCTTTTTTGCTTGAAGTAGAAATGGAAGTTGGGCGACTAATTCTTTTGATCCAATGGTTGGTAGGACATCGAAATCCCCGGAGGCACCAAGAAAGTCGATGCAGTATTTTTTCAGCGCAGCTCGTAGATCTGGGGCGCCGGTCGTGACGGGATAGCTCGGCGAATTTGCATGGTCACGGAGAGCCTGCTGAATGAAGTCAGGGGTTGAATCAACGGGAGTTCCCTGTGAGAGATCAATCGCACCACGCGGATGTTGCCGCGCCTTATCTCCGTACGGAGCGAGGGCGTCCCAAGGAAAATCGGGGAGCTTGATAAAAACTCCTTACTTACTCGGCTGCAGGCTTCTTTTGAATCTGAAGAAGTTTGGGGTGATCCTTAGCAACAGCGCCCATCTTGCTTGCACCACCAGGTGAGCCAAGATCATCGAAAAACTCGGCGTTGACCTCTTTGTAATCGCTCCACTGAGAAGGAACATCATCTTCGTAATAGATAGCCTCCACTGGACACACGGGTTCACATGCTCCGCAATCGACGCACTCATCTGGCTGGATGTACATCATGCGATCGCCTTCATAGATGCAGTCGACGGGGCACTCTTCAATACAAGACTTATCTTTGACATCTACGCATGGAAGGGCGATTACATATGTCACGCTTAGCTCTCCTATCGCGGTTTTGGTTTTCCCGGTTCAGGTCTAACTTACTTTTAGACCTCGTATCCTACAGAATAAGCAGGTATGAAGCGCGAGATAGGCAGAGAACGCACACTTCATATTTATGACACGCTTCAAAGAACCCTCGCCCCCGTCCTTGCCTCCGATGGGAAAACTTTCCGCATCTATTGCTGCGGGCCTACCGTCTATCGCGATGCGCATGTAGGCAACTTGCGAACTTTTCTCTTAAGCGATCTCGTCCAACGCACCTTGGAGTTTGGTGGCGGAAATGTCCGCCTGATTCAAAACATTACTGATGTGGGCCACATGAGTGAAGACTTTGAAGAAGACAAGATCTTGGCTCAATCGAAAGTTGAAAATCGCGATCCATTTGCCGTTGCGCGGGATTACGAAGCCAAGTTTCATGCAGATTTATCCGCTATGAATGTCACTCCTGCCGCAGCCTATCCCCGGGCAAGTGAGTGCATTGCGATGATGATTGAACATATCTCTCACCTCATTGACATGGGATTTGCATATGTAGGTGAAGATTCGTCTGTCTACTTTGCCGCTGAGAAATTCGAGAGCTATGGCGAGTTGAGTGGTAATCGCTTAGCTGCACTCAAACCAGGGCATCGCTACGAATATAGCGAAGATGGAGCAAAGCGATTTCATGCCGATTGGGCGTTATGGAAAGCAGCAGGTAATCGCAGTGAGATGATCTGGAATACCCCATGGGGACTTGGCTTTCCTGGATGGCATATTGAATGTTCCGCAATGTCGCTTCACTATCTCCAGGGACATGTAGATCTTCACATCGGTGGAATAGATCTGCGATTTCCACACCACGAAAATGAAAGAGCGCAATCAAATCCACTTGTCGAAGGTGAAGCGGTATCGCTCTGGCTCCATGGAGAGCATCTCCTATTTGAGGGAAGAAAAATGTCGAAAAGTGCAGGCAATGTCGTTCTGCTCAGCGATGTCATAGCACGGGGAATTGATCCATTGGCAGTGAGGTTCTGCTTTCTCGAAAATCGCTATCGCAGCCAGATGGATCTCTCGTGGCAATCAATTAACGCTGCTTTTTCTCTATTGCAAAGGTGGCGTGAGAAATATCAAAGTTGGAGGAGCGAGGGCGCAGAACTCACGCCGCATGCTAAAGAGAGTATTGCTTCGATGTACGGAGATTTCTGCAACGATCTTGATACGCCACGCGCACTCATAAAGCTACGTGCGCTAGAGAGAGATGAGAGTTACTCCCCTAGCGAAAAGGCTGCGATATTTGAGAGCGTAGACCGACTATTTGGAGTAGATCTCCTTGCAATCAGACCTCTGCGGGAACTCTCATTACATGCTAGAGAATTGCTGCAGCAACGAGATAGTGCACGTAGAGCAAAAGACTTCACATCGAGTGACAAGATTAGAGATCAGCTTCTACAACTTGGTATTGAGGTGCGCGATACAGTCAATGGTCAGTCGTGGAACTGGGTGAGCACTCAATAGCGCGCAAACCCTGCAACTGGAATCTTGAGAGTGAACTCACTTCTTTTGTCTTAGTAGAAACACAGCAATCAACCCGACGCCACCGAAGACAAAAACATTGCCATAAAGATTGGCTTGGATGAGCACTTCCCCACCATTACCTATAGATGAAGCTCGAACAACGATCGATAACCAGCCCAATGCAAAGAGAAAATTCGCTAATCGCGAAAGGTACATATTGCGAACGAGGCGCAGACCCAGGTGAAGAGCTAGAAGCGAAATTAGGAGACCAATAGGTCGATATGAGTTATGCAAGAAAGTTCCCGACACTGCAACGAGCGCTCCGAAAACGACGGAGACAATGAGCTTCATAAAGTGATGCCGGAGAAGAGATCAGTCTCGCGACCATCAGCGTTGCGGACAGTGCCAAGCTCTCCGTAGACCAATCGATAAAACTCGAGACCCCAAACTTTGAATCCTAAATTGTCGGAAAGGGCAAAGAATGGCCCGTCTACTGAAATCTGTGTGGGATGGGCTCTCATTGCATCCATTTTTTTCTCAACAAATGCTTCGCCATCTATGACAGTTGTTACGAGATGGTCTGGTTGAGCGAAAGGAAAATCTTCTGCTTTGTCGACTCCAAAGAATTGATTGCCAGTATCTCTCATGGCTTCTATTCCTTGCTCGATGATTGATATGGGAATCGTGTTCCAATAAATCTTTTGGATTCCCCATCCACGGCTCCGTGCCAATTCGGCAGCGCGCATGGCGACGCGATGAGCTTGAATGTGATCTGGATGGCCGTAACCGCCGATTTCATCGTAGGTAATCATCACATGAGGCTTAACTTCGAGAATGACTTGGACTAGAGATTCTGCGGCTTCATCGACATTGGCATTCCAAAAATTATCTTGTCGATTATTTGGCTCTGATCCCATCATTCCGCTATCTCTCCAAGATTTCTGGGGTGATCCAAGGAATCTAAAGTCAGTGACGCCGAGCACGCTCATTGCATCCCTTAGCTCGAGCTCGCGATGCGCGCCCAACTTATCTTCTTTACCGCTTGCAAGATGTTCAAGTTCGGGAACAAGTACTTCACCTTCTTCACCACGAGTACATGTAACGAGAGTGACACCTACGCCTGCCGTTGCATACTTCGCCATCGTGACGCCGTTATTGATCGTCTCGTCATCGGGGTGTGCATGTACAAGTAATAAGCGCGGTTTGGTCATGATTAATTGCGAAGAATACTCACAATATTCGTTAAATGACCTACTTTCTCGTACGATGGTTCCGATGAGCGGCATTGATAAATTAGATAACCGAGCTCGCCTACCTCGTGATGAGCGCCGAGCGCTTTTACTATCAGCGGCACTCGACGTTTTCACCGTATCTGGATACCACGCTGCTTCAATGGACGATATTGCAGATAGGGCCAATGTCAGCAAGCCTGTTTTGTATCAACACTTTCCATCGAAACTTGATCTCTACCTGGCCGTATTAGATGTGCATATTGACTCCCTGGTCTTTGACCTTCAAAAAGCAATCGCATCGACAAAGGAAAATAAGAATCGCGTAAAGGCCACGGTCGATGCCTACTTTGGATTTATTGATGACGAAGGTGGAGCATTTCGCCTACTTTTTGAAAGTGATATGAGTATTGAACCGCAGGTGCGTGAGCGACTTAATCGAATGACATATGACTGTGCAGCAGCAGTCAGCGCTGTCATTTCCTTAGACACGGGATTTCCTAAAGAAGAGTCGATGATGCTCGCCATAGGCTTGATTGGCTGTGCCCAAATTACTGCGCGACATTGGCTTGAAAAAGAGGGGAAAATTGATCGCGCCAAAGCCTCAGCTCTTGTGACGAATCTTTTGTGGCGCGGAATTTCTGGATTTCCACTTCAAGGCTAAACCTTTAAGATATTCCCATGACGACCAAAAAAGTTAATTCAACAAAATCTGATAGCGCTCGATCTGAAGTTCGTATCTCTGTAGCAGACCAAGTTCGCGAACTCACCATCGAGACAACATCTGATCGCGATGAGGTTCTATCCATGATTAAGAAGTCATTGGCCTCTTCAGAACCCCTAGTTCTCTCTGATACACGTGGCCGTCAGTACGTCGTTCCTGCAGCAAAGATAGGTTCTGTTGAGATTGGTGATATCTCCGAACGTCGAGTTGGCTTCGCTGGCGCATAATCTGCCTTTACATCACCACTTTTAAATCAAAGATAACTCTTCCAAAAGCGAGTATGTGATCTCTCGATAATCTGAGGCAACTTCGCTCTTGTTATCCAAAGTCAACAGTGATCGACCTTGAAGCTGCGAGATACTTACATTGAGATCAAAGCGAATACTTGGTTCAAGAACTGCAAAGTTAGTGGCAAACATTTCGCTGATCTCACTGCTGATTTCGCCATTTACCGCCGTGAGAAGCAGATGAGCAGAACTTAAAAATCCAGAGGCTCGCGCAAAATCAAGGGTATGGAGCGCGCCGCGGATTCCGAGGATTTCTGATGATGTGGGTATCAGCACCAGGTCGGCCATAGCCAGAAAGAATGTGGCAAGTCGTTGTGGGCCTGTTGCTGTATCTATGACGACTAGATCAAACTCACTGAATGACGATCTGAGTTTCTCAGCAGAAAGTACTGTGTCAATATCAAGCGAGGCCAATCGAGATGAGGATGGCAATAAAGCAAAGCGTTCGGCAGTTTTTGCTACAGCGGAGTCAAGCGAATACTCCCCAGCCAGAAACTCTTTCGCAGTAATCCGAGGGTTCTCGATTCCACAACAAAACGTAAGAGCGGAACCAGGATCGGCATCGATGGCAAGAACTTTCTTTCCATACTCGACGGCAGCGACTGAAATTGCATGTGCAGTTGTGGTTTTTCCAACTCCGCCCGCAGTATTTGCCACGACAATAATTTTCATTCTTGTTCACCCATCACGATGCAGCGCTATGTCGTGTACGCGCTTCTTTCATTTGGGGAGTTTCGCGAAATGATTGTGGCAAGAGTCGAAGCGCGCTCCGAGTGCTCTTGAGCGCAAGATCTGTAGCCCCTACATGTCCGGGGAGAGTTGGCCAGCCATACAGTGATCGAGCCCAGCTCGGTAGCGCAGCTGCTGCAAGAGAAGTGATTCCTCCCCATAGTGGTGCAATCGGAGTTCCAAACCGAAGCAGAGGTGGAAGAGGCGGAAGCGCGATAAAAAGGGCGGCGCGCTTGGCATCATCTGAGGCGCTCAATTCCGGAGAGATTTCTTCGAAATATGCACGCAAATCGCCACGATTTCTTGGGACTCGATTCTCGTCGATACCGACAAGCAGAGCAAAGGTAACCATTTCCTCGATATAGCGATCTTGTTCCTCGTCGCTGAGTTGTAATCCTGATCGAAGAGCTGTGTCTATGAATGCATCAACCATTGCCATATGAACCCAGAGAAGTAAACGTTGATCATCCAATTTAAGCATGGCATGAACTTTGCGGACGCGCGCTGCTAATTTCTCTGCTTCATCGCGAGTTCCAAAAGTTAACGTCCCAACATAATCACCTGTGCGCTGTAAACGGCCCCATGCATCCTCGCGGAAATTTGAGTGTGCTGCAACGCCTCCCATCGCTTCTGGGTGGAGCGCTTGTTCAAGTAGTGCACGAATTCCCCCCACAAACATCGAGGTATCGGAGTGAATCTTCCAAGTAATGGAGTGCGGGGTGTAGAAACCTGACTCTGATTTTTCACTCATCTCAAAATAGCCCTTTGATACCGCTCATGAGCATTTCAAAAGCGATGGCAGCAGTAAGAAGTCCCGCAACTTTTGCCAATAACATCACGCCGGACTCTCGAATGAGTGAGACGACGTGAGTAGAGAACATCAATGTGACTCCAATAATGAGGTGCGCGCCAATGACAGCTAGAGCCAGAGCTGTGGTCATCGCTGAGCCTTCAACTTCTTGGGCGAAAAGCATGATTGTTACGATCGCACCAGGGCCCGCCAATAAAGGAGTTCCGAGCGGAACGAGAGCAAGATTCTTTTCGATGTCATTACTCGAAGCGCTGTCATGGCCTTTGAGAAGATCAAGTGAAACCAATAGGAGCAGTAGACCGCCTGCGCCCTGCAGTGCAGGCATAGAGATATCTAGGTAATTAACAATGAATTGGCCAAAGAGCGCAAAGATTGTAATGACAAAGAGGGAGGTAGCTGCGGCCTGCCATGCCAACAAAGTACGTTGAGCGCGAGTGCGATTGCCGAGAACTCCGAGAAATATTGGTGTTGCACCAGGAGGATCGAGAATGACGACGAGGGTAACAAAAGCTTGCAGGCCAAAAGTAATGGCGTTGACATCACTCATCGCTGGACCACTCCCCTCCACTTTTCGTCACTATCAACTTTCGCAGAACTCGAACTCGCATCTGCTCTCGCTTCGAGAGCCTCCCATTGTCGCGGATGAGTGGTGTACTCCGCCAATTGGTTTAGCTTTCCAGTTCCGTGGTAATCACTCGAGCCTGTAACAATCAAATCTCTCTCGATTGCAAGTCGAATGAGCTCTGACTTTTCGCTCTCTGAATGATCACGGTGATCGACTTCTACACCATCAAGGCCGGCTGAAATTAACTCATCGAAAAGCTCCACGCTGATAGTTCTACCTCTTTGCGATGCCAATGGATGAGCAATGATCGCAACTCCGCCGGCTTCTTTTATCAATCTAATTGCATCACTTGGAGAGGGAGAATAGTGATTGATGTAAAACTTCGATTTGTTGTGTAGGAGCGCAGCAAAAGCTTCATCTCGTGAAGCGACATGCCCGCGAGCAACGAGTGCATCCGCAAGGTGAGGACGTCCCAAAGTGGCATCGCCTTTTCGTTGGGCATAAACCTCATCGATAGTGATATCGATTCCGGCTTCATTGAGTCGAGTAATGATTTTTGCCATACGCGATAGTCGATTTTCACGCGTCTTTTCTAACTCTTCTCGGAGCGGTGTATAACGTGGATCAAAGAGGAGACCAAGCATGTGAATGCTTATTCCTTGTGCATCTTGGCATGAGATTTCAGCGCCCAGGACCAATTTCATCGCAGAACGAGATGGGTGATGAAGTAACGCTTGGCTCGCCTCTTCCCAACCGCGAGTTGTGTCGTGATCAGTCAGCGCAACAACATCCAACCCCTTATTTATGGCTTTATCTATGAGTTGGCTTGGCGTATCTGTTCCATCACTGGCATTGGAATGGGTGTGTAAATCTATGAGCACAAGGAGAGATTATCGTTTATCTGAATTCTTGCTCCGAAGTACGAAAATTCCACAGCCAATAAGCAGAAGAACTAGTCCTGGAACGGTACCTGCGGGTGGGAGTTGATCGAGCCACCAAAAAGCCAGAATTGCACTCACCGGAACTTCGAAGAAAACAATCAAAGACACGATTGCAGGAGACACTCGCTTCAATGCAAAATTGAACATGGTATGTCCAAGTATCTGAGCTCCTGCAATAAGAGCAAGTAGCAACCACCACTCTCGAGCATCGAAACCCCAGACTTGTGTCTGAGAAATCAAGGCAATCGGCAGTGCAGTGAGTGCGCAGACGAGATAACAAATTGAAGTGTAAGTAGATGTTGAAATAGTGCGCTGTGCATGCGAACCTAACATCACATAAAGAGCTGCAAGAGCTGCGCAAGCAATTGCAGCGAGGTCGCCAATAAATGCTCGTCGGGAGATCTGAAAGTCAACTCCGGTAATTATCAGCACACCAGAGAGACTGATAATCATCCCAAGCCACGCTTGACGAGGAATGTGTCCGCCTAATCGTTTCACAAGATACGCTGCAAAAATCGGTTGTAACGCAGTCAATGCAGTTCCTGCTGCAACTGTTGTGAACCTCATCGCAATAAAGAAGCCAATGAAATGAAAAGCCAGCGCTACACCAGCAAGTGCTGCCCATCGCATTCCTTGACGACTCTCTACTTTGCTCCACTCTCGATTACGCAAGGCGAAAGAAGCCATCAAAAGTGCGCCACCGAGATTTCGCCAGAAGATGAGAGCCAGAATAGGCATCGTGCTGAGGGCAATCACAGGTCCTGATGTACCGATGCCAACAATTCCAAGAAGTAATAATGGAATATCTCGCCCACGTGGCATCTGCGTATGATCTTGATCGCGCACGGCGCAAACCTACTATCGGATAGCCTTAGCTCATGGAGGTACCTGATGCGCACAGAACAATTAACTCGGATATTTCTGGCCAAGCTGGCTGGTACTCCAGTATTTGATCCAAACGGCGACCGAGTTGGAAAAATCCGCGATGCAATTGCATCATTGAGACATGACACACTAGCTCCCCGAATCTTAGGATTTATCGTTGAAGTTCCTCAACGTCGCAAGATCTTTATTCCTATAACTCGAGTTACATCAATCGATGACGGTGGTGTGTACATAACAGGCTCACTCAATATTCGTCGATATCAGCAGCGCCATGGAGAGATTCAATTGCTTGCTGAACTTCTCGATCACTCCACTCGTTTACATGAGAGCGGCCAGAACGTAATCATTGAAGATATTGGTATGGAGCTCGGAGATAATCGAGATTGGTATGCCAAGTACATACATGTCCTCAAGAGAGCCCGTGGATTTCGCCGCGGAACGAGCGTCACTGTCAATTGGGGAGAAGTTGAATTAGAGACGCCAGTTCATGGAATCAACTTTGCAAATACTCAAGAAGATATCAATCAACTACCTGCACAAGATGTGGCAGCGGCACTCCACGAACTTGATGTGAACCGGCAGACAGAGATTGCCCGCACACTTGATGATGAGAAGTTGGCAGATGTACTCGAAGAAATGGATGATGCAGATCGCGTAGCTCTCGTAACTCAACTTGAAGGTGAACTCGTTGCAGATGTATTGAGCGAAATGGCTCCTGATGATGCTGCCGATGTTTTGCGTGAAGTTGGAAGTGAAAAAGCTGAATCCCTTCTACGCCTTATGGAAGATGACGAGGCGCAAGATGTGAGACGGCTTATGGAATATGAAGACTTCTCGGCAGGCGGAATGATGACAACCGATCCCGTCATTCTCGCCACAGATTCAACAGTTGCAGAAGCCCTGGCTGCGGTACGGCAGAAAGATCTCGCACCTGCATCCGCTGCTCAAGTGTTTGTCTGTCGTGCTCCTTTTGAAACACCTACTGGGCGACTTGTAGGGGTTGTCCATGTTCAGCGTCTACTTCGAGAACCACCCGCCCTACATCTTGGACTTGTTGCCGATCAGGAGACGAACGCAATCTCACCGGATACTCCGCTCAACGATGTGGTGAGGCATCTTGCAAATTACAACTTGATTGCTGCTCCTGTAGTTGACGAAAATGAAAGACTTTTAGGCGCAGTCACCGTTGATGACGTTCTTGACCACTTATTGCCAGCAAACTGGCGCAGCACAGATAGGGAGGCATAGAGATGGCACGCGTTTCCAGATTGGAAATCCCTCGCGAGTCTCGGCGGGCAATTCGACCAAGTTACGATCCGGAAACTTTTGGTCGCATCTCTGAACGATTTGCTCGTTTTATCGGTACCGCAAAATTCCTCGTATACATGACAATCTTTGTTACCGGTTGGGTTTTATGGAATGTATTGGGGCCAACAGAGCTGCGATGGGATGAATACCCCTTTATTTTCTTAACACTTTTGCTCTCGCTGCAAGCTTCTTATGCAGCTCCGCTCATCCTGTTAGCGCAAAATAGACAAGCCGATCGCGACCGAGTTACCTCTCAAGAAGATCGAGCTCGCGACGAGAGAAATCTCGCTGTTACTGAATTTATGGTTCGAGAAATTGCTGCCATGCGTAAGGAATTGGTGCATGAAATCAGAGAAATGCTTGACGAGAGATTAGGTACTAACTCCGAGCCTGACGCCAAGTAACGACTTCTTACGGGGCGCCAATTGATCAACCACGCTAAAGAAGGACTGTGCCGCTGGAGATTCTGGCTTTGCCCAGACAATTGGCGCGCCATTATCTCCACCTTCACGTAGATCTACATCAAAAGGAACGCTCGCAACAAGCGGCACTTCAGCGCCCACCAAAGTACTGAGTCTTCGCGAAGTTTCTGCGCCTCCACCTTCGCCAAAGAGCGCAATTGTGGCTCCTGTTTGGGCATCTACATAAGCTGACATATTTTCAATAACGCCAATGATGTGTTGTTTAAGTTGGTGAGCAATTCTTCCTGCGCGTTCTGCAACTTCCGCAGCTGCGACTTGTGGCGTTGTTACGACAATAATCTCTGAGGCAGGAATTAATTGTCCGAGTGAAATGGCGATATCGCCTGTACCGGGAGGTAAATCCAGTAGTAGAAAATCTAGATCTCCCCAATATGCATCACTGAGGAGCTGTTCCAATACACGGTGAAGCAATGGCCCGCGATAGGCAACAGGGTCTGCGCGATCAGGTTTGAACATTTCAATAGAAACTACCTTTATTCCGCGCACTTCTACTGGGATAAATGTTTGATCAATAGCGGTAGGGCGTACTCCTTCAATGCCAAAAAGTCTAGGAATTGAGTGTCCGTAAACATCAGCATCTAAAACTCCGACTTTAAACCCTCGCGAACTTAGCGCAGCTGCCAGATTTACTGTGACAGATGACTTACCAACTCCACCTTTGCCGGAAGAAATTCCCCATACCCGAGTGAGGGAATCTGGTTGAGCAAATGGAATGAATTTCTCGCGTCCACCTCGTAGCAATTTCTTGACGTTATCGCGTTGCGTCTCATTCATGACCCCAAATTCCAGTTCAACGCTAGAGACTCCCGGGACCTGGCTCACTGCAGAAAGAACATCGTTGTGTAGACGCTCTCGCATGGGACAACCTGAAATCGTAAGAAGGATTTTTATCTGAGCGATTCCGTTATTGAAGGCTACCGATTCCACCATTCCTAAATCAGGCAGCGGCCGGTGTAACTCAGGATCCGATACTGTGGCAAGCGCTTGATGAATAGCTTGGGTTATCTCCGAACTCATAAGAGATCAGGATCAATCTTTGCGACATCCTTAATTTCTTTGCTTTGGCGCTTCACTTCTTGCGCTACTGGTTTCACATCATCCATGGCATTACCAAGAACCTTTTTAGCTAGATTCTTTGGTGTTAGATCAGATACATCCAAGTCTTCAAAACCTGGGCCGAGATTCTGTTTAAGTTCACGTGAGGCATACGAAGTGAAATTTCGAACTTTATGAAGAAAGCGCGCGAAATCTTTAGCTGCATTCGGCAATTTATCCGGACCCACGAGGAAGAGTCCAAGGACTACAAGTCCAAGAAATTCCCCCATACCAACTCCGAACATGCACCCATCCTAATGAATTGATCCAACCTGTACGTCAAACCTTAGTTGCCACCATCACGCCATCTCCCACAGGCAAAAGCATGGGAAGCCACTGCTCATGAGCATCTTTTATTACTTTAATGACTTCACGGTATCCGATGCTCTCAGGGTCGCGTTGGGTGGGATCAGCAACTCTTCCAGATAGCAGCGCACGATCAATGACTAAAATTCCACCCGGGCGTAACGAGCGGTGAGCATTGTCAACGCTCTCGAGTAAATCCGTATTTCGTCGCAGGATGAAGATGTCATAAAGGCTATCTGCTAACTTTCCAACTATCTCACGACTATTTCCAGTAATAAGTCGATAACGCGATGAGTGTATTCCTGCTTCCTCAAATGCTTGTTTTGCCAGTTTTGCATTCTCCACTTCATCATCAATCGATGTCAGCAAGCCCTTCTGTGTCATGGCTTGAAATATCCATAAGCCACTAACACCTGCACCAGTACCGACTTCAACAATAGACGTTGCGCCTACAAGATGAGTTAAGTAGCGAAGTAAAGACCCAACTGCAGGGGTTGTGTCATAGGTGCCTATTTCTATGCCACGTTGGCGTGCACGTTGAGCAATCTCTGATTCGGGAAGAAATGAATTGGCATAAGCCCGCATATCGCCACGATCAGCAAAAGCGCGTTCAGCTCCGCTCCTGTCACTCTTTCCCGAGATCACAGAGTTGAGAGCCATTCAGTTAACAAGCGAACGCCGTATCCAGTGCCGCCTTTAACATTTTCTCCAGCGTCAATTTCCGACCGAGCTGGACCAGCAATATCGAGATGTGCCCATTTTCTCGTTCCTGCAAATTTCTCGAGGAATAGGGCAGCTGTGACTGAGCCTCCCTGAAACTTATATTTATCTGCAGTGTGATTGAAGTCAGCAACATCACTTGCTAAAGCAATCTGATAATCATCAATAAGAGGCATCTGCCAGATTCGATCACCAGTGAAATCGCTCAATGCTGTGAGTTGTGATGCTAGTTTTTTATCACGGGTATACATCGCTCCGTAAAAGCGGCTTAATCCAAGAGTTGCTGCGCCCGTCAAGGTTGCGACATCAATCAAGTAATCTGGGTCTAAATTCTTATCTGCATAAGCTAAACCATCGGCCAGAACTAATCGTCCCTCTGCATCCGTATTTATGACCTCAACAGTCGTGCCACCGTAATGTGTGATGACATCGGAAGGTCGCTGCGAACTGCCGGAGAGTGCATTCTCAGCCAACATCAGCAGCGCCGTAACTCGCACCTTAAGGCCGAGTTGAGCTGCTGCAATCGTGGTCATCAAAACTGCAGCTGCCCCCGACATATCACTCTTCATTGCAGTCATCGTGTCGTAAGGTCGTTTCAGTGAGACTCCACCAGTATCAAAAGTGATTCCTTTACCAACCAAGACGACGTGAGGAATTCGCTTGGCTCCACGTGGTTTATAGGAGACTTCCACAAAACGAGGCGGGTTTTTCTTGCTTGAATTACCAACCGCGCGCAAGCCACCAAATTCGGAGAGTTCTTTACCTGCGCGAACTTTGACTGTAACAGAGGACTGCGTCTTTGATGACTTTGCAAAATTCTTAGCTTGTGACGCCATCCACTCTGGTGACTTGATGTTTGAGGGCGTGTGGATCAAATCGCGCGTCTTCCACGTCGCTTCAAGCAAAATCTCAGATTTTTCAACTGCGCTCTCGAAATCTCCTAGTACAGAAATCGAAGGTGTCTCGGGTATCGCACCAGATTTTTGGCTCCATGAATAAGTCGCTAATCCGGCGGCGAGAAGATGAACTTGAGTTTCACGGCCATTATTCGGCACAAAAGAGAGCAAGGACGATTTGCTGGCGCGAATTTTTCGACCAAGAGAAGCACCGGCTTTCCTAATATCAACATCTGATCTACTTCCTACGCCGACCAGGAGAATACGAATCGGATTCAACTTCCCATCCGAAAGAGTTGCGGGTATGTCGATGATTTCTCCAGCTTTACCTGTAACACCTAAACCATGTTTAGTAATTTCTGCTGCGAAATTTACTTTGAAAATTTCTTCTAGGGACTTTAACTTCTTTGCCGTTAAATCAATGACTATTTCAGGCTTGTCGTTTACAGCCTTGCTAATAATTGGGAATGCAAAATGCGAATAATTCTTAAGGAACTTCTCCGAGAGTTCTCTCGGACCATTAACCGATCCGAGTTTCGGAATCGGACGGTTCACTTCTTTAACAGAGAAATTGACGCATTGAGAACGTCAGCCAGATTTCGCGCTTCTTCTTGATTGAGTTCGACAACAAGACGTCCGCCGCCTTCAAGGGGAATTCGCATGACAAGGCTGCGGGCTTCTTTCGTAACTTCCATAGGTCCATCGCCAGTGCGGGGTTTCATGGCTGCCATATGCGCCCTCTTTCGTCATCGCGTTAGGAAAGTTTGAATTTCCAGATCCCAGCTCTGGCTGGGAAGGCGAATTATCTCGTATCTAGCTACCTGAGGGGAAATTGAAAAGTGCGCTCATGCGGGAACGCCCTGCTGCCAGAACAGCGCCAACGGCCCTTTCCGGGACCCCAATCTTGCTTGCGATTTCTTCGATTGTGTAGCTCTTAACAAAAAATAGGGTCAAAACAACCCGCTCCTCTTCTGGAAGAGAGTTTATAAACTCAGTGAGAGTCAGGTCATCGCGTGCCACGAAGTAAAGGTTACTCGGGGAACTCCCGTCAGCGGCGCACGGAGCGTGCGAATCTACTGAGAGAAAATTTTACCGCGAGGATTATGCCTGGCTTAATCAATGCAAGTAACCATTGTGGTGCATCAATTCTTTCGTACCAATCAAAACGAGTATCAGATGGCGAGAGTTCAACAAGGCGGAACTCACCAATCCCCTTGATAAATCTGCCGTAATGATCGACAGCACAGAAAGTCGGCGGTGACCATTGCACAACTTTCATCTGATCGAGCACTCCGAATTTTCCAATTCCAGTGAAGGCCTCAATCACAGTTCCTATGCCTGATTCGCCATCATCATCGGCAGTAGACCAGACTCGCGTGAGCGCCATCCAATCACCTTGTGATTTCCAATGGACGAGTTTCTCCCACACCTCGCTTACGGGCGCTGACACATGCACTGAGACTCTAAATTCATTTAATGACATAGAAACTCCTGTTATTTCGTAACATGCTGAAGTGCGTCATCAATATTTGTACACCAGGAGACTAGTTCGTGTTGACCAGGTTTCATAAACTTCTTCTCAGTCAAATCCTCTAGGGCGCTTTTGAGTGATGCATAAACGTCATGAGGATCAAGAACAGCGATTGGTTTACTGTGAAAACCAAGATAACGACCAACCCAAATCTCAAACAACTCTTCCAAGGTGCCAATTCCACCAGGTAGAGCGATAAATGAATCTGAAAGCTTCTCAATCAAACCTTTTCGCTCCCGCATATCAGAAACCACATGAAGTTCTGTCGAGGCATGATCAATAAACTCAACATTCATCAAGCGTTCTGGAATAACTCCGATAGTTCGCCCACCATGCATGCGCGCCCCTTTTGCAACTTCACCCATCACTGAGATTGCGCCGCCTCCCCAAACTAATTCATGGCCTCGTTGCGCAATTGCCGCACCAAGATCAAATCCCAGAGTTAGATTCTCTGAAGAAACGGCGGTTGACGATGCGCAGTAAACAGCAATCTTCATGGGCGCACTCTAAAGGGTCAAGAGCGCATCGCCATCACTAAATTGGTAGCGTTTGCCTATGAGCGCAGAAGTAAAGGCTTTTGGTTATGGCATAGCTACTGTCACTGCTGATGGAACAGTGCTTGATACGTTCTTTCATAGCCTCGGTTTGGGAACACTTGCAGATTCACAATCCATAGACCTTTCGCGTTTTGAAGGAAACGATCAACTGAGAAGAGTCTCGCGCAAAGCTGTCACTCTTGAAGTTGAACTCTCTCATGCGCCAATCAACGTTTCTGATGCTTATTTACGACTCCATCTACTATCGCATCGAATAGTAAAGCCACATGGATTATCACTTGAAGGAATTTTTGGATTGTTGAACAACGTTGTGTGGACTTCACATGGTCCATGTGCAGTAATTGGATTTGCTGAAGTACGAGAGGAATTGCGCTCCAAACATGGCTATGTCGCTGTTTATGGTGTCGATAAATTCCCACGTATGGTTGATTATGTAATTCCGGAAGGTGTTCGGATTGCCGATGGCGATCGCGTGAGGCTCGGCGCTCATCTGGCATCAGGAACTACAGTCATGCATGAAGGTTTTGTAAATTTCAATGCGGGAACTCTCGGAGCTTCTATGGTTGAAGGTCGAATCTCTGCGGGCGTGGTGGTCGATGATGGATCCGACATCGGCGGTGGTGCATCCATTATGGGCACGCTAAGTGGTGGCGGAAAAGAAGTGATATCTATTGGAAAGAAGACTCTGCTGGGTGCAAATTCAGGTCTAGGAATTTCGCTTGGAGATAACTGTGTTGTTGAAGCTGGCGTATACATAACAGCGGGATCGAAAGTCACACTTCCTGATGGAACAACGGTTAAGGCTCGAGCGCTCTCCGGCGCACATGGTCTTCTCTTTAGAAGAAACTCCCAAACTGGAGCCCTAGAAGCTCTTAACAAAACAGGTTCGTGGGGCGGACTCAATAGCGTGCTACACGCGAACTAGTCCTATTCGTAACAGAACAACCTCACCGGACTCTTTGTCCTGCCGCAATCAAATTTCTCAACAACTAATTCGATAATTAAGGGCTCTTTTATCCATGTCGATGGCAATTTCACCCGTGATCTAAAAATCTCCCCCGTGAGTGATGCAACTTTTCCTTCTGTAGAAAAAGCGGTGATGGACATGATGCTTCCCGTCTTAGATCGAGAATCTATGCGAAAAGTAAAGACATCCTTCAAGCCAAATGCAGCTGCCATATCCTTCTGCGTGACGACTCGCTCCCAATATGCGAATCGAGGGTTAATGTTTATATCAAGACTCCACGGATCTGGGACACCTTGTAGATATGCGATAGAAGATCCCCACACATCCTTTACATTCTGAGTCGCTCCACCACTCGAAGATGAATAAAACGCGCTGATTGGTTTTCCATCAAGGGTAATCGTGAGTGCTGTTGCGCTATCAACAAAAGTTCGATTGACCGCTTCTTTCCACTTTATTCCATAAGTTCTTTCAATTTCTTTCGAATATCCCACAAAGTTTTGATCGACCGTTGAGTTATAAATATTGCAATCACATTCTGCCCTCAACCGATTCATTTTCGTTAGAGCATATGTCCGTGCAGCTATGGCTTGTGCCTCCAAAGCGGCAGCAGGCCATGATGATGGAACTTCTCCAATGCCCCACAAATACTCATCATGAAGTCGCAATGTGGTTGTGACCGCTAGATAACTACTTACCGAATTTGTTACGCTTTTAATGACAATCTGACCGTACTTCAGTTGTGTCACGGCGCTTTGATTCGTGACTTGCATAGTTGTTGTTGCAGTGTCCCAACGCAGAGTCCATGAACCATGTGGAGTTATGGGAGCAAATTTCGTTGTGGGCGATGACAGCGTTGGAACGACGCTTCCTGCAAAATTAGTAAAGAGCGCAGTCGTATCGCCTTTATATACTCCGAAAGGCTCAGGGCTCTCAGTAATGGGAATATCTCCCCGGAAAAGTCTTATCTCGCCAACATTTCCAACTGCTTTAATAGAAATTGAAGGGATGAGATTTGCGATATTGACGCGGATTAATTCATTATCAGGATATGGCGTGACTGACGTTCCCGGATAGTAGTAATTGAGAATCCCTATCGCTGTCTTGCCTTCTAAAGCTTGACCGCGCGCACCAATTTGGCTCATTCCAACGCCATGCCCATACCCCGAGCCAAAGAATCGGAAATTTGCTGGCGCAGTCGGAGTAGTGGTCTCAGCTGAAACTGGGGTAATTAGTCCAGTAACAAGGCTCATTACTCCGCAGACTGCCAGGAGAAGACCTGATTTCCTCATATTTCTTAGGGTACCTCAGCGGAAGTGATTTAACGGCGCAATAATGATTTTGGCGATGAAATGAAACCAAATCCCCAGGAAAAATGCATAACAATCAAAACTATTGGTAGCAGAAGCTTTTCTTTTACTTTTTTGCCAACCCGCATTGATGCGAGCGTAATTACCAACAAATAGCTTGTACTTGGAATGAGAAAAAGCGGATTGAGGAGAGTTCCTAAAAGCACTGAAGCGAGGTTGATAAGAAGATTTAATGGCGGTGCAAGATAACGGAAATTAATGGTTCCTTTATGGCGACGAGAGACAGCTCTTCGCCACCGGCCATATTCAAAATATTGTCGAGCCAATGTCTTAATTGTGTTTCGCGGACGGTAAATTACTTTTAACTCAGGGTTGAACCAGATCACTCCTCCATTCATTCGAAGTCGGTGATTCATCTCCCAATCCTGCGCGCGAATGAAACTCTCGTCATATCCTCCGATAGCTTCCAAGGCACTGCGGCGAAAAACTCCTAGGTAGACAGTGTCTGTAGGGCCAGCGCTACCTCCGATATGAAATCGAGCAGAGCCAACACCGATGGGCGAGCTCATGGCGCGCGCAACTGCAGTTTGAAAGAGAGTTTTACCTTCTGCCGCCATCAATCCGCCCACATTTACTGCGCCCGTTGCGTCGAGAGTTTCGACCGCTTTTCTTATGTAATCTTTCTGAATTTCCGAGTGGCCATCGATTCGAACGATAATGTCATGACGAGTATTTCGAAGCGCTGCATTCAAGCCATGAGGTGTGTTTCCAGTGGGGTTTTCCACTACAACAATCCTGCTATCAGAACGCGCTAGTTCATCTGCAATTTCACGTGTTCGATCTTGTGATGGACCAACAGCGATCACAATCTCAAGTTCTCCTTGATAATCAGAAGCAAGAGCGGAGTTGACCGATGAGCGCAAGTGCAGCTCTTCATTTTTAGCGGTGAGAATGACAGACACAGGCGGCGTAAGACCACCGTGGGATGTATCACCGGACTGAAATTGGCTCGTCATAGCGTTCAAACCGTATCGTCCAATTACTCTTGCTCCTGTGAAATCACCACGGGCAATTCGTTTCTTCACAATTCTTTCTATCTCAATCGTGGCGATTTCCGCTATCTCCTGGGCTGGCTTGGGCCGAATTACGGCTGCTATTCCAAAAATCGATGCGTTCGACGGACTTGATAACCGCCCCAAGAAAGAGTCTTCTGCCGTCAATTATCTCATTGTCGGTTCTGACACACGCGAAGGATTGTCGCGAGCAGAAATTAAGCGACTAAAGGTGGGTGGAACAGAGGTTGCAGCGGGTAAAAGATCTGACACGATGTTGTTGATACACATCTCGAAGAAACGCGATAAAGCTGCCATTATTTCAATTCCACGTGATACATATGCGCTAATTCCAGAACACAAGACCTCACAAGGCAAAATAATTCCCGCCACGCATTCCAAAATTAATTCTGCATTTAATTGGGGTGGAGCTCCGTTGCTCATTCAGACATTTGAAGAGATGTCTGGGTTGAGAATTGATCACTATATAGAAGTTAACTTCGTTGGTTTTGTAAGAATGGTTGATGCGCTAGGCGGAGTCGAGATCTGTACCAAGAAAGATATCAACGACCCTAAGAGTCACTTAGTGTTACCAGCGGGTCGTCATGTACTCGATGGTGTTGACTCACTCAAGTACGTGCGGACTCGACAGTTTGATGGTTTGGGAGATTTAGGGAGAATGAAGCGCCAACAAGAGTTTGCTGGTGCAATGTTGCGCAAAGCAACAAGTGCAGGCGTTCTACTCAATCCAATTACAATGGTGGATTTCGTTAATTCAGCGCTCGATAGTGTTGTTACCGACAAGAATCTTAATCAAAATGATTTACTCACATTGGGTAAGCAGTTGCGAAATCTCTCAGCTTCGAACGTTCGCACTTTGACAATTCCTTTGAAGTATTACAACTACTCCAAGAATGGTGTAACTGCGGCAGTCTTATGGGATCCTGTTCTAGCACCAGAACTCTTTGAGAAGATAAAGAATGATGATGCCCTTATCGAGAAAGTGAAGGCAGATCCTTCGGCTTCTCCAACTCTTGTGGATAAATTCAATACTGGTAGCGCAGCTGAAAACCCTTGTAAGGGTTAGGATTCGGGGGCTATGGTGAAACTATCCGTTGTTGGAACAGGCTATTTGGGCGCAACTCACGCAGCTGCAATGTCATCTTTGGGATTCACTGTCGTTGGCGTTGACGTTGATCAATCAAAGATTGACTTATTGCGCCAAGGCAAAGTTCCTTTTTTCGAGCCCGGACTTGAAGAGTTACTTAAAACTGAAGTTGATTCAGGCCGCCTTACGTTCACAACTGACTTTTCTGAACTTGCTGATTGCGATGTCCACTTTATTTGTGTCGGAACTCCGCAAAAGAAAGACAGCCTTGCCGCTGATCTGACATACGTTGATGCATCTGTAGCCGCTGTTGCGCCGCACGCAAAAGCAGGATCACTCATCGTCGGTAAATCTACGGTGCCTGTTGGAACAGCTAATCGCCTGGCAACCATGCTCCAGGAATTGAATCCTTCAGTTGAACTAGCATGGAATCCAGAGTTTCTCAGAGAGGGATTTGCTGTCGAAGATACCCTCCGTCCTAATCGTCTTGTTGTAGGCGTTACCTCCGAGCGCGCTGAAGAAATTCTCAAGGAAGTGTATGCACCTCTATTAGCTAACCAAGTTCCTTGGATTAAGGCAGATCTACCAACTGCAGAATTGGTAAAAGTCGCTGCAAATTCATTTCTCGCGACGAAGATTTCTTTCATTAACGCTATGGCTGAAATTTGTGAAGCAGCGGGAGGAGATGTCACTGTCCTTGCGCAAGCAATCGGCCATGATCCGCGCATTGGATCTCGCTTCCTTCAAGCAGGCATTGGATTTGGTGGAGGATGTTTGCCAAAAGATATCCGTGCCTTTATGGCTCGCTCTGAAGAGCTAGGCGCACGACAATCGCTGGAATTCCTACGTGAAATCGACTCCATTAACCTCCGCGCGCGGCAAAGAATGATTGATCTTGTGCGATCTGATTTAGGTTTGGATTTGAAGAGCAAAAAGATCGCAGTCCTGGGTGCGGCATTTAAACCAGATAGCGATGATGTTCGTGATTCGCCAGCTTTGGATATCGCTTCACAAATCAGCGCAGCTGGTGCTCATGTATCAGTCCATGATCCTAAAGCGATCGAGCCAGCACGTCGCCGTTTTCCTCATCTGTTGTATTCCAGTGCAATCGATGAGTGTGTAGCTGAGGCAGATGTGATACTTCATCTCACAGAGTGGAAGATGTATCGTGAGATCGATCCGAGCGAAATGAAAACTAAAGTGCGTCAAGCAATCATCATTGATGGGCGTAATGCACTTGATCGCGAAAAATGGGTAGCTGCAGGATGGAAATTTAGAGCTCTCGGAAGAAGTTAGTAATGGCTCCTCGCGTCGTATTGGCTTCTGCTTCTCCTTCGCGACTGCGCCTGCTGAGCAGCTCTGGCATTACTCCCACGGTAATTGTGAGTGGAGTTGATGAGGAGGATTCCTCTTATTCTAAACTCTCACCTCGTGAACTTGTGATTGCTTTATCAATTGTAAAAGCTCATACTGTTAAAGAGAAGGTCAACTTTCCTGCGCTCATTATCGGTTGCGACTCCACCTTCGAATTCGAGGGAGAGTCATTAGGCAAACCAAACACCCCAGAAAATGCAATCAATCGTGCAAAGCGTCTCCGTGGAAATAGTGGCCTGCTCCATACCGGGCATTGCATTATCGATAATGAAAAAGGAATAGAGATCTGCGATGTCGTCACAACTCGTGTGCATTTTGCAGATTTGAGCGATAGCGAAATCGAGCGATATGTTGCAACCGAAGAACCCCTCCATGTTGCAGGTGGATTTACTTTGGATGGAATTAGCTCTCCATTTATCACTTATATAGAAGGTGATTACTCAAATGTCATTGGCTTGTCACTTCCTTTATTGAGAAGGGCAGTTATTCAGTTGGGCTATGAATGGTTTGACCTTCACTCATGACTCTTTATGCTGCTTACGGTTCAAATCTTGACCCGCGCCAAATGTTGCTTCGTGCCCCGCATTCGCCACACCGCGGTACCGGGTGGCTCCGTGACTGGAGATTAACTTTTGGAGGCGAGGAGATTGGATGGGAAGGTTCAGTCGCAACGCTCGCTGAAGATTTAGGGCATAGCGTCTTTGTCTCCATCTACGATCTCACTCGCGCAGACGAAATCGCTCTTGATGAGTGGGAAGGCGTAACAACCGACCTGTATCGAAAAATTCGAGTTCGAGTAGAAACTCTCGATGGTTCACCACTCTGTTATGTCTATGTACTCAACTCCTTTGAAGGTGGACTTCCTTCGGCCCGTTATTTAGAAATTATGGTGAATGCCGCTAGAGAAGCAGGTGCGCCTGATGATTACATCTTGCACTTACTAGCGAGAGAGACGAGAGAGTAAGTTACCGCCATGGATGAAGTGCTCCGAAGAGAAGTTGAAAAATGGATTGCTGAAGATCCAGATACCGCCACTCAATCTCAATTACAGAAACTTCTTGATGGCAATAATGAAAGTGAGTTGCGTTCCTGCTTCTCGGGTTTCCTAGAATTTGGAACTGCGGGATTACGAGGTCCACTTGGTGCTGGTCCATCTCGAATGAATAGAGCGGTGGTTACCAAGACAGCTGCTGGTATTGCTCAATACATGAAGAAAAATTCATTAACCTCAGTCGTTATAGGACGAGATGCAAGATTTGGCTCAGAAGATTTCACGCGCGACACAGCAGAAATCATGCAAGGCGCTGGATTTGATGTGCATGTCATGCCCCGTCCATTACCTACGCCTGTTCTGGCTTTTGCAGTCCGAGAGTTGAAGTGCGATGTAGGGATCATGGTGACTGCAAGCCATAACCCTCCACAAGATAATGGCTATAAGGTCTATCTCGGCGGCTCCGTGAGCGGAATCCGATACGAAGGATCACAGATCATTTCACCTGCTGATCAAGAGATTTCTGCGGAGATCTCAATTGTTCCTCCCCTGCCGACTCTGCACCGAAAGACGGGTTGGAAAGTCGTGGATGAATCGGTTATCGATTCCTATATCGCTCGAACAGCGCACCTTTCAGAGCGCCCTGGAACACTAAAGGTTGTTTACACCGCAATGCATGGTGTTGGGACTGCAACGCTCACAAAAGTATTTGCTACAGCAGGATTTCCTGAACCAATTCTGGTTAAGGAACAAGCTCAACCTGATCCGAACTTTCCAACCGTGAGCTTCCCTAATCCTGAAGAGCCCGGAGCTATCGACTTAGCTCTAGAAACTGCAGAGAAAGTAGATGCCGACCTTGTCATTGCAAATGATCCAGATGCTGATCGTTGTGCGGCTGCCATAAAAGATGCACGAGGTAAGTGGAGAATGCTCCGCGGGGATGAAGTGGGAGCGCTACTCGGTGAGTACATCGCCCAACGCGGCGTTGGAAAAGATTCAGTCATGGCCAACTCAATTGTTTCATCAACAATCTTGAGCAAGATTGCTGCCCATTACGGAATTCAATTTCGCGAAACTCTCACTGGTTTTAAGTGGATTGCAAAAATTCCCAAACTAGCTTATGGATATGAAGAAGCGCTGGGTTATGCGGTTGATTCAGATGCTGTCAACGACAAAGACGGCATCAGCGCTGCACTTGTATTAGTTCAACTAGCAACAGATTTAGCAAATCAGAATAAGACTATAAGAGAATTTTTGGATGAGATGTGGGGCCGTTATGGCTTCCATGGAACGCGACAAATTTCAGTCCGCACCACGAGCGTGGAGCAGATAAATGGAATTCTAAAGAAGTTCAGAGAACAAACTCCTAAAGTTATCGGTCCTTTCTCTGTAGAGAAATTTGATGATCTCGAGCGTCCAACAGATGGTTTACCGCCAACTAATGGCGTACGTATGTATCTCCAGGGAGGCGCCCGCGTGATTGTGCGCCCTAGCGGGACTGAGCCAAAAATAAAGTGCTATATCGAAGTTGTGATCGGCGGAGATGTCCAGAAGGCTCGAGTCGATGCGGAGACGACTCTTGATCTTCTCGAAAGAGAGTTACGTAAACTCCTTACTGCGTAATGGACCTCCAAGCAATAGGATTCCAATATGACAACTATTAATTGGGAGACACTTCACACTGAAGCAATCGCTGCAATGAAGCGCGCTTATGCACCATATTCAAAATTTCCCGTTGGCGTAGCAGCGCTTGCAGATGATGGACGTATTGTTACCGGATGTAACGTAGAAAATGCTAGCTACGGACTTGGACTTTGCGCCGAATGTGGTTTGGTCTCAAATCTTGTGCTCAATGGTCGCTCCATCATTCGAGCGATTTACTGTGTCGATGCACATGGAAATGCGCTCTCTCCTTGTGGACGTTGTCGTCAATTACTCTGGGAACACAGCACGCCTGATACTCAATTTATGACTCCCGACGGTCCAGCTCCACTCTCTACTCTTCTGCCATGGGCTTTTGGTCCTGAGAATCTATAAATTCTGCTCGCAATAGTGGAACTGAAAGAGATTCAAGCAATTCCAAAAGTCTTGCTTCATGATCATGTCGATGGAGGTTTACGTCCTCAGACAATCATTGAATTGGCCCGCAGCATTGACTTCCCCTTGCCTTCATACATAGATGCGCAATTGCAAGAGATAATCTTTCAAAGTTGTAACGAAGGATCGCTCGAGAAATACCTGAAGAATTTTGACTACACCATTGCTGTCATGCAAAGTTATGAGAATCTCATTCGCGTCGCGCGTGAATGTGTTGTAGACCTTGCCGCGGATGGGATTGTCTATGCAGAAGTGCGCGGAGCTCCCGAGTTATTTACAGCGCAGGGTCTCTCAATCGCAGACGTCATTGCGGCGACTCTTACAGGCTTAGACGAGGGCATGAGCGAAGTTCGACATCAAGGTAAGGCAATTACCGTTCGATTTATCACCTGCGCAATGAGGCACACACAGCGAAGCCTTGAGGTAGCGGAAGCAACGCTTCGCTATCGCAGTCGCGGCGTCGTTGGCTTTGATATTGCAGGTCCGGAGCTAGGTTTTCCCGCGAAAAACCATATCGCTGCCTTCAATCTTCTACACGAAAATCATTTCCCATACACAATTCATGCTGGCGAAGCAGCTTCGGTTGAGTCAATGGTGGATGCCATCGCACATTGTCGCGCGGACCGCATTGGTCATGGCGTTCGTTTGATTGATGAGATTGATACAAGCGCAGATTCTCCAATCCTCAGCGACATTGCAAAGATGATTCTCGATCAACAAATTCACTTAGAACTGGCTCCAACATCCAATCTTCAAACTGGCGCGTCAGCCAGTTACTCATCACATCCTGCAGCACTTCTATACTCACTCGGTTTTAATGTTGCTCTCAATACCGACAATAGATTGATGAGTAATACCTCGCTCTCCAACGAGTATAAAGTGATGAGTGACGCTCACAGATGGAGCGATGCAGATATCGAAAAAATGAATTCCAATGCATTGAAAGCTATCTTTGATCAGGAATATGCTGGGTCATGATGATTGACTTTAGAAATTCTGATGTCATAGATAATCCTTACCCGTATCTCGAGGAGTTACGGGGCGCCAATAAACCATTGTGGCACCCAGATTTAGAAGTATTCCTTGCGCCTACCCATCGAGATGCTAATGAGGTGCTTCGCAATAAAAGTCTGGGTCGAATTTATACCGAAAAAGTTCCAGACTCTGAATGGCAGGTCTTTAACTGGCTTCATTCCGATTCCATACTTGATAGTGAGCCACCAAAACATACAAGACTCCGTGGCTTAGTTCTTAAAGCTTTCAACCGCAATCGCATTGAAGGGTTGCGGCCATCCATTCAATCGATTACTGATTCTCTTCTGAACCGAATTTCTGAAGGCGAGAAGTTTGACCTCATTGCTGATTTTGCTGAGCCTCTGCCAGTAAAGGTGATTGCGCTATTACTTGGCTTTCCACCAGAAGATGAACATCTCTTACGGCCATGGTCTCAAGCCATTGTGAAAATGTACGAGATTAATCCTCCGCGAGAGCACCAGATTGCCGCTCAGAATGCAGCCCAAGAATTTGCAGATTATGTACACAGTTTGATGCAGGCCCGAAAAATCCATCCACAAGATGATCTCATCACTGAATTGGCGAGCGTTCATGAAGCAGGTGAGCGCCTATCGACACATGAACTGATCGCAACCTGCGTCTTGCTTCTCAATGCTGGGCATGAAGCCAGCGTCAATGGATTTGGAAATGGCATGGTCTCTCTCTTTAACCATCCAGCACAACGTGACTCACTCTTTGGCGATCCAGAGAAATATACAGAGACCGCAATTGAAGAATTCTTACGCTTTGATTCACCTCTTCAATACTTCGAACGAACTGCGACATCCGATGTAGAGATAAGCGGCGTAATGATTAAGAAAGGTCAAAAAATCGTGAGCTTGCTCGGTTCAGCAAATAGAGACTCTTCGGTATTTACGGATGCGGATACTTTTGATGTAACTCGACACCCCAATCCTCATATCGGGTTCGGCGCGGGTATCCATTTTTGTATTGGAGCACCTTTAGCGCGCATTGAAATGTCGGTTTCGCTTCCTGCTTTACTCAAGCGTTTTCCGCGACTTGATTTGGCCGAAACTCCGCTGCGACGTCCTACTTTTTCTTTACGTGGCTACGAAAGAGTCCTCGTCGCCCCTTAAATTCCGATGGGATGCCAGACAGTTTTATTCTCCATGAAAGAGAGAACTCGTTGTGGACTCTTTACTGAGGTAAAACGGTTGATGCGTTTGAGATTCTCTGCACCTTCTTTGCGCAAATCTTCATACGCCGTTAAATCCAAACCTGACCCATCGACCCCATCGATATCCATATGTGAACCAACCCAGGGGGCTAATTCTGAAGATTTTCCTGTGAGGATATTTACTACTCCAGCAGGAAGATCACTAGTTGCTAGGACCTCAGCCAGAGTAACTGCTGACAGCGGAAACTCTTCATTAGCTATCGCAACGACGACATTCCCGCCCGCCAAAACTGGGGCGATTCCGTGGACAATATCGCTAAGAGAAGAATCGCCAGAAATAAATGTTGCAACGACACCTACGGGTTCTGGAGTTGTGAAGTTATAAAAAGATCCTGAAACTGGATTTGTTGCGCCATAGATTGTGGCGATTTTGTCGCACCACCCCGCGTACCAAACCCATAAGTCAATTGCTTCACTGACTTGCTTCAAAGCTTGAGCACGTGACAAACCTTCCTGTGCCACAATTTCCGAGACAAATTGTTCGCTTCGCCCTTCCATAATTTCCGCAACTCGATACAAAATCTGTGAACGATTAAAAGCTGATGCGCTGCTCCACTTTTCTGAAACATTTCTAGCTGCTACTACAGCTTCACGGAGATCTTTCCGAGATGCTTGCGCAGGGTTTGCTAGAAAATTACCTTTGCTATCAAGAATTTCGTAACTACGGCCAGACTCACTACGCGGGAATTGTCCACCGATAAAGAGTTTGTATGTTTTCTTCACATCGATTCTCATGCGAAATCTCCTTTGAGATAAGCAGCTAACCCGTGGCGGCCACCCTCTCTGCCCCAGCCCGACTCCTTGTACCCACCAAATGGGCTTGCAGGGTCAAACTTATTAAATGTATTCGCCCAAATCACACCGGCTTTGAGTTGTTGTGCGCTCCATAAAATTCTCGAACCTTTATCGGTCCAGATTCCGGCTGAGAGGCCATAGGGAGTGTTGTTAGCTTTCTCAATCGCTTCACTCGGAGTTCTAAAAGTTATTACGGATAAAACTGGACCAAAGATCTCTTCGCGGGCAATTCTGTGAGCTTGCGATACTCCGGTAAAGAAGGTCGGTGGGAACCAGAAGCCTTTTTCAGGTAGTGAACATTCTGGAGACCAACGTTCGGCTCCCTCAGCATCGCCCGATTCTGCTAACTCACGAATCTTCATTAACTGTGCTTGTGAATTGATGGCACCGAGGTCGGTGTTCTTATCGAGAGGATCTCCAACACGAATCATCGACATGCGACGCTTGAGCTTTGCAAGTAATTCTTCTTTGATGTTTTCCTGCACCAGAAGACGTGATCCCGCACAGCAAACATGGCCCTGATTAAAGTAAATGCCGTTAATTATTCCTTCGACAGTCTCATCAATAGGCGCATCTTCAAACACAATGTTCGCGCCTTTGCCACCTAATTCCAGGGTAAGAGCTTTCTTTGTGCTGGCGACGCTCTTGGCAATGAGCTTTCCTACTTCTGTTGAGCCAGTAAAAGCAATCTTGTGTATACCTGGATGATTCACAATGGCTGCGCCAGTAGCTCCATCTCCAGTAATTATGTTGACTACGCCCTTTGGAAGATCGGCTTGTTGGCAGACCTCTGCAAAGAGCAGAGCTGTCAGCGGTGTTGTTTCCGCTGGTTTTAGAACGACTGTATTTCCTGTAGCGAGAGCAGGTGCAATCTTCCATGCCAACATCAGTAAGGGGAAATTCCACGGAATAATCTGTCCTACAACGCCATGGGATTTAGGTTGCGGACCTAATCCTGCGTGTTCAAGTTTGTCCGCCCAACCCGCGTGATAGAAGAAATGTGCTGCAGCTAATGGGATGTCTGTGTCACGTGTCTCACGGATTGGTTTTCCATTATCCATGGTTTCCAAGACCGCAAATTCACGTGCGCGTTCTTGGAGAATTCGCGCAATTCGGAAGAGATACTTTCCACGTTCTGCGCCCGAGAGTTTTGACCAAGTCTTGCGATAGGCATCGGTGGCAGCCTTAACAGCTCGATCGACATCTGCTGCTGTTGCTTGCGTAACCTTAGCGAGGACCTTTTCATTTGCGGGATTAATCGTCGCAAATCTCTTGCCGCCCTTTGATGGCACAAACTTTCCATCGATAAAGAGGTTGTAATCTGATTTGATATCCACGATAGCAGTGGATTCGGGTGCTGGCGAATATTCGAAAGTCATCATTAATCCAATGTCACGTAATTTCGTCCAGAATATTGTCCATTTTTCATCTTCATTCGCTGCATCAATAGGTCATTTAGAAGAGCGCTCGCTCCAATTCGGAATAAATCTGGGGTGAGCCACTCTGGACCTGCTGTCTCATTGACCAAAACTAATTGTTTGATCGCATCCTTGGTGGTTCTTATACCTCCAGCAGGTTTCACACCAATCTTCTTTCCAGTCATCTGAAAGTAATCTCGCACAGCTTCCAACATCACCAATACAACGGGCGTGGTAGCCGCGGGTACAACTTTTCCAGTACTCGTTTTAATGAAATCTGCGCCCGCCGCCATTGCAAGGAACGAGGCTTTCCGCACATTGTCATACGTAACGAGCTCGCCAGTTTCGAGGATGACTTTGAGGTGGGCCCTATCCCCACAAATCTCCTTAATGCAAACGATTTCAGCGAAGACTTTTGCGAGATTTCCGGAGAGAAACGCTCCTCGATCGATGACCATATCGATCTCAGTGGCGCCATCGGCAATCGCATCTTCGGTATCTCTTTTCTTTACTTCCAAACTGGCGCGGCCAGAAGGAAAAGCAGTAGAGACAGCTGCGACTGGAATGCTCTTGCCGCCATTGTTGTCGAGATGTTCGCGAGCAATTCGAACCATATCGTTGTAAACGCAGACTGCACCAACATGTGGCACGGTGCTATCAGTTGGGTCGGGTCTTACTGCTTTTGTACAAAGCGCCATAACTTTTCCAGGAGTATCAGCTCCTTCGAGAGTTGTAAGGTCGATCATCGAAATCGCTGTATCGATCGCCCAGAGTTTGCTTGCAGTTTTAATGCTTCGAGTGCCTAACATTGCGGCGCGGGATTCAGCACCGACTTGATCTACCGGCGACAGGGTCCGTAAGAAACTCTTGATAGAAGTTTCACTGCCGTCGATTACGAGCATGGTCATATCTTATCTATCAAATTACTGATTGAGAAGTGCAGTATTTCACTGTCAGATACGTAATTTGGCTCTACTCTTGCCACATGAAACCGATTCCTTTGATTCTCGACTGTGATCCTGGGCATGATGACGCTTTAGCGATGATCCTTGCTGCGCATAATCCAGCGCTGAAGCTTCTTGGAATAACCACAGTCTCAGGAAATGGTGGAATCACAAAGGTAACTTTAAATGCGCGACGCGTTGCCACTCTCGCAAGAATTAATGTTCCTATCGCCGAAGGTGCGGGAAAATCCATCTTGGGTGCTTTTGAAGAAGCGAACGATATTCATGGTGAGTCCGCGCTAGATGGTGCAGAGTTACCAACTCCATCGATGGAGCTCTCGGAGTTACATGCGGTCGATCTCATCGCAAAACTCATCCGCGAAAGTTCAGAGCCTGTAACGCTCGTTGCAACTGGACCGCTCACTAATGTAGCGCTCTTCCTTAAGATGTACCCAGATCTGAAAAGTCGGATAAAAGAGATTGTCTTTATGGGCGGCAGCGCATCGCGCGGAAACCGCACCCCGTATGCCGAATTCAATATCTGGATGGATCCTGAGGCCGCAGACGTAGTTCTGCGAAGTGGACTAGCCCTAACAATGTGTGGTTTAGATGTTACGCATCAAGCGCTTGTTACCTCCAAGGTCTTCACTCGACTTCAGGAGATTGGTACGCCGTTAAGTGAGACCATTATTGGGTTACTGAAATTCTTTGCAAAAACATACGATGAAGTTTTTGAAATGCCAGATCCACCACTTCATGATCCTGTAGCGATTGCGCTCTTAATTGATCGAACTGTTGTGAAGAGTCGGTTCGTGAATGTCCAGACCGAACTCAATGGGACATTGACGCGCGGTGCGACAGTTGTGGATATTCATGGTCGCCTGGGCGAGAACGCCAACTGCAATGTAGCGCTTGAATTAGATGCAGATAAGTTTTGGGAGATGATGCTCGACGCAATAAAGAAAGCCGGAGTTACAAAGTAACGCTTCGACCACTTGCTCTATCGTTGGCGATCATTTCTCGTAGGCCCTGAACCGCAGTTTGGAGCAATATATCTAGAGGTGGCATGGGCTCTTTGCCATGAACCATCATGACGCCACCTGCACGGACTCTGAGCATTGAGGCTATAACAAATAGCGCAGAGGCTTCCATTTCTGAACAGAGCGCGCCCCCAATCTCCCACGCTCTCCATCGCTCAAGTAGATCTTTTACGACGCCCATTCTTTCTGGTTCATGTTGACCATAAAATGAATCTTTTGATTGAGTAATTCCAGTACGCGACTTCGCTCCAGTCTTCTTGGCAGCAGCCTTTAGAGCCATGACAATATCTATATCGGCGATGGCTGGAAACTCAATTGGCATGTAGTGACGAGAAGTTCCTTCATCTCGAATCGCTGCAGTAATAATTGCAAGCTCTCCGGATTGAATATCTTTTTGAATATGTCCTGACGTGCCGACTCTGATAAAGGTGTCAGCGCCACACTTGACAAGCTCTTCAAGCGCAATTGCTGCCGAAGGACATCCGATGCCCGTTGAAGTAACTGAGACCGGGACCCCATCCAATGTCCCTGTGTAGGTGACATATTCGCGATTAGTTGCAACATGTCGTGGGTTATCAAAGAGGCGGGAAATTGGTTCGCAACGTCCAGGATCACCTGGTAACAGAACATACTTTCCTACATCTCCACGTTGGAGTTGAATGTGATACTGCTTACCGTTGGTTTCCATTGTCATCTCTCTAGTTGTCTACGCTATTTTCTTTTAAATCAAATCTGATTAATTCTCGCACTGACTCAACAGCTGCATCAATCAAAGAATCCAGTGGGCCAAACTCTCCCTCGCCATGCATTGCCATGATCCCGCCAGCTCTGGCACCAAGAATGCTCGATACGATGCAAATCGTTGATAACTCCATCTCTGAGCAAATTGCACCGCCAATAGTCCACGCCCGCCAGAGATCTGCAAGTTCTTCAGGTAGTGCGGATCGCTCTGGCTCTACTTCGCCGTAATATGAATCTTTTGAGTGAGAGATTCCCACTTGATGCCGTAATCCAAGACGTGTGACTGCCCGCCGCATTGATTGGACGATCTCTATATTACATACCGCTGGAAATTCAATCGGCATGTAGTGCGACGAAGTTCCTTCATGACGTATCGCGCCGGTAGCAATTGCTATGTCATTTGAACGCGTTCCGGGCTGAAAACTTCCAGAAGTACCCACGCGAATAAATGTATCTGCGCCAGATCGAAAGAGTTCTTCTATTGCTATTGCGCTTGATGGACAACCTATTCCGGTTGACGTTACCGAAACCAATGTCCCTTCTAGCGTCCCTGTGTATGTGACATATTCCCGATTAGTTGCAATATGGCGCGGATTTTCGAGGCGCGCAGCGATGATGGGGACCCGACCTGGGTCACCAGGCATCAATACATATCGTCCAACATCTCCAAGGGCGGTTTGTGTGTGGTACTGCTTCTGCTGCTGCAGTGTCATATCAACGCGTTCATTCTCTCAATGAATAAATTCATAAAACGCTCCACGTCTACATCCATAGAAACTTTTGCGTTAGGCGCTTTTTTTAGCGCTCCATAATGGTCTGCAATGGTCTTTGCTTTAGAAGTTGGGCTTAGCAGCTCTACCGAAACAAAGTAATCCCGATTATGGACCAACGTGGGATCAATCAATAACGCTGCAGCAAGTGGGTCATTGATGGCACATCCTTGGATACTTTGGTGAGATGCATGAAACTCCATGTAAAAACGAGTTGAGTCGTCAATAAATTTCTTGACATCACTTCGGGCTTTCGTGATGCGAGCCAGATGCTCAGTGGTGAAAATGCACTTATAGGTCACATCGAGCGGTACCAATATGCACTCAATCCCTGCATTTAGAACAATGTCGAACGCCTCAGGATCGCAGAAGACGTTATATTCTGATTGAGGCGTAGCATTTCCAGGATAGTGAATTGCTCCGCCCATGGAGATAATCTTCTTAACTTTGCCGGCAATTGAGGGTTTCTTCAAGAAAGCTAGGGCAATGTTGGTCATCGGTCCCACACAGAGCAGAGTTATCTCTCCTGGATTTTTCTCTACCAAATCAATAATCAGATCATGGGCTAGCAAGCCATCTGGTTTTTGTGAACTTGGAGGAAGTTGGGCATAGCCCAACCCACCATCGCCATGCGTCTCCTCGGCTACAGAAAGTTCTTTCACAAGCGGTTCGCTTGCTCCGCGCGCAACGGGAACATGGGTGATTCCAGCTAGCTCGACCAATTGCAGAGCATTTCTTAAACACTTATCTTGAGAAGTATTGCCGTGTGTAACCGTAATGGCGAGAAGTTCTACTTCTGGCGAAGCTGCCAAAAGCAGGAGCGCCAACGCATCATCGATTCCTGGATCTGTGTCAAAGATGATTTTCTCTGCCATGTCTTATTCTTTCACTCCTACTTGGTCAATTGTAAGTGCACCGTCTTGGTGATTCATTCTTCGTCCAGAGTTAATTCCAATTGCTGAGAGAAGTGTCGCTAGTAGCGTCGCTGCTGTCATGAAATAGAACCCATTCCAGCCGCCGAATCGATCCACTAGCGCTCCGCTGAGAGAGCTACCAAGGGTAATTCCAATCGAAATTGACGCCCCGAGAAGTGAGAAGGCTTCATTAAGTCGACTCAAAGGGACTAATTCTTTTAGTTGGGCATTAGCAGCGATGAGAGCAGGAGCGATAGCAATTCCCGAAAGAATTATGAAGTAAACAATCGTATCGATATCTTGAAAGAAGAGAATTGCACTAGTTGATAACGTCATAAATGCCAGAGCTAAGGTGTAACGAATTGAGTTTCGGGATTTCCAATGAATGAAACCATAAATCAAACCAGCAATGGTGCTACCAATCGGATACAAACCAACCCAGAGTCCTCCTTCAGCAGCACGTCCATTTTCTTTTGCGACGGCAAGAATGACCACAAAGTTAGAGCCAAAGAGCAACCCGAGGGCAACGAGAGAAGCCAGAAGACTCTTGACATACTTTATTTTTAACAGGCCGCCATGTATTTGTTCACCATCATAGGTAACGCGGTGATCGAATGAAGTAATGGCAAGACCGATTCCACCGATAACAGTAAAAACAACTCCGGCGATCAGTGGTGAATTAGATCCGTAGAGGGAGAAGAGGAATCCAGCAAAAGCGGGTCCGATAACAAATGCAGTCTCGTCAGCGACTGATTCAAGTGACAGAGCGACTCCCAACTCTCTCTTATCTTTAATGGTGCGACTCCAGCGAGTTCGTGTATAACTTCCAAAACTTGGCATCGTTGCGCCAGCCAACGCGGAGAAAAAGAGCAAGAAGGGGGTTGAGCGCGAGCTGGAATAGACCACCGCAACAATTGAAAAAGCATTAATGATCGTGATGGGGAGAAGAACCACACGCGTTCCATGGCGATCTGCAAGTCTGCCAATTCGTGGTCCGACAATGGCGCCCGAGAAGGTGTAGATCGAAGAGGCAATTCCCGCTAACAAGAAAGAATCTCGTACTGTTGAAATGAGGAAGACGAGCGCAACGGTATTCATGGCCACTGGAATTCGACCAACCATTCCGAAGCCAAAAGTTGGGGCGGCATGGCCATGACGTAACACTTCGCGATAAGAACTAAGCAAAACGCCCCATTTCATTTAGTGAAATCGATTGCAGAAATCTATCTGTAAAGGCATACTCTCGTCTACAACGACGAGGGAGTTTTGCGCTATGCGAATTTATTTTGCTGGTCCACTTTTTACACCATATGAACGTTCATTTATTGATCAATGCGCCGCACAACTCCGAAGTGAAGGATTTGAGGTCTTTGTTCCCCATGAAATCCCATTACCTGACCCTGTAACCGCTGAATTTATCTTTGATATTGATTCAAAAGAAGTATTAAAGGCTAATGCAGTCCTAGCACTCCTTGATGGGCCAATGGTCGATGATGGCACTGCTTCCGAGATCGGAATCTTTTGGGCCGCGATGCGCACTGATCCAAGCAAGAAAGGGATTGTAGGTCTTGTCACAGACACCCGAGTTATCAGGGATAGAAATATGATTGATGGAAAAGGCATCAATCTATTTGTCCGTGGCTGTGTCGAAGATGTCGGAGAAGTCGTCGATAAGTTTGAGAAAGCTCTACCACTACTTAGAAAATGGAGAGAAGAGCTAGCTTAGCTAAGCGCCAATCTAAATATCTCAGTACATGATGGTATGAGTGAGATGATGCGGCCAATGCGTTGCGTGATACGTCTTCCAAAAGCGAAAATCAACTTGAGGCATTAAGAGCGGCACCATTCCTGGTCGCCGCTTATTGATTTCTTCCGTAAGCCTTGCGATGCAATAAATGGAGCTCGCTCGTAATTCAATCTCCGCTTCACTATCGCGCTTGACTTCAACCAGGCTATTTATCTGTGCCTCTAATTCTGGTGCGTACTCAAATATGCCCATTACACGTAGCCCGACGGGGACGATGTAATCTGCAAATGCAGTGAGGTTCTCGGGATCTTCAAGCTTCCAGTGGCCCCGCGGAGCCAAGCAGAGATGCATTCCCCAGATTCCTAATTGCGCCAGCTTAAAGATCTGTACTTGGTGACCCCGATACAGACTCACATCGTTAAAGCGCGGGAACTCTGTAACAAGACGCTCTAGCAGTCCATCTCCACCGGCATACAGTCGTGGAGCGCACGAGCGCACAAAATTGTGATATCCGCCTTGGTATTTCTCAACCAACACTCGTCCTACTTCATTAAAGATCGCTACTCGCTCATCGAGCATAGGCATTTCAATTGTTCCAGAGAATATGGAGGATAACTGCTCACGGGTTAAGTTCGCTAGATACTCACCCGAGAAAAATGGAATGCCAGAATTGATGGCGCGATGAATACATGCCAGCATCGCTTCACTGTCGCACCAGCGTCGACCCTGATAATCGGTTTCAAATTTAACTCCAGTTTTAAAATCCGTAAAAGCAAAATTCATCGTATTGACCACCATGGTGAAATCCATCAATACATCAGGATCATTTCCGAAATCAAAGAGTAGAGAGCCGTCTGGAGTCGCGAACTCTTCATATGCCATCCAATTGGCTACCTCGATGATTTTGTTCTGATTGATTGTGACTAAACCGGCGCCATCAAGAACTGGTCTAAGGCTTTCAAGGACAGGTGTATGCCATGCGACAGTCACAGTTAGCCTTGCTATTCAGAGCCGCGCCGGTACGGCATGCCAGCCATAGCTGGTGGCGTAAGTCTCTGCGCCAAGAATGTCAGCACGATTAGCGTGGCAACGTTTGGAAATACCGTAACGAATTCTTGTGGAATAGTTTCAACTTGTCGATTGAGCCAGAAACCTGTGAGCGCAATAATGCCTGCTATAGACATGGGCTTCCATTGTCGTGAGAGTGCGTAATACAACGACAATAATCCTGCGATAATCGCGGCAGCTAACAAAATCGCCATCACTGATTCGTTTTGGCGAACGCGCAGCGCATCAGTGAATCCAAAGAGGATGGAGCCGGCAAAAACGCCGCTCGGTCGCCAATTTCCAAAGATGACCGTTGCAAGCCCAATAAAGCCTCGTCCGGCTGTCTGGCCTTCTCGATACACAGATGATGCAACTAGAGATAGATAAGCACCACCCAGCGATGCAAACATGCCGGATATCGAGATCGCTATGTAGCGCGTGCGATAAACGTTGATACCCAATGACTCGGCTGCCATCGGATTCTCGCCAGAAAACCTCATCCGTAATCCAAATTTGCTCCGCCATAGCACCCACGAAGTGAGTGGCAAGAGAAGCAAAAGCCCTACTGTCACAACGGAGAGTTCAGTAGTAACTCCATAGATAAGGCCAGAGATATTTGAAATCAAGAAAATCTCTTTTTCATCAATACTCTTAAAGAAGGGCGCGATGATTGGAATAGTAAATGTTGGCATGGTTTCAACAGGCGGAGAGACGGTTCTATCTCCACCAACAGGCGGGAAGAAAATGCCTGACAAATAACGCGCAGCGCCCGCTGCAATTAGATTGATTGCAAGACCTGAAACAGCTTGATCAATACCAATCTTGACAGTAAGAATTGCGTGAAAGAGTCCTGAAAGTAATCCAAAAATTGCAGCTGCAAGAAGGCCTACGTAAGGTCCGTACAAATATCCAAACCACGCACCGGTCCAAGTGCCGACAATCATCATTCCTTCCAGGCCGATATTGATGACTCCAGCCCGTTCTGCCCAGAGCCCACCAAGTCCGGCCATGAGAAGTGGGATCGCAAACCGCAACGTAGCGCCCGAAGTTCCAGGTGAGGAGATATCGACTGCGCCAGTAATGCTCTCAACGAGTGCGATAACAAAAAATACAGTTGCGATCAACAGTGTGATTCGCGCTGGAGATTTAAAGAAAGACTTTACTTTGCTTGAGGATTCGAGAGACTCAACTTTCTTCGACATCAGTTAGCCTCCTTGGTAATGGAGCTATCGACAGCGACGCTACCGACGGCCCGTTGTTGCTGGCGCAAATTAATTCGGGCAACTACTTCATATGCGACCACGATAGAGAGCACTATTGCGCCTTGCATAACAATCACAATCTCAGGCGGAACTCCCTCAAATTCAAGAACTGGTGCAGAGCGTTCGAGAAAAGACCATAGAAAAGCTGCAAAGAAAATGCCTACAGGGTGATTTCTTCCCAGAAGCGCCAGAGATAGACCTGTGAATGCATATCCCGCAGGGAAAGCCATGCTGTAGGAATGAGTATCTGATAACAGTGTTCCAATACCAACTAAGCCAGCAATTGCACCCGAGAGAACTGTCGTAACAAAAATCATACGCGGTGCATTAACTCCACTTGCGCGGGCGGCTCGGAAAGAAAGTCCAGTAGCTCGCAAGTTGAAACCAAAGACGGTCTTGTTGAGCATTACCCAATATGCAACGCCTACAGCGATCGATATGAAGAGAAAAGTATAAATCTCACTGTCAAACGCTTTGATGGTTGGCATCCGGCCACTTGCGGGAATCTCTCTTGTTTGCAAGGTCTGTGAACCTTCAGGAAGGATTCCCAACAAAGATGGACTCAATAAGAAAGCAATAATCGCAGCTGCAATAAAGTTAAGCATGATGTTGCTGATAACTTCAGAAACTCCACGACGGACTTTCAAATAACCTGCAATTGCAGCCCATAAACCGCCTGCGATCATTGCGGTAAGAATAATGAGCAAGACATGCAAGATCGGTGGCAGACTCACGGCAGCGCCCACAACTCCCCCGAAGAAGGCTCCCATGCGATATTGGCCATCGATACCAATATTGAATAAGAGCATTTTAAAACCGATGGCTGCTGCAACCCCCGCCATGTAGTAAGCAACGGTTTGATTCAATTCAGAAACTAAGTTTCGCGGATCAAACCCATACGATGCCATGAGCTTAAACATCTCGATGGGGTCTACTCCACGGAACTTTAAAATCACATAGACCAAAAGTAAGGAATTTAGAATTGCAGCTAAAGGCGCGACAGTCCCCCAGAAAATCTTGCTCTTCATCATGCGCTCTTCGCTCCTGTCATCGCTAAGCCCAGTGCTTCTGGCGTTGTTTTTGCTGGGTTTAACACCGAGACAATAGATCCGTTATAAATGACAGCAATACGATCAGAGAGGGAGAAAAGTTCATCTAGATCAGCTGAAACGAGCAGTACACCAGCGCCACCCGAGCGTGCCTTCATTAGGTGATCCCAGATAATTGCTTGCGCTCCAACATCAACGCCACGCGTTGGTTGTGCCGCAACAATGAGTTTTGGATTGCCGCTTAATTCTCTTCCCACAATAAATTTCTGTTGATTACCACCTGAAAGTGCGCTCGCTAGAACGTTTACTCCTGGAGTCCTCACATCAAACTCATCTACAACACGTTTGGAATCGCTGATAGCAGCGCCTTTGTTTACCCAAATGCTGCTTGCTAACGGTTCGGCAAATTGATGACCCAAAACTCGATTCTCCCAGAGCGGTGCAGTCATCAGAAGACCGTCGCGCTGACGATCCTGCGGGATATAGGCGACTCCTGCATTTCTAATGTCACGCGTGAGAGAAGTAGTTGCGTTGAGTCCTAATACTTCTACAGTGCCGCTTGAGGGAGTTAGCAATCCCATAATTAATTCAATAAGTTCGCTCTGTCCATTTCCTTCAACACCAGCAAGACCAAGAATCTCACCACCATGAATCTCAAGATTTACCCCGGAGAGAATCTGGCGACCATCCTCACGCACATAAGAAGCACCGTTTATAGCGAGAACTTTCTCGTCGCTAACTTTCTGATTACCCGCACGTGGTTTAGGTAGTTCTCCGCCAACCATCAACTCAGCTAATTCCTTCTTATTAGTATCCTTTGGCTTGCGAGTTGCAACCGTAGTTCCCTGGCGCATGATGGTGATGTCATCGGCTATCGATAAAACTTCATCTAATTTGTGAGAGATGAAAAGAACTGTCAATCCTTTTTTCACAAGTTCACGGAGGTTTGTGAAGAGCTCCTCAACTTCTTGGGGCACAAGCACCGCAGTAGGTTCATCCAAAATCAGAATTTTCGCGCCTCGAAAAAGTACTTTGGCGATTTCTACCCGCTGTCTTTCGCCGACTCCAAGATTGGCAAGCGACTCATCAGGGTCTATTTCAAGGCCATAATGATCAGCGATTTCCTGCAATTTCTTACGTGCTTCGTCATATTTCACAACAAAACCAAAACGTGTTGGCTCACTTCCTAAAATTACATTCTCCAAAACAGTCGCGTTATCCGCTAATTTGAAATGTTGGTGGACCATGCCGATGCCTAATTTGATGGCATCTTGTGGCGATTTAAGTGCGATGGCTTCACCAAAAACTTTAATGCTTCCTGCATCAGGCCTAACCAGACCATAAAGAATCTTCATTAGTGTGGACTTTCCAGCGCCATTCTCGCCAATAATGGAATGGATGGAACCTTCAGTGACATTTAGGGAGACATTTCGATTGGCAACGACGCCGGGATAATTTTTTTCTATTCCAACGACTTCAAGGACATTCCCCACGCGTTCTCCCCTTTGTGCGAGTGAAACTTACTTTTGTTACAGAGTGCGCCATCACATAGATGACGCACTCTGTAATTACTTATTTACTTATGCCTTGCTTGGATCGCTTGGTACTACGACTTTGCCAGTAGCGATCTGTGAACCGTAGTTATCGATAACTGCGGTAACACCCTTGAGATATCCACCAGTCTTGGTGTAGCCAACGCCACCTTGCTTGTAACCCCAAGTCTTAATACCTGAAGTCTTCTTGCCAGCAAGTGCATCATTAACGAAACCACGAACACCGAGGTCTACGCGCTTGAGCATGGAGGTAAGAATTGTTGATTTGTATGCTGCGTGTGCAGGATAAGTAGCTTCATCAGCATCCACACCAATTGACCACTTCTTCAACTCCGAAGCTGCCTTGTGCATACCAGTTCCGGTTCCGCCAGCTGCTGCATAGACAACATCTGCGCCGTTCTGATACATACCCTTTGCTGCTTCATATCCCTTTGCTGGATCGTTAAATCCAGAGAAATCTGGGAAGTTGGAGATGTAGGTTGACTGGATCTTGATCTTTGGATTGATCGCCTTTGCGCCAGCCATAAAGCCAGCTTCGAACTTAGCGATGAGCGGAGTATTAACGCCGCCGATGAATCCAATCTTTCCAGTCTTGGTTGTCATTGCAGCTGCAAGACCAACGAGGTAGGAGCCTTCTTCCTCTTTAAAGACGATGCCTTGAACGTTGGCTGCCTTTACAGATGAGTCATCGACAATTCCCCATTGAATCTTAGGAAATTCCTTTGCAACCTTTCCAAGTGCTGTGGCGTAGGTGAAACCAACAACCACGATTGGGTTAGCGCCACGCTTTGCCATAAGGCGAAGGCGTTCTGCACGCTGATCATCAGTTGCAGTTGGGCTGTCCTGTGATTCGATGAGTTTTAGGCTCTTGTTTCGATCCAAGATCGGCTTAACACCGATGTAAGCAAGTTGGTTAAAGCCTGGAACATCGCGACCACCCAAGCTGTAAGCAATACCAATTGTCTTGGTTGCTGCTTGCGCAGGGGCAGAGGCGACAATTCCCGAAAGCACGAGAGCACCAGCAATAAGCGATGCGCCGAGCTTGCGGAGAGTTTTCTTCTGCATTCAGTTTTCTCCTTAGTAGTAGTTATTTACTGCGACTCGAAGCGCTCAATGTTTTTGGAAACTCTGAAGTCTTGGAATTCCTGTAACGACATGTCGAGCCACAGGAACCACGGACCACAAGGTTTACATCGACCTTGAGTTGCTTAGGGGGAAATTGATTGCCTCCTCTAATTTTCTCCAAGAGCGTTTGCATAGCAAGCGCACCTTGAAGATGGGCATCTCGAGAGATGACCGTCAGTGGAGGATCAACCAAATCTGATAATTCATGGTCATCGAAACCGATGATGGCCATCTCTTGAGGGACGCTAATCCCTTTCTCTTTTAGCGCTTTTAAGGCGCCAATCGTCATTAAATTATTCGCAACAAATAGAGCGGTGGGGCGCGACTTGAGCGCCAGAAGAGCCATCGTGGCCTGATAACCACCAAGAGTTGTGAAATCTGACTCCACCACAAATTGTGATGGAAGATCGACCTTCAAAGCTCTCAGCGTTTCAACAAACCCACGAGCCCGCGCCTTACCCGGCGTTGAACTAATGGGACCACCAATGTGAGCGATACGAGAGTGTCCATGCTCAACGAGATGGCGAGCAGCTAACTCCCCACCTCTGAAATTATCTGCGAGAACTGAATCTAAATTCTTATTCTTTTCAATGACCCGATCAACAAAAACCATTGGAAGTGATCGGTTATCAAGTTCATCCACTGCACTGGAATTTTCTTGTAGGGGCACATAGATCATGCCATCTACTCGACCCACCATTCTGCGCAGCGCCCACGATTCTTTATCGAGATCATCTCCGGTGTTGATGAGTTGGATCATGAATTCATCACCTGCGGCGACTTCGGCGCCCCGCACGATAGAAGCAAAAAATGGATTGGTGATGTCGGGAACTACAACCGCGATAAGTCCAGTCTTGCCTGATTTGAGATTACGAGCCACAATATTTGGTCGATAATCTAAATCTTTTATTGCTTGATTAATGACGTCCGCATTGCGAACTTTAAAACCGCTAAGGAATCGAGAGACAGTCGATTCAGATACGCCAACTTTCTTGGCTACATCTGAAATTGTCACATTGGACATTTCGAGGCTCCCCAACTCATCGCTAAAAACGATTGCAGATAACTTATCGCGTGGAGTATCGTCCCGTCTAGAACCTCGCAGCGAAAGAAAAGGTGGTTTGAATGTCGCTCCCTGAGCCCGTCATCGTCGTCGTGGGCAGCACGATGATCGACATGATCGCTTACTCTCAGAAGATTCCTCAGGCGGGAGAAACTGTGATTGGGGACTCATTTTCACTCGGCTTTGGTGGAAAAGGCGCGAATCAGGCTGTTATGGCCAGCCGCATGGGTTCGAAAGTTTTCATGGTCAACACCCTGGGCGATGATGTCTTTGGAGACACCACAGTCAAGAATTTCCAAGAACAAGGAATTGATACGACCTATCTTTCACGAGTTGCCGGCGCAAGCGGTGTTGCCCCAATATGGGTGGAACCAAATGGCACAAACCGCATCATCTGCGTTCCTGGGGCAAATAACTCCATGACTACGACACAGGCCGAGAGCGCCCTTAAGTCGATCGGAAAAGTAGATGTCGTCATCGGTCAGCTCGAAATTCCTCAAGAAGTGACGATTGCCGCGTTTCGACAAGCGCACGAACTTGGTGCACAAACGATTCTTAATCCCGCTCCATTTGCTCCGCTATCTAAGGAACTTATCGAGCTCAGTGACTGGATCATCCCTAACGAAACTGAATTCAAGGGAATTAATCCAGCGCAGAAATTTCCTGACAGCGATGATGAAATCGCAAGTGTGGCGCGAACTCTTGGTTGCAATCTCGTTGTGACTTTGGGAGAAAAAGGTGCGGCCTACACAGACTCTCAAGGGAGCATCAGATATGTCTCTGCACCCACGGTGAAAGCAATTGATACCACTGGAGCCGGTGATGCATTCGTCGGCGCATTTGCATCAGGGATCGCAGCTGGTATGGATATTGAACGTTCAATAAAACTTGGTTGTGCTTGCGCCTCCGATAGCGTCACTCGGCGCGGTACTCAATCTTCATATCCGACCCGAGCCCAAGCCGAAGTTATTCTCGCCAGAACTCTTTAAAAGTTTCGTTTCAGATTCTCTATTGACGAGTTAGTTTTAACTCTTCTGCCTTAAGGCGCTTCAGAACTGCGCCCGTCACTTTGCGATTGATTGTTAGCGTGATTCCACCATTACCAACGTTGTATTCCCTACCGTAGATTCCGGCTTCTTCATCAATCACATCAATCAGTGCCTGATTGGCAAGTGCGGCTTTCACCAATTGATCAATTGGCTTTGTTAATACTTTGTTGATTGATGCCAAAATAACTTTTTGGGCGGCAGGAAGTTTGGCAAAGTATTGATCCGGCGTTTCAACAATCAAACTAACTTTCTTTGAATAATTCTCGAGCACCGCAGAGAGCACGGCTGCATCTCCATCCCACGTCGAGTACGCAACATCAACGCGGGCTAGCCCTTTCATAAGCGCTCCATCGATATCGGGGTAGGAAATATTGATCACCTTGACCCTTGTTGAAGCTGCTTTCACGCCTCTGGTAAAACTTGAGAGTAACTCAGGCTCACTACCGATAAAACCGACTGAATTCCGCTTTGTTGTGAGCGCCGACAGAACTCCCGCCAGATACGCTCCTTGATCTTCTCGAAAAGCGATATTGGAGATATTGAGTTGACCTAGAGTCTTGTCGTTAATAATTGCAAACTGCACTTCGGTGTATTCC